>SHVN01000151.1 GCA_009694215.1 Xanthobacteraceae bacterium
GATGCATTGGTGCGCAAGTACATCCACGAGAACCTCTGCTATCGCTTCATGATGCTGCCAGACGGGGCAGCGGCTTTCTCACTTGAAACGGCGAACAAGAGTGGCGAATGGAAGTATGGCCGCCCACTCCTCAATCCCGTCAGGTGACAATGGCCTCCTCCTTCGGACACCTTCGGGAGTTCATCAGCAACCGGATGCGGAGTAAAGCAAGAAGGGCCGCTCTCGCGGCCCTCTGGTATTCCGGTTTGCGCTGCGCTCAATGCGCCGCCGCGGCGGCGACACCTGTCCCGATCGGGCACGACACGCCGGTGCCGCCGAGCCCGCAATAGCCCATCGGGTTCTTCGCCAGGTACTGCTGGTGATAGTCCTCGGCGAAGTAGAACGGCGGCGCGTCGAGAATCTCCGTCGTGATCGCGCCGAAGCGCTTGGCGGCCAGCGCTTTGCCGAACACCGCCTTGGATTCCTCCGCCGCCTTCTTCTGCTCAGGCGTCGTTGCATAGATGCCGGAGCGGTACTGGGTGCCGACGTCGTTGCCCTGGCGCATGCCCTGGGTCGGATCGTGGTTCTCCCAGAAGGTCTTCAGGAGCTTCTCGTAGGAGATCTTCTTCGGGTCATAGACCACCAGCACCACCTCGTTGTGGCCGGTGCGGCCGGAGCAGACCTCCTCGTAGGTCGGATTGGGCGTGTGGCCGCCGGCATAGCCGACCGCGGTCGCATGGATGCCGCCGCCCAGCTCCCAGAACTTGCGCTCGGCGCCCCAGAAGCAGCCGAAGCCGAAGATCGCGGTCTCAAGCCCCGCCGGATAGGGGCCCTTCAACGGGTTGCCGTTGACGAAATGCTTGGCCGCGGTGCGGATCGGCTCGGGCCGGCCCGGCGGCGCGTCGGCCTTGGACGGCAGGTCGAGCGACTTCTTGAACATGAACATCGTTCGTTCTCCTGAAATGGATGCACATATATAGGCCGAATTGCCGCATTCCGCACGCGGTCCGGGGTCACAATCCAGCCATTCGGCCGCACGGCGGCTTCACGGCCGCGCGAGCGGCGTGCTGTTTTCTCCCGCCCTGTTTCCCTTCCGCTCCGGTCCACTTATGCTGCGGCCGAAGCGGATGTCGTGTGGAGGCCCTATGACCACGCTGAAAACCCTTGTCGGCGCCTGTCTCGTTGCCTTGCTGGCGGCGGCGCCCGGCATGACACCCGCCCTGGCGCAAACCCCGCCGCCGGGCTACGGCCCGCCGATCGGGATCGAGAGCGCACGCAAGGTCATGGCCGCAGCCGAGGCCGAGGCCATCAAGAACAACTGGTCGGTGGTCATCGCCATCATCGACAGCGGCGGCCATATCGTGATGCTGCACCGGCACGACGACGTGCAGCTCTCATCGATCGATATCTCCCAGGGCAAGGCGAGAACCGCGCTGATGTTCAAGCGGCCGTCGAAGGTGCTCGACGACGCCATCTCTGGCGGCGGCGCGGGCCTGCGTTTCCTGGCGCTGAAGGACATCGTGCCGCTGGAAGGCGGCGTGCCGATCATGCTGGACGGCAAGATCGTCGGCGCCATCGGCGTGTCCGGCGTGCTCTCGGCGCAGGACGCGCAAATCGCCCGCGCCGGTATCGACGCATTGAAGTAACGGCGGCTGTAACATCTGGAATTGGTAAGCTTTCGGGGGCATGGATTAACGTCCGCATATCGTCGTGGTCAAGGACGAGGCGACACAGCGCCAGTTGCTGGTCGATTACCTCGACAAGCAGAACTTCCGGGTCAGCGCGGCGGAGGGCGGCGTCGCGCTGCGCCGCCTGCTCTGCCAACGGCGGCTCATAGGGTGGCCTCATCGAAAAGGGGCCACGCCATGACCAAGACCATCAGCATCTACGAAGCGCAAATCCTGCTCGGCGTGATTACGATTGCCTCCGGCTACGCCAAGATCACCGGCGCCGGCCTGATGGTCCAGCAGTTCCAGGCGATCGGCCTGGGCAACGGTTTCCTCATGATCGCGGGCTGCGCCGAAATCCTCGCCGGCCTTTGCCTGCTGCTGCCGCGCGGCGGTATCCTCGGCGCGGTGCTGCTGACCTGCGTGATGGTCGGCGCGCTCGGCGTCACCCTCGGCCACGTGGCGAGCGCGGTGGCCCAGCCGGCCCCGTCGTTCACCGCGACCAGCTTCCAGGGCAACGCGGCGCCGTGCAGATCTTCAAGCAGCGGACTGAGTTCGACATCTAATTCAAGGCAGTCGGACCTGTGCACACCGGCCGCGGGCAAACCCGGAGCCGGTGATTTCAATCGCGGGCGTAGCCGATCAATGGCTTTTTCTTGCGCCCGAGCACGATCAGGATGACGCCCAGGATGCAGGCCACCGCCGAGGCGGGCTGATCGAGGACCGGGGCGACGCCGGCCCGCCAGAACTCGGCGCCGGTGTAGCGTTCGACCAGAACCTGAAACGCGGCCAGGCTGCGATCGTTGAGGATGGTCCAGATCTCGCTCGCCTTGGTCAGCAGAATGCTGTCGTCGGAAATCGATCGTATCCCGTCATAGACCAGGAAGATGAATCCCAGGGTGAGCAGCAAGGTCCCGACAAAGCGCAACAAAAACCGGATCATGACCCAAAGCCCAGGGCGTGCCGCCTCTTAAAGTGAAAGCCCGTCTTGGGGCGAAGGCGGCTGTCGCACCGCTTACCCTGCCCGGCCGGTCGGTTCAATCCTCGCCGGGCCGCCTGGGGCGCCTTTCGGCCGGCGGTATCTTGAGCAATGCCCGGCCCATCCGCTAACGTCCCCCCTCGGCCCGCCGGCCGAGGGTAGAGTGTTGAAATGGCGAATAAATCCAGCAGCAACCGGCCGACTTTCACCGATCAGGAGGCGTTGGATTTTCACAGCCGAGGACGCCCCGGCAAGCTCGAGGTGATCGCCACCAAGCCGATGGCGACCCAGCGCGACCTGTCGCTCGCCTATTCGCCCGGTGTCGCAATACCGGTGCTCGCCATCGCCGACGATCCAGACAAGGCCTACGACTACACGGTGAAGGGCAATTTCGTCGCCGTCATCACCAACGGCACCGCCATCCTGGGGCTCGGCAACCGCGGGGCGCTGGCGGCGAAGCCGGTGATGGAGGGCAAGGCGGTCCTGTTCAAGCGCTTCGCCGACATCGATTCGATCGACTTGGAGGTGTCCTCCGAGGACCCCGAGGAGATCATCAACTGCGTGAAGCTGCTCGGCGCCGGCTGGGGCGGCATCAACCTGGAGGACATCAAGGCGCCGGAGTGCTTCATCATCGAGCAGCGCCTGCGCGAGCTGATGGACATCCCGGTGTTCCATGACGACCAGCACGGCACCGCGATCATTTCCGCCGCGGGCCTGCTGAACTCGCTCTTTCTCACAGGCCGCAAGATCGAGGACACCAAGCTCGTCTGCAACGGCGCCGGCGCCGCCGGCATCGCCTGCCTGGAGCTGCTGGAAGCCATCGGCTTCAAGCACGAGAACCTCATCCTCTGCGACACCAAGGGCGTGATCTACCAGGGCCGCACCGACGGCATGAACCAGTGGAAGTCGGCGCACGCGGCAAAGACCTCGGCGCGAACGCTGGCCGACGCGATGAAGGGCGCCGACGTGTTCTTCGGCCTCTCCGCCAAGGGCGCGGTGACCAAGGAGATGGTCGCCTCGATGGCGCCGAAACCGATCATCTTCGCTATGGCCAATCCCGATCCCGAGATCACCGCCGAGGAGGTGGCCGAAGTGCGAGACGACGCCATCATGGCGACCGGTCGTTCCGACTATCCGAACCAGGTCAACAACGTACTCGGCTTCCCCTACATCTTCCGCGGCGCGCTCGACGTGCGCGCCACCACCATCAACATGGAGATGAAGATCGCGGCCGCCCGCGCGCTTGCCGAACTCGCCCGCGAGGACGTGCCCGACGAGGTCGCGGCGGCCTACGGCGCGCGGCCGAAGTTCGGGCCGGACTACATCATCCCGGTGCCGTTCGATCCGAGGCTCATCTCGCATGTGCCGCCCGCGGTGGCGCAGGCGGCGATGGACACCGGCGTGGCGCGCAAGCCTATTGAGGACATGGACGCGTACCGCCAGTCCCTGCGGTCGCGGCGCGACCCGGTCGCGGGCGTGCTGCAGACCGTGTTCCAGGGGCTGCGGCGCAACCCCAAGCGCGTGGTGTTCGCGGAGGGCGAAGAGGAACAGGTGATCCGCGCCGCCGCGAGCTTCGTGCACGAGCGGCTCGGCACAGCCCTGCTGGTCGGCCGCGAGGAGCCGATCCGCCAGAGCGCGAAGAATCTCGGCATCGAACTCGGCAAGGATATCCGGATCATCAATGCGGCGCTGTCCAAGCGCAATTCCAACTATGTCGCCTATCTCTACGAGCGGCTGCAGCGGCAGGGCTATCTCATCCGCGACGTGCAGCGGCTGATCAACCAGGACCGCAACCATTTCGCCGCCTGCATGGTGGCGCTCGACGACGCCGACGCCATGGTGACCGGCGTCACCCGCAACTATTCGGTGGCGCTGGAGGACATCCGCCGCGTCATCGATCCCAAGCCCGGCCATCGCGTCATCGGCCTGTCGCTCGTTCTGTCGCGCGGGCGGACCGTGCTCGTCGCCGACACCGCAATCACCGAGATGCCGACCGCGGCGGAGCTCGCCGAGATCGCGGTCGAAGCCGCCGGCGTCGCCCGCCGCATGGGCTACGAGCCGCGCGTCGCCATGCTCGCGTTCTCGACCTTCGGCCATCCGCAGGGCGAGCGTTCGGCGCGGGTGATCGAGGCGGTGAAGATCCTCGATGCGCGCCGCGTCGACTTCGAATACGAGGGCGACATGGCGGCCGACGTGGCGCTCAACCCGGAAGCCGCTCTCGCCTATCCGTTCAACCGCCTCACCGGCCCCGCCAACGTGCTGATCATGCCGGCGTTCCACTCGGCGTCGATCTCCACCAAGATGCTGCAGGAGCTGGGCGGCGCCACCGTGATCGGCCCGCTGCTAGTCGGCCTCGACCGGCCGGTGCAGATCGTGCCGCTCGGCGCCAAGGATTCGCAGCTCGTCAACATGGCGGCGCTCGCGGCGTTCAATGTGAGTGGGTAATAGGGCTTGTCATCCCCCGCGAAGGCGGACGATGACAGCCGGAAACAATGGAACCGTCATGGCCAACACCAAACTGCGCGGCGTGATCGCCGCCGTCGCCACCCCGGTCGCCGAGGACGGCTCGCCCGACACCGCGCGGGCGACCAAGCTCGCGCGCTATCTCATCGACAACGGCTGCGACGGCCTCAACGTGCTTGGTACCACCGGCGAGGCGACCTCGTTCTCGCTCGAGGAGCGCAAGCGCGTGATGGACGCCTACAAGTCCGCGGGCCTGCCGCTCGACCGGATGATGGTCGGCACCGGCGCCGCCGCTGTGGCCGACGCGGTGGCGCTGACGCGGCACGCGGCCGAGCTTGGCTTTGCCGGCGCGCTGGTGCTGCCGCCGTTCTACTACAAGGGCGCGCCCGACGACGGCCTCGTCGCGTATATCGACACCATCGTCAAGGCGACCGCGGGCAAGCCCATTCCGATCTATCTCTATCACTACCCGCAGCAGTCAGGCCTGCACTGGCACGCGGTGCTGCTGAAGCGCCTGCTCGACACCTTCGGCGCCCGCATCGCCGGCCTGAAGGATTCGTCCGGCGACATGAACTACGCGCGCGAGGCCGCGGCGATCTCGAAAACCTTCGACGTGTTTCCCTCCACGGAGGCGGTGCTGCTCGACGCCCGCGCCGGCGCCTTCGCCGGCTGCATCTCGGCCACCGCCAATCTCAACGCCGATCTCTGCCAGTTGGCCTGGGCGAAGGGCGACAAGGCCGCGCTCGATGCAGCCGTCACCATCCGCAAGCTGTTCGACGGCAAGCCGCTGGTCTCCGGCGTGAAGGCCCTGCTCGCGCACATCCACGGCGATCCGGCGCTGGCGCGGATGAAGCCGCCGCTCGCTCCGTTCAGCGCGGCCGACAGGGCCGGAGCGGTCGCGGGCTACGATCAGGTGCGCGGCAAGCGGGTTGCCTGAGCATGATCCCGAAAAGTGGAAACCGGTTTCCCGCCTTCGCGAAGCCCGCTTCGGCGGGCGAAGGAAGGTCGGACAAGATCGTGCTCAAGAAAAGAACCTGATGGCATCAAAGGGCATTTCGGTCGCGATCGTCGGCGGCGGCATCGGCGGGCTCACCGCCGCCATCAGCCTGCTGCAGGCGAGCTTCGACGTGCAGGTCTATGAGCAATCGCACCTGCTCGGCGAAGTGGGCGCCGGCATCAACATCGGCCCGAACGCCTCGCGCCTCTTGATCCGGCTCGGGCTCGGCGAGGAATGCGCGAGGCTTGCATACCGGTCGCCGTTCTTCCATCAGCGCCGCTGGCAGGATGGCCGCACGCTCACCAAGACGCCGCTGGGAGAGACCATCGAAAAGGAATTCGGCGCGCCGCATTACATCTTCCATCGCGGCGATCTGCACTCGATGCTGGCCAAGGCCGTACCGGCGAAGCGCGTGCATCTCGCGCATCGCTGCACCGGCATCGAGCAAGTCGCGGATCGTGTGTGCGCCACGTTCGAGAACGGCGTCACGATCGAGGCTGACATGCTGATCGCCGCCGACGGCATTCATTCCAACGTCCGCCGCATGCTGCGCGGCCCCGAGCGCCCGCGGTTCGCCTGCCGCGCCTATCGCGGGCTGATTCCCGCGGAGCGGGTCCGCGACGTGCCGCCGGAGTCGACCGCATGGCTCGGCCCGGGCCGGCATTTCATCCATTATTTCGTCTCAGCCGGCCGGTTCCTGAATTTCGTCGGTCATGTCGAGCAGGACGGCTGGCCGAGCGAGTCCTGGTCCGAGCGGGGCAGCGTCGACGACCTGCGGGCGGCGTATGCGGGATGGCACCCGCTGGTGCAGCGCGTCATCGACGACGTCGATGAGACCTTTATCTGGGCGGTGCTGGACCACCCGCCGGTCGAACGCTGGACCTACGGCCGGGTGACGATGCTGGGCGACGCCTGCCATCCCATGCTGCCCTTCATGGGCCAGGGCGGCGCGCAGGCGATCGAGGACGCCATCGCGGTCACCGCCTGCCTCAGACGATGCGAAAATGACGTCGAAGCAGCCCTCAAGCTCTATGAAACGGTGCGTCTGCCGCGCGCATCGCAAATCCAGAACGCATCCTGGGAGAACAAGACCCGGTTCCACCTGCCCGACGGCCCGGCCCAGGAGGCGCGCGACCTGGCCATGGCCAAGGGCCAGACCGACTGGTCATACCGGGCGGTCGCCTGGGTTTATGGCCACGACGCCTCGGCGCTGGAGGCCAGCCCCGAGATAGCCCCAATTCCCGGTCATTGACGGCAAAACCCCTGCTGACTATAAGCAGCCCGCTGGCGGCGGGAGTTCTCGCCGCCGTTGGATTTTGTGACCAACCGCTTCCACAGACAGGTTTCGATCAGCGTTCATGGCCAACACCTCCTCCGCCCGCAAAGCCGCCCGCAAGATCGCCCGCCGCACCGAGGTCAATAAGGCGCGCCGGTCGCGCATGCGCAGCGCGCTCCGCAAGGTCGACGAGGCCATCGCATCGGGCGACCGCACCAAGGCGCTGGACGCGATGAAGCAGGCCGAGCCGGCGTTGATGCGCGCGGCCCGCCAGGGTCAGGTGCACAAAAACACCGCGAGCCGCAAAGTTTCCCGGCTGACGCACCAGATCGCCAAGCTCGGCAAGTAGCCGCGCGACCGCACGCCGAACCGGCGTGCCATACTTTTCACCGGCTTCCGAAATGACGCGCACCGCAGCCGGTGCGTGCGCTCGCGCGTCCGCAAGTTCGGCTGCGCGGCTTGTTGCAGTCTTGTCACAGCGTCGCTGAGAAGCGCGTATATTAGTATTTGTACTTATTCCCGCGTTGGGCGGTCCCCGCCGCTTTGGCCCTCTTCCGGGGAGGGAGTTACCCTGTAATCTCGGTCAAGAAAATGTCATGCGGGCAAATAGCTTAACGGCCATGCGCGGGCGAGGAGTTAGATTCTCCGGAATCGCGGCGGCGCAACGCGGCGGATA
>SHVN01000020.1 GCA_009694215.1 Xanthobacteraceae bacterium
TCCTCACCATGAGGCCCGATTGTGTGGTTTCCTCTTCAGTCGTTCTCTCTGGCCTTCTTGAGATGTTGCAGAACTTTTGCCCGCAGCGCCGCCTGCTGTTCCGGCGACCACTTGCGGAAGCCCTCGCCGCTCTTAAAGCCGAGCTTACCCTCGGCGACGAGCCGCTCCAAATAGGGCGACGGGCCGGGCCGGTGATCGATGGCGGGCAGCACGGTCTTGTGGATCGCCAGCGTCAGATCGGTGCCGATCAGATCGGCGTTTTCCAGCGGCCCCAGCACGGCAATCCGCCGGCCGAACGCCGCCTTGATGACCTTGTCCACCGTCTCGGCGTCGCAAATTCCATTCTCGACCAGCGAAATCGCCTCGCGCCACAAGGCATGTTGAAGTCGATTGCCGATGAAGCCCGGCACGTCCTTCTTCACATGCGCAGGCATTTTCCCGGCGTCGGCGTGCAGCTTCATGGTGAAGTCAATCGCCGCCTGCGAGGTCCATTGCGTGCCGATGACCTCGACCAGCGGCACCAGGAACGGCGGGTTCCACCAGTGCGTGCCGAGCGCGCGCGAGCGGTCGCGCAGCCCTTGCATAATCTCCGTGATCGGCATCACCGAGGTGTTGCTGGCGAGGATGGTGTCGGGCCGGACGTGCTGCTCGATCTCGCCGAAGATCTTCTGCTTCAGCGGCATATCTTCCAGCACGGCTTCGACGACAAAATCCGCCTCGCGCACGCACTCGGCCATATCGGCGACCGGCCGCACGCGCTCGACCGCCTTCTCGTCGTCGCCGAGGTCGCGGAGGTTGCTCTCGATCCGCTGCTTCACCGTGTCGAGGTTGGGCCTGTGCGAGTCCGTGATGGTGACGTCATGGCCGGCGAGCGCAAACACCTGCGCAATGCCGTGGCCCATGAGGCCCGAGCCGATGACGGCGATGCGCGCCTTTGCGGGCATCTGCGTCAACCCGCCGTGTAGCCGCCGTCGGCGTAGAGGATGTGGCCGGTGTAGAAATCCGAAGCCTTCGAGGCGAGGAACAGGAGCGGCCCCGCAAGGTCTTCCGGCTCGCCGAGGCGGCCCTTCGGGACGCGGGTGAGGAAGCCCGCGCGCACGGTCTTGCCGCGCTCGTCGTCGGCGAACATCCATTCGGTCAGCGGTGAGCGGAAGACGGTGGGCCCCAGCGCATTGACGGTGATGCCGGCGCCACCCCATTCGCAGCCGAGCGCCTTGGTGATACCGTCGATCGCCGACTTCGAGGCGCAATAGGCCGAGTAGCCGGCGGGGTGGCCGAGCAAGCCCCGTGCCGACGACATGAGAACGACCTTGCCGCCTTTGCCCTGCTTCAGCATCTGCCGACCGGCGGCGCGTGCCATCAGCCACGACTGGGTGACGTTGGCGTCCATCACATCGAGGAAGTCGTCGGCCTTCTGATCGACGATCTTGGCTACCTTGTTCTGGCCGGATGCGACCACGAGGATGTCGAGACTCTTGAAGCGATCGACCGCCGCGTTGACGATGGTGGCGCAATTCTCTTCCGAGTTCGGCCGCTTGGCGACGATGTGAACCTTGCCGCCGCCGAGCGCCTCGCACTCGGCCGCGATCTTCTTCAGGCCGACGGCGTTGTTGGCGCAGATCGTGACATTGGCGCCCGCGCCGCACAGGACCTTCGCGGCGAGCGCCCCGAACGCGCCAGTTGCGCCGGTGACGACGGCGGTCTTGCCTTTGACGCTGAACAGAGAGAGTGGGTCTTTCAGGAAGTCTTGGAACATTGTTTCACCACTTGCTGGACTGTCATGCCCGCGGAAACGGGCATCCAGTAATCACAAACATTGGCGTTTACTGGATCGCCCGCTCGCGCGGGCGATAACACTGTACCGGTTGTTGGCCCGAACCATCACGCGGGCGGCGCTGCGACCGCGACCGCGACGAAGATGGTGCAGACGTCGTTGCCGCGATTGACGATCTCGCGACTCTCGTTGGGGCCGATGTAGCAGCTGTCGTTCTTCTTCAGCACCGTCTCCTTGCCGCCGACGATCACGGTCAATTCGCCGGCCAGTACGTAATAGACCTTCTCCGGCGGCGAGGCATCGGGGCCCGCGCCGCCACCGGGGAGAAAGTGCGAAACCCCGGCGATCAGCGCCTTGGAGCCGCCCGCCTCTGCGCCGAACAGGCGCAAGGTCGAGCAGGCACGGTGGTTCGGCGCGACATATTCCTTCGCCTCGGAAAGCTTCTTGACGATCATTTGAACTTCGCTCCCTTTTCGATCCGGTAGCTGCCCTTGGGGTCGACGATGGCGACGAGCCGGATGATGCAGCCGTCGCCGCGATCCCAGTTCCACGGAAAGAACGCGAAGGTGCAGCGGCGCCCGGTGACCTTGTCGAGATCGCCGCCGACGTTCTCGATGCCGAGGATGCCGTTCTTGAACAGGATGCGGTGCACCGGCTCCCATTCCGGAAAATCGTCCTTCCAGTCGCGGCCACCGGACCATTCCTTGTATTCCTCGGCGAGATGCGGATGCAGCGGCCCGTTGCGCTGCGGACCTATGGCCGTCGCGAGAGGGTGGTCATTGGCCTGGGTGTCGTGGCCGACTACCTTGACCTTCTTCTCGACGAACCACTCGCCGGCCGACTTCACGAAGCCCGGCGAGCGGCAGAAATAATCCTCGCTGTCCTCGTACTGATGGTGCCAGCCGGTGTTGACCAGCACCACGTCGCGCGGCCGCACCACCTTGCCGGCGGCCTTTTCGAGATCGTCGTAGGTGATCGGCTCCCACTTCTTCTTCGGGATCGAAATGACGATGCCCGAGCCGAAGAAATGCGGCAGCGGCACCTCGTCGATGAAGGGCGTGCCCTGGATGACGTGGGCCGGCGCGTCGATGTGGGTGGTGTTGTGCATCGAGGTTGTGATGCGCTGCGACAACACGCCCGACTTCGCCATGTAATGGATACGCTCGATCTTGACGTCTTCGAAATAGGGCCAGTTCGGGGACTGATAACCGAAACGATGCGACAGGTTGTAGAACTCCAGCCCCATCTCGTTCTTGAGGTTTTCTTCGAACATCACGCCACGAATCTTCTTCACCACTTCTGCTTCTCCCTGAGCCGCCCACTGTTTCGGTGGGCATGATATACAGGCCTGCCCAACTGCGCTACAGAACGCAAAATACAGAAGTCCGGGAGGACCAATGGTCAAGAAGATCGCCCTTGAAGAGCATTTCCTGTGCCCGGGCTTCATCGAATACTGGAATCCGACCGTGGCCGAGATGCCCGCCGCCAAGCGCGAGCGGCTGTTGAACCTCAACACCGACTTCGGCGAACAGCGGCTGGCCAGCATGGACAAGGCCGGGATCGAGCGCGCCGTGCTGGCGCTGGCCGGCCCGGGCGTGCAGGCCGAGCGCGACACCGCGACCGCGATCCGCACCGCGAAAGCCGGTAACGACTACCTCGCCAAGGAAATCCAGAAGCAGCCGGATCGCTATTCCGGCTTCGCGCATCTGCCCATGCAGGACGCCAGGGCCGCGGCGGACGAGCTCACGCGCTGCGTCACACAATTGAAATTCTGCGGCGCCATGATCAACGGCCACACCAACGGGCAGTATCTCGATCATCCGTCGCTGTCGCCGTTCTGGGAGCGCGCCGAAGCGCTGGGCACCCTGATCTACATCCATCCGACCGATCCGGTGACGGTCGCACCGGTGCTGCAGGGCCATCCGGGGCTGCGCCGCGCCACCTGGGAGTGGACCTTCGAAACGGGCTCGCACGCGCTGCGGCTCGTGTTCGGCGGCGTGTTCGACCGCTTTCCCAAGGCGCGGCTCGGCCTCGGCCACATGGGCGAGACGCTGCCGTTCCTGCTGTGGCGCTTCGACAGCCGCACCGGGCCGGATTTCTACAACGTGGGGCTAAAGAACCCGGTGTCGCACTACATCAAGTCTAACATCGAAATCACCACCTCGGGCATGTGCTCGGCGGAGCCGCTCAACTGCGCGATCGCGGCGCTCGGCCACGAACGCATCATGTTCTCAGCCGACTATCCGTTCGAGCGGGCGGAAGAGGCCGGCCATTGGCTCGACACCGAGAAGCTCGACGAGACGGTTCGCGCCGACATCGCCTACAACAACGCCATGAAGCTGCTTAAGCTGTAAGGAATGGCCAAAGAACCGGAACAGCAGATTTTTGCCGGCGACCAGTCGCTGCACGACCTGTTCACCCAGCAGGCGCGTGAAGTGCTGGAGGCGTCCGATCTGGACGAGGAGTCCAAGCAGGCCATCCTCGTGGCGCTGAATTGCCCCTGCTGCGGTGCCGGCGGGATGAACTACACCGCGAAGCTCAACCGCAAAAAGCCCGGCCCGGTCATTTGACTGCGACGGCTTCCACTTCGATCTTGAAGCCGTAGTGCAGTTGCGGCACCGGCACGACGCAACGGGCCGGGCGCGCGGCCCCCGCCCATTTCGCATAGAGCGCGTTGAACGCCGGCCAGTCGCCGATGTCGGTGACATAGACGCGCACCTGCATCAGCTTGTCGATGGAGCTGCCCGCGCCTTTCAGCGCGTACGCAACATTTTCGAGCACCTGCTGCGCCTGCCGCTCGAAGGGCGCTTCGTTGAGCTTCTTGCCGTCGGGCGCGATCGGCAGTTCGCCGGAAACAAAGACGAAGCCGTTGGCGGTGACCGCATGGCTGTAGTGGCCGCCCGGAGGCGCCATGGTCGTGGGATTGGTTTGCGTAACGTCAGCCATCGAATGTCTCCCTATTTTGCCGCGCGCAGCCTGTCGGTCGCCGCCTGGTCGACCGCGAATGTTTCCGGGTCCACCACCACGCCGTACAATTCCGCCGCGGCCGTCACCGATACATAGCCCTGCCGGACGTCCTCGCGCACGTCCCCGGCCGGCCGCTCGAACGCCGCGCCGTAGCCGCCGCCGCCGCCCGATGAGATGCGGTGCGCGTCGCCGGGCTTGAGATTGGCCACCAGCACCTTGGCGTTGGGGAAATCGTCCTTCCACTCGCCGCCGAGCCGGAACGCCACCCTATTGCCGGTGCCGTCGCCCGCGCCGTCAAGGCCCCAAGGCCTACAATGCGCGCGATCCGTCTGCGTGTTGAAGGTGACCGGCGTGAGCGCGCGGGTCGTGCGGGCGATGCCGAGCCCGCCGCGATAGCGCCCGGCGCCGCCGGAGTCGGGGATCAGTTCGTAGCGCTCGACCAGGATCGGGAATTTCGCTTCGGCCTGCTCATTCGGGCCGTTGTGAGTGTCGCCGTCGTTGAGGCACACCGTCGCCGACACGCCGTCCTCGGTCTTCTTCGCGCCCCAGCCGCCGCCAAGCGGGCCGAAGGTGCCGATGAAGAACTCCGACGACTTCGGATTGAAGCCGTGAAAGCTCGGCGCCAGGAGGTCGGCATGATGGCCGGCGATGACGCGATCGGGGATAGCCGGCTGCAGCGCCTTGAAGATGGTGTCGACGATGGTCATCGGGAACGTCATCCACCAGCGCATCGGCGCCGGCCGCACCGCGCTGATGATGCGGCCGGGCGGAGCGATGACCTTGAGGCTGCGGAACGCGCCGTCGTTGATCGGATAATCGGTCGGCGAGGTGACGCACTTGTGCGCCACCTGGGCGCAGGCGTAGCCCGTGGTGATCCCGGAGTTGTAGAAGCCGCGCACCTGTTTCGACACGTCGGTGAGGTCGATGGTCATCTCGTCGCCCTTGACCGTGACCTTCACCTTGATCGGCACCTTCTTGCCGATGTCGACGCCGTCGTCGTCCATGTAGGACTCGGCCTCGTACACGCCGTCGGGAATGGTTTTGGTGCGGGCGCGGGCCGCGACATCGGCGCGGTCGAAGATCTGCTGGATCGACGCATCCACCGCGGCGCGGCCGTAGCGGTCGAGCAGTTCGAGGAAGCGCCGCTCGCCGGTCTTCACCGCGGTGACCTGGGCGCGCAGGTCGCCGATGGCGCGCGGCGGCAGGCGCACGTTCTGACGGATGATGTCGACCAGCGTGTCGTTGACCTTGCCCTGGTCCTGGTACTTCAGGATCGGGCATTGCAGCCCTTCCGAATAGATGTCCGTGGTCATGCCGCCGAGCACGCCGCCGACGTCGAGCCAGTGCGCCATGCAGCAGGAGAAGCCGGCGAGCTTGCCCTTGTGGAAGATCGGCAGGGTGAAGGTGAAGTGATTGAGATGGCTGCCGGTGATGTAGGAATCGTTGGTGACGTAGATGTCGTCCGGCCTGATGTTCTTGTATCCGAAATGGCGGATCTTGGCCTTCACCGTCTCCGCCATGCCGCGGATGAACATCGGCAGGCCGATGCCGATCGAGACCGTCTCCCCCTCCGGCGTGAACAAGCCGGTGGTGAAATCCAGCGCCTCGTAGATGATCATGTTGTAGGCCGTGCGCATGAGGTTGGTCTTCATTTCCTCAGTCACGGCGATGATGCCGTTGCGCACGATCTCGGCTACCACCGGATCGAGTTTGGTCTTCTTCCTGGCTGACTGCTTGCCCGTCTTCCTGGCTGCTTTCTTCGCCATCACTTCGCTCCCGCCACCGCGATCACCAGGTTACCGTAGGCATCCACCGTCATGCGGTCCCGCGGCATCAGCACCGTGGTCGAGGCGTGCTCCTCGATCAGCGCAGGCCCGTTGATCCTGTTGCCCGCCAGCAATTCCGCGCGCTTATAGGTCGGCGCGCTGCGGAACTTTCCGTCAAACGACACCGGACGCTTGCCCGCGAGGGCCGATTTCGGCGGCGCGCTGCCGCCCTTTCCGATCTTCTCCTGCCGCGGCTTCTTCATCAGGCCGGCGACGGTAACGCGCAGGCTTACGACCTCCGCGCGTTCCAATGGCGCCGAAGTGCCGTAGCGCAACAGGTGCATGTCGTCGAAGTGCTGCTTGATCGCCTTGCGGTCCTGCTTCTGAAATACACGCATCGGCAGATCCACAGTGACCGGGTGCTCCTGGCCGACATAGCGCATGTCGAACGCGCGCTTGACCGTGATCTTGTGCGGCTTGACCGACGTCGCCGCGATGGCATCGCGGCCCTGCTTCTCCAGGTCCCTGAACACCGTCTCGATGTCATCGAACGGCGCATCGGCAAGCTGCATCAGATGGGTGCGCACGTAGTCGTAGCGCAGGTCCGAGAACAGCATGCCGAAGGCCGAGAACACGCCCGGCGCGCCGGGGACGATGACGTTGCGAATGCCGATCTCGCGGGCGACCGCGACCGCGTGCAGCGGCCCCGCGCCGCCGTAAGCGACCAGCACGAAATCGCCGGCGTCAAGTCCGCGCTCAGTGGTGACGCCCTTCACCGCATAGGACATGGCGGTCGCGGCAATGCGCAGGATGCCGTCGGCGGCCTCAGTCGCGCTCATGCCGAGCGGCTTGCCGACCTTGGCGAGCGCCCGCTCCGCGGCCTTCACGTCGAGCTTCATCTCGCCGCCGAGGAAGCGGTCGGCGCCGAGCCGGCCGAGCACCAAGTTGGCGTCGGTCACGGTCGGCTCCTCGCCGCCGAGGCCGTAGCAGGCCGGACCCGGCTGCGCGCCGGCGCTCTGCGGGCCCACGCGCAACGCGCCGTCATCCACCCGTGCGATCGAGCCGCCGCCGGTGCCGACCTCGAAAATGTCCATCATGGCGATCTGCACCGGCAGCGCCTGGTCGTAACCGCCGATCAGCGCGGCGCCCGTGCTCAGCGCCTCGCCCCTGTAGATGACGCCTGCTTTCGCCGTGGTTCCGCCCATGTCGAAGGCGATGGCGTTCTTGATGCCGAGCGTGTAGCAGAGCGCCTGGGTGCCGATCACGCCCGCCGCCGGCCCCGATTCCAGCATGCGCACGCATTGGTTCTGCGCCTGCCCGCTCTCGTAGAGCCCGCCGGTCGATTGCACGATCAGGAACGAGCCGTGGAAGCCAGACTTGCGGATATGTTCGTCGATCTCGCCGACATATTGCCGTACCTTCGGCCCGATATAGGCGTTGGCGGCGACCGTCGAGCAGCGCTCGAACTCGCGGTACTCCTGCGAGAGTTCATGTGAGGCTGACACGAACATGCCGGGATGGCGCTTGCTCAACAGCTCCTTGGCGCGTGCCTCGTGCGCGCCGTTGGCGTAGCAGTTGATGAACATGATGGCGGTCGCTTCGATGCCGAGCTTTTCCAGCTTGTCGCTCAGCGCAGCCAGGCCCTCCTCGTCGAGCGGCGTCACCACCTCGCCGTCGGCGCGCACGCGCTCCTTCACCTCGAAGCACAGCGCCCGCTCGATCAGCGGCTTGTGTTTCTGGAAATAGAGGTTGTACGCGTCGGGCCGGTTGATGCGGCCGATCTCGTAGACGTCGCGGAAGCCTTCGGTGGTCACCAGCGCGGTCTTCGCTCCGGTGCGCTCCAGCATGGTGTTGATGGCGACTGTCGAGCCGTGCAGGAACAGGCTCGCGGAGGCATAGTCGCTGCCGGCCTTTTCGACGCCGCTCGATATGCCGTCGACCAGACGGTCCGGCGTCGACAAAGCCTTGCCGAAGGTGAGCCGCCCGGTCTTGTCGTCGAACACCGCGATGTCGGTGAAGGTGCCACCGATGTCGGCGGCGAGCCGGATGTTGGCGCCGTTGCCGGCGCGTGGGGTCTTGCGAACTGCCATTTTTTTCGAATTGCCTTGCTGCTTACTTCTTGATGGCGTCCTGCGCGATCGGTGTCCAGCGCGCGGTCTCGGCTTCCATGAACGCCACAAGCTGCTCGGGCGTCAACGGCCTGGGATCGAAGGCGTCCTGGATGACGCGCTTCTTGACCTCCGGCAACTCCAGGATGCGGATGGTCTCCTGGTTCAATCGCTGCACGATCTCTTTCGGCATGCCCTTGGGCCCCGAAAACGAGAACCAAGTGCTGGCGACGAGATCGTAACCCAGCTCCTTGAACGTCGGCACGTTCGGCGCCTCCGGCCGGCGCGTCTCGGTCGTCACCGCAAGCGCGCGCAAGGTGCCGCCCTGGACCTGGCCCAGCGCCGCGCCCCAGGTGAACGAGCCCATCGGCACGCGGCCGCCAATGATGTCGGCGAAGGCCGCGGTGTTGTAGGGGATGTGCGTCAGCTTGAGATTGTGGCGCTTCGCGACATATTCGACGACGAGATGCCCGAGCGTGCCGACGCCGGACGAGGCGTAGCCGGAGAACCGGTCGGCCTTGGCGGCAGCGATGATGTCATCGACCGACCGCAATTCGCTCGCCGGCGGCACCACGAGCGTGATCGGCGGTCCGCCGACATAGGCGATATGGGTGAAGTCGCGCAGCGCATCGAAGCCGGCGTTGCCGGCGATCACAGGGGCGATAATCTGCGGCGCGAGCCCGCCCATCAGGATGGTGTAGCCGTCGGGCTCGGCACGGGCGACCTGGTTCGAGGCGACGATGCCGCCGCCGCCGCCGCGATTCTCGACCACCACGCTCTGCTTCAGCGCCGCCGAAAGGTGCTCGGCGATGATGCGCGCCCAGATGTCGGCGGCACCCCCCGGTGCGAAGGTCACGACGATGCGGATTGGCTTGTCCGGCCAGTCGGCACGGGCCGGCGCCGCGCAAGCGACCAGCGCCATCAGCAATGCCGCCGGCAAACTCCAGATGCTGCGTTTCATTCGATCACCTTGTCAGCGCGGGCGAGCATCGTCGACGGAATCGTGATGCCGAGAACCTTCGCGGTTTTCAGATTGATCACCAGTTCGAAGATGCTGGGCTGCTGCACCGGCAGGTCGGCCGGCTTTGCGCCCTTCAGAATCTTGTTCACATAGCTCGCGATCCCGCGAGCCCGTTCGACAAAGCTTGAACTGTATGTTGCCAGCGCGCCCACCTCCGCGAAGGTTCTCTGACTGGCGAACGCCGGAAGGCGATATTTCAGGGCCGAGTCCAGGGCCATCTTGGGTGGCAGGCTGCCCTGGATGATGACGGCGTCGGCACCCTCCCTGGCTATCGCGGCGAGAGCGCCATCGATCTCACCGCCGACGCAAATCATGACCTCATGAATGTCAAAGCGCATCATCCGGGCGCCACTGTGAATTTGTTCGAGGAATGGCATGGCGAACGGATCGGTGACATTGCCCACCACGCCGACGCGACGCGCCCCAGGTAGAATTTTGCGGACCAGTTCGAGATTCTTTGCCGCCAGCTCAGCCGAGGTCGCGGATAGGCCTGTGACGTTGCCCTCTGGCCGCGCGAGACTGGCAACCAGCCCGGTCGCGATCGGATCGCCAGCCGCTCCCATGACGATCGGGATATCGCGGGTCGCGTTCTTTGCGGCGATGGCTGCCGGGGTCTGCGAGGCAACGATGACGTCGACCTTGGAGCGGACCAATTCCTCGGCCATGCCGGAGAGCAGATCGAGCCTTCCGCGACCTTCACGAAGCTCGAACTGGATGGTCTGCCCTTCGATATAACCGAGTTCGCGGAATGCTTGGCGAAACGGCCCCAGGAGGTCCGGGCCGCTGGTCATGAGGATGCCGATGCGAGGCACCTTCTACTGTGCACCGGCGGCGAACGGCAGGCCAGCCGCCGCGCCGCCGAGCAACGCCAGGACTTCACGCCGCCTCACTGAAAAACCTCCCACCCGCCCGCATTCGCCGCCTATTTGGGCGGCGTCACTCCGGCCGCCTGCGCGGCCTTGGCGATACGTTGCCATGTGCCCTTCGCGATGGGAATGCCGTTGGTTTCGCGCTCGGCGCGGATCGCGTCGCCGCGCTCGCCGGGAAGCATGATCTTGTCGACGCCGTCGGCGCGGGCAAGGACCGATATGGCCGTGCCCAGGCGCTCGGCCTCGGCCAGAAACCGGTCGGGATCGCCGAAGCCGGCGATGTCGATGGCGATGACCGTACCGTTGAGGAACGGGTCGTCGCCGATCGCCCAGCTCTCCAGGTCCGGCGCGATGCGCGGATGCGACAGGAGAAGGCTGGTCATGCATTCGATCATGAACGAAAGACCCGCCCCCTTCGCGCCGCCGAGCGGCAGGAGCGTTTCGACCGCGGCCGGATCGGTGGTGTCCTGGCCGTCCTTGTCGAGCCCCCAGCCCACGGGGATTTTCTCGCCGCGATCCTTCGCGCCCATGATCTTGCCGTTGGCGACGACGCCGGTGGAGAAGTCGAGAAGGTAGGGCCGGCCATTCTTGCGCGGCACTGCGAACGCAATCGGGTTGGACGAGACCGCCGGCACCCGCGTGCCGGGATAGGCCATCATCGGGCCCGACGCGCTCATGGCGATGCCGATGAAGCCCGCCTCGGCCGCCTGCACGACGAAGTAGCCGATCGCGCCGGTGTGGGTGACGTTGCGCGCCGCGCACACGCCGACATGCACCTTGCGCGCGCAGTCCATCGCCTCGGACATGGCGCGAGTCATCGCCACAGCAGATGGCGCGCGGTCGGCCTCCAGCACCACCGCCGCGCCATCCTTGCGCTCGATGCGGATGTTGGGCGCGGCATTGATCGACTTCGCCTTCACCAGATCGATGTAACGCGGAATGCGGATGATGCCGTGCGAGTCGGTGCCGCGCAGGTTGGCCCAGACCAGCATCTTGGCCCATTCGCCGGCGTGCTCTTTCGACAGGCCGACGGCTTCGAAGATCGCACCGACGAATGCCGACAGCTCGGCCTTGCCGATGCGGATGGATTCCTGAGCCATGATTTGGGGGGTTACCTGTTCTTGAAGGGGATTTTGACGACCGACTTGTACCAATCAAGAATCTGCTCGCCGTTCCAGTGTAGAACGCCGTCGAAGCGACGGACGTGGTCGTAGATCGCCTCAAGATACTTGATCCGGTGCGGCTGGCCGCTAATGTAGGGATGGATCGCCAGCGACATGATCTTGCAGCGATCCTTGCCCTCAGCGTAGAGCCGGTCGAACTGGTCGATGGCG
The DNA here is from genome assembly GCA_009694215.1 of Xanthobacteraceae bacterium. Lineage (GTDB taxonomy): Bacteria > Pseudomonadota > Alphaproteobacteria > Rhizobiales > Xanthobacteraceae > Z2-YC6860. Next base: position 11,840 of record SHVN01000020.1, read on the forward strand.
CGCTTGAGCAGATAGTCGCTCTCGTGGTGCTGCACGATCATCATCGGGATGTCGTTCAGTTCGACCGTATAGGGTAGAGTCACCAGCGGACCCTCGGTGGTCTTGATCACCGTCGGCTCGTCGTCATAGACCCAGTCGCCGATGTACTGCACGCCGGCCTTGGCGAGAAGCTCGGGCGTCTCCAGCGTCTGCGTCAGGCCGGGACCGAGCCAGCCGACCGGGCGCTTGCCGGTGAACTTCTCGATCACCTCCATCGATCGGTTGATCATGCCCGCCTGATCGTCGTGCTTGTGGATCGGAAGCTGATCGTAGGCGTGGCCCATGAACTCCCAGCCATTCTTCTTGGCCTCCTCGGCGACGCGCGGATAGTCCTCGCAAATACGGGCGTTGGCGGCGAGCGTGGGCTTGATGCCGAGACGCTTGAACAGTTCGTAGAAGCGCCAGGCGCCGACCCGCATGCCGTATTCGTGCCAGCTCCAGTTCGGCACGTCGGGCAGGAGCACCTGGCCGGTCGGCGCCGGGATCACCTGCCGCGCCATCGGCCGGGAGATGTCCCACACCTCGTAGTTGACGATGGTCCAGAATATGAGCCGCGCCTCGTTCGGCAGCTTCAGCGGCGGCCGGTCGACGATCGCGGAGAAATCGACGCGCTCGCTCGGGATCATCGGTCTGGACATGGACGCACTCCACCGCCGCACGTAACGGAAAGTCAGTATCCACCGCGCGTCGCCGGGCGCAAGTCCGGGCCGCGGGAATATCGCCGCATCAGTAGATCAGCAGCGCGCCGGACACGATCAACAGCCCGGCCAGCAACTGCCGAAAGCGCCGTTAGTCGAGCTTTCCGTAGATCAGCCAGCCGGTCTACGATCCGAGCAGGACCGCCGGAATGGCGACCAGGAAAAGGATGACGCCTTCGCGGTCGAGCGCCACCGTCCCGATCAGGAGCAGCGTCAGGAAATGCGACATCACGATGAAGGGCTGATAGACGCCGCGCGCGATCTCCTTGGGCCAGCCGCGAAGCTGCGTCCAGATCGCCGGGAAGATGCCCGAGAGGCCGGCAACGCCGCCGCACAGCCCGCCGAGGAAGCCGATCACCCCATCGGCGATGCGCCCGCCCCAGGCGATGCGCGGCAGCCGGGGCGCCGCGAGCGCATAGATGCCGTAGGCGACCATGAACACGGCGAGCCCGTTGCGGATGGCATGCGGATTGGCTTCCAGCACCAGCGCCACGCCGAGCGGCACGCCGACGACGCCGCCGATCAGGAACGGCGTGAGCCGCGCGAAATCGAGCGAGCGGCGCATGGTCCAGACGAGGCCGCTCTGGTTGATCAATCCGCCTGCGACGACGAGCAGCACCGCATGGATTGGGGAAATCTCGTGCAGCCAGATCGCGGTGGCGACGGCGCCATAGGAAAAACCCGCCGTACCCGACGCCATGCCGCCGAGGAAGCCGCCCGCCACAACGATAGCGATGGTCTGCGCCGTCAGTTCAAACATGCGGGCCGATTGCGTTCGGCATGATCATACGGAAGCGTCCGGCGCGGCTGCACGGCTTGTCGCGGGCGGCAGAATACCATCAAACTGCTCACAGACCCCGCGCGCAACGCAACCGGACCACCAGCATGTCAGACCCCCATTCCATCACCGACGCTCTCAAGGCGCGCTTTAGCGAATCGCTCGCCGTCGACGAAGGCCTGTCGGGCCTCGACGAACTCGCCCGCCTCGCCGGCCGCCGCGTGCACCGGCGCTACACGGAACGCCCGGTCGATTCTGAACTGCTGCGGCTCCTGTGCGCCTGCGCGCTGTCGGCGCCGAGCAAGAGCGACCTGCAGCAGGCCGACATCGTCATTTTGAGCAAAGCGGACCAGGGCACGATCGCCGATCTCATTCCGGACCAGCCGTTCATCCGCTCGGCGCCGGCGTTCCTGGTGTTCCTCGCCAACGGGCGGCGGCTGCCGGAAATCTCGAAGCTACGCGGCAAGCCGTTTCCCAACGACCATCTCGACCAGTTCTTCAACGCAGCGGTCGATGCCGGCATCGTGCTGGCGTCTTTCATTCGCGCCGCCGACGCGGTGGGGCTCGGCACCTGCCCGATCAGCGTGATCCGCGATCATTCGGCCAGGGTGAGCGAGATGCTCAGGCTGCCGCAGCGGGTCATTCCAGTTGTCGGGATGTGCGTCGGCTGGCCGCAGGACGCGGGCCACATCAGTCCGCGGCTTTCGCTGTCCATCACGGTGCACGAAGGTCGCTACGACGAGGGTGATCTCGCGGCGCGCATTGATTCTTACGACCGCCGCCGCGCGGCTATCCATCCCTACAAGCCGCGCGATCCGGCGCGCTGGGGTGACGTGCCGTTCTATGGCTGGTCGGAAGACAAGGCACGCCAGTACGGCGTGCCGCAGCGTGCTGATTTCGGGGCGTTTGTCAGGAAGAAGGGATTCAATCTGGATTAAGACTTCTCGCGCATCGGCCTCACACCTTAGCTCCGCCGGCATCGCCAGGCATGACGCCGAGTGTGTGGCACATCCATGCCGTCAGTCAGCGTTTTACATACTTCTGCACGCGCCAGTTCAGCGTGTCAGCGACGAAAACCTCGCCGCGCTGGCTGACCGCGATGTAGTGCGCTTCGCCGTATTTGCCGAGCGTCTTGCCCTGGCCGGCCCCCGCCATTGTGCCTAGCACGTTGCCGTTGAGGTCGAGCGTCATGATCTGCCCGGTGTGGCCGTGCGCCAGCCAGATCGTCTGGTCGGGCATCATGAACAATCCGCAGGGTGTGCCGGGATGCTTCGACTCGCGGATGTAGTTGCCGTCGGCATCGAACACCTGGATGCGCGCGTTGTTGCGGTCGGCGATGTAGAGCAGGCCCTTGGCGTCGAACACCAGCGAGTGCGGCAGATCGAATTCGCCCGGCCCCTTGCCCTTCTTGCCCCAGGTCTTGAGGAAGTTGCCGTCGGCGTCGAACTTCAGCACGAGCGACTCGCCCTTGCCGTGGCCCTGCAGCACGAACAGATCGCCGGTTGGGCCGACCACCGCCTCGTTCGGCTCGTTGAACAACCTTAAGTGACCGAACTCGTGCCACTCGCCTGGACGGTTCTTGCAGCCGAGCACCATCTCCAGGCGGCCCGATGGGTTGAACTTGTAGGCGACATGGGCGGCGACGTCAGTCGTCCAGATGTTGTCCTGCGGATCGATGCGCAGCCCGTGCGGCCGGTCAAACAGCCCGTCGCCCAGACCGCGGATGAAGTTGCCGTCGGGGTCGAACTCCATCAGCGGCATCGGCCCGCGATGCAGGACAAAAATGTGGCCCTTGGAATTGATCGCGATGCCAGAGGTTCCGCCCAGATTCGCGCCGGGCGGCAGCCTGAAGGCCTCGGGAACCGGGATGTAGTCGAGCATACTGACGTTCCTCTTTGCCCCGGCATCCTCATGCTGAGCATAGGCTATTTTTGCGCGGCCATCATGGGGGACGCTCGACTCGTCCGGCGGGCCGCACTTATAGATAAGGCAACGCTATCCAAATTGCTCCGGGGCGGCGATATTCTCATGCCGACACTGACGCTGGTTCAGGTGGAAGGGCTGGTGGTGCGCACGCTCACCCGTTGCCGCACCAGCATCGACAATGCGCGTAGCGTCGCCCGCGCGCTGATCGCAGCCGAAATGGACGGCCTCAAGGGCCACGGCCTCTCCCGCGTGCCGATGTACGCCGAGCAGGCCAAGGTTCGGAAGATCGACGGCACCTTCAAACCGCTCGCCACGCAACCGCGCCCCGGCCTGATGACGATCGACGCCGGCCACGGATTTGCCTTTCCGGCGATCGAACTCGCCGAGGCCGAATTGCCGGCGATGGCGCGGCGCCAGGGGATCGCCGCCGCGGCGATCCGGAAATCGAGTCATTGCGGCGCGGCGGGCCATCCGGTCGAGCGGCTGGCGGACAAGGGGCTGGTCGCGCTGATGCTCGTCAACACGCCCGGCGCGATTGCGCCCTGGGGCGGATCGAAAGCGGCGTTCGGCACCAATCCGGTCGCCTTCGCCTGCCCGCTTCCGGGCCGCGAGCCGCTGGTCATCGACCTGTCCTTGTCGAAGGTGGCGCGCGGCAACGTCATGATGGCGAAGCAGCGCGGCGAACAGATTCCCGATGGCTGGGCGCTGGACAAGGACGGAAAGCCCACCACCGATCCCGACGCGGCGCTGCGCGGCACCATGCTGCCGATGGGCGATGCCAAGGGCGTGGCGCTGGCGCTGATGGTCGAACTGCTGGCGGCGGGGCTGACCGGCGCGAACTTCGCCGCCGAGGCGTCGTCCTATCTCGATTCCTACGGCTCGCCGTCCGGCACCGGGCAACTGATCCTGGCGTTCGATCCGGCAGCGTTCGGCGGCGACGCGCCGTCGCGCTTCGGTATCCTGGCGGCGTCGATCGAGGCGCAGCCAGGAGCGCGGCTGCCGGGCATGCGGCGGCTCAAGGCGCGCGAGAAGGCGAAGGCCGAGGGGCTGACGATTTCCGAAAAGCTGATGGCGGAGATCGAGGCGGCCTAGCGCGCGGCCACTTCCTGCTTCCCCTGCAACGGCAGCGGCTGGTCGCCGAGCATGCCGTTGACGATCACCTTGCGCGCGGTGTCGAGATCGAGGCCGTGGCGCTTCATCAGGTCGGCCGAGTCGGCGACGATCGCATCGACATCCTGCTTGATCTTGAGATTCTTGTAATGGTCCTCCTGACGGAAGCCCATGCTCTCGCCGACGATTTCAAGAATATTCATGATCCTGAACGGCCAGTCACGCTCGTGGGCGCACAATTCGCGATGATCGGAGTGATAGACCGCGACCAGCGCATCGACACCGGCCGCGCGCGCGGCCTCGAGCTCCTTCAGCTGAAGCTCGGCCTTGAATTTCGGCAGCGTCGCCAGATTGACGCTCTGCAGTCCGACCGCCGGCACGTCGAGCTTGACGATCTCGATGCCGGGAACGGCGCGCAGCAGTTCTTCGGCCGCCTCCATCACGCCGGCGATCCCCGGATGCCGGTGCAGCGCGACCGTCATCTCAACGCGGTTTTTCAAGAGCGGCCGCAGATCGTCGAGCTTGCCGTGCAGGAACGGCATGAACGGCGTCAGGTCGAACGGTATCTCGCCGTTCACGCGCTCATAGGTCGGCAGCACGGTCTCGCCGAACTGCATGACGCAGCTCGGGCACCAGGCCAGCACCTGCCTGGTCTTCGACTGCGACAGCTTGTTGATGGTGTTGTTGGCGAAACGTCCGAGCGTGTCGATGTCGCCCGCGCGAAGCTGGGCGGTGCCGCAGCAATGGGTCGGCCCGCCCATGACCTTATAGTCGGTGCCGATCGCATCCATGATGTCGAGGCACAAAAGCGCGATGTGCGGCGTCTTGAGCACGTTGCAGCCGGTGTAGAACACCACGTCGGGCAGATCGGCCGACGCCCGCTCCTTCGACGGCTTCTGCCCCAGCCGGATCAGCGATTCCTCGGACAATTGCAGCCGCGACAAGACGCTGGTGTCCTCGCCGACCTTACGGAACTGCATAACGCCGGCCTTGCGCCGCTCCGTCAGATCCTTGTCGTTCCGCATCATGGCGAGCCGCGCCATCGTCAGCAGAAAGCGCGGATTGACGCCGTAGTCGCAGGCCTTGATGCACTCGCCGCTCGCCATGCAGGCCTTGGCCCACTTCTGCGATTCCTCGGCGCCCTCGCCGAACCGCAGGATGTCGAGCACGCCGCTGACCACGGCTTTGGGATTGGCGTCGCCCAAGCCCGCGGGCCCCACGATCGGACAGGCGGTGAAGCAGGCGCCGCATTTCGTGCAGGCGTCGACCATGTCATCGACGCGTCTGGTGAGGGCTTCCTCGAATCCGGCGGTTTGCATGCGTCTAGAATAGCTCAAAACAGGCTGAGCGGCGAGCGATAAGGCCTGGTCACGCCTCCGGAACTTTCACCAGTTCGAACTCTAAGCTCGTCTGCAAATCCTCGACCTGCGCCCGCGACAGCCACATCGCCATCCAGCCGAGGCCCGGATGTTGGGTCGCGAACTGGATCGCCGACTTCTGCGGCGCGGCCTTCACGCTCCACAACAGGTTGTCGCTCTGATGAACCTTCGCCGGATCGTCGGGAGGCTCGGCCGGGTGGACCGGCGTCATCGTCGCGCGGACCGCGGCGAGATCGCGGATCAGGCGATCGATGTCGGGCGCGGACAGGTCCGTCGTTGCGCCCGCGACCGTCATCGTCGCATGCGCGCCATCGGATAAAGGTTTCAGCTTGATCGGCTGCATGTTCTGCTCCGCCTATTTCGCGACCGCGATCTGATGCTGCAATTCGATTTCCTTGCCGATGCGAGAGGATTCGAGCGCCGCCGTGCAAACCTCGAGATTGGCCAGACCCCAGCGACCGGTGTGGGTGACAGGCTTGCCGGCGATGGCGTCGGCGAATTCCTCGATCACCCGGTCGCGCGGGCTCCTGTCGCTCGGTAGAACGACCTTCTCGCACCCGCGCTCCGAATAGACCAGGAGTCCGTCCGACGACTGGCGGATGTCGCCGCGCTCGCAGCTCACCAAGGTGAGACCAAAGTGCGGCTGATGGGTTGCGTTCGCCGGAATCGCGTTGCGGGCGCGTTTGCGCTTGGCGGCCAATTCCTGTTCCGGCGTGGTGGGCGGCGGCGCGGAGCGCGGATTCGCCTGTTCGGCCATTCCCCACTCGCCGACGCCCGCGGTCAGTTCGGCGCCAGAGAAATACCCATAGCCGTTATAGACGGCGGTCGCGGCGGCGCCGTCTGAAAAATTCAGAAAGATCGTGTGCGCACCGATGGAGCGGCGACTCTCGTCCCAATCGAAGGTCGTCGCGCGCACGCTCGTCACCAATCCGCCGCCGATGAGCCGCAGCATATCGACCTGGTGCGCCCCCTGACGGTAGGTGACGCCGCCACCCTGCGCCACGTCGAGCTCGGCTGCTCGGCGCGGGCGCGCCATCCAGTCGGTGAAGTTCCAGGTGTGGATCATGCGCACGCGGCCGAGCGCACCCGAGGCGACGATCTCGCGCATGCGCGCGATCGGCGGATCGTAGCTGTGCGAATGTCCGACCTGCAAGACGACGCCGGCGCGCTCGGCAGCCGCGATCATCGCCTGCGCCTGCTCGACGCGGACCGCCATCGGCTTCTCGGTCAGGATGTGCTTCTTCGCGGCGCTTGCCTGCGCGACATGCTCGGGATGCATCTCGGTCGGAGTCGCGATGTAGACCGCATCGAGCGGGGTCGTTGCCAGCATCGACGGCAGGTCGGGACTGGCCGCAACCCCGAATTCCGCCGCAACGGTTTCGCGCACCTCGGCGGCCGGTTCGGCAATAGCCGCCAGCTCGAATGCGGGGTTGCCGCGAATCGCCGGTACGAACGCCCAGCCGGCGGCTCCCATCCCGACAATCCCAATGCGAATTTTGGACATACCTGCTCTTACAGCCGTTGGTCTGGTCACGCTTGCCGCGCGAGAGTAAACTGTAGCCATCCGCATGAATAGGAGACCCTACCGATGCTGACAGCAGAGCAAAACGAGTTGCTCACCCGGGTTGGACGCGGCACGCCTTGCGGCGATCTGATGCGCCGCTACTGGCACCCGATCGCGGCGGTCTCCGAGCTCGACGGCAACAAGTGGAACAAGCGCGTCCGCCTGCTCGGCGAGGATCTCGTGCTCTATCGCGACAAGCAGGGCCGTATCGGGCTCATCACCGAGGCCTGCCCGCACCGCCGCGCGTCGCTGGCGTTTGGCCTCCCGACCGACAACGGCATCCGCTGCCCCTATCACGGCTGGGCGTTCGGCCATGGCGGCGAGTGCCTCGAACAACCGAACGAACCGGAGAAGAGCGCGTTTCGCCACAAGGTCAAGACGCCGGCCTACTCGGTCGAGGAGATGGGCGGAGTGTTCTGGGCCTATCTCGGCCCCGCCGAATCAAAGCCGCTGCTGCCGCGCCTCGACGGCTTCGTTGCCGAAGGCACGGTCCGCATGCTGGGCAGCGCGATCATCCCGTGCAACTGGCTCCAGATCATGGAGAACTCGCTAGACCCCGTGCACACCGAATGGCTACACGGCCACACCTACGAGTTCGTGAAGGAGCAGAAGGGCCAGAGCCACAAGGTCGCGATCAGCGCGCACCACGAGAAAATCGCGTTCCGCGAGTTCGATCACGGCATCACCAAGCACCGGCTGCTGACCGGCCAATCGGAGGATTGCGACGACTGGAAGGTCGGCCACCCGATCGTGTTCCCGCATATTCTGTCGGTCGGCGCCGGCGACGAGAAATTCAACTCACGCTACTACGCGTTCCAGATCCGCGTGCCGGTGGACGACACCCACACCATGCATCTCTGGTACACGGCCTATGTGCCGCCGAAGGGCTACAAGGTCGCAGCGCACCTGCTTGACAAGGTTTACACCTACGACGTGCCGTACCTGGACGAGAACGGCGACTACATCCTGGACAATGTCGATGCCCAGGACATCATGGCGTGGATCACGCAAGGCGCCATCGCCGACCGCACCCAGGAAAATCTCGGCGCGTCGGACAACGGCATCGCGCTCTACCGCCGCGTGCTGCGCCGCGAGATCAAGAAGGTCGAGGAAGGCGTCGATCCAATGTTTACCTTCCGCGACGCGGCAAAGAACGTGCGGATCGATCTGCCGAACGAGGCCGACAAACACCACAACAGCGACGGCGCGCGGAGCTGGATCATGCGCATCCACGCCGCCCATTCGCCGATCGCGGAGGACGTGTGCCGGATGTACGACGCGAACAAGCCTGCGCCTGCGCCGCTGCGGGTGGTCGGCTAATTGTCGCCAGTCCATGAGTGACGCCTCGAAAACTCCCGAAGCGGTCCGGCTCATGGCCGAGCAGCATGGTCTGGCGAAGGCGCTGAAGCTTTATCCCGATGGCGTGAAAGCCGCTGCCGAACGCGGACTGAAGCCGCTCGGCGATCTGCCGGCCGGGACGACGCAAATCAGCTCGCCCGCACCGATTTTTAATCCCGCCCGCTTCGAGCGCGGCGAATGACCGACGTCGCCTGGCTGACAGTGGCGGAAGGCTCGCAGCTCTTGCGCGCCAAAAAGCTGTCGCCGGTCGAGTGGACCAAGGCACTGCTCGACCGGATCGCGGCGATCGATTCCCAATACAACGCCTTCCTCGTCGTTACCGCCGACCAAGCGCTCGCCCAGGCGAAGGCCGCCGAGGCTGAGATCGCCAAGGGCCAGTGGCGCGGGCCGATGCATGGCGTGCCTTATGCCTGCAAAGATATTTTCGACATCGAGGGCATGGCGACCACATGCCATTCCAAGATCCGGATCGACCATCGCGCCAGCGCCGACGCCTTCGTGGTGAAGAGGCTACGCAAGGCCGGCGCGGTGCTGCTCGGCAAGGTGGCGCTGCACGAGTTCGCTACCGGCGGCCCGGCGTTCGATCTGCCCTGGCCACCGGCGCGCAATCCCTGGAATCGCGACCTGCATCCCGGCGGCTCGTCGAGCGGCTCGGGCGCGGCGCTGGCGGCCGGCATGGCTCCTGCCGCGCTCGGCACCGACACCGGCGGCTCGGTGCGCAATCCCGCGACCTGCTGCGGCATCGTCGGCATGAAGCCTACCTACGGCGCGGTGTCGCTCAACGGCGTGTTTCCCCTCACCTATTCGCTCGACCACGTCGGGCCGATGACGCGCACGGTCGAGGACAACGCGATCTTCTTTCACGCCATCGCCGGGCACGATCCGGACGATCCGACCAGCGCCAGACGCGAAACCCCCGACTGCCTGAAGGACTTGAAGGCGGGAGTGAAGGGGCTTCGCATCGGCGTGATCGAACATTTCTACAGGCAGGACGCCGAAGCCAACGCCGATCAGGTGCGAGCCATCGATCAGGCCGTGGACCTGCTGCAAAAACTCGGCGCCAGCGTGAAGACCATCCGCCTGTCGCCGCTGTCGCTATGGACCGACTGCAACCGAACCATCCATCAAGCCGAGGCCTACGCGATCCACGAGAAGGACGTGCAGCAGCGGCCGGAGGATTTCGCGGCGCTCACCCGCAACCGGCTGCTGCCGGGCGCGTTCGTATCGGCTGCGAAATACATCAGGGCGCAGCAGCTCCGCGCCGCGCTATGCCGGGAGTTCGCCGACGCGATGCGCGATCTCGACGCGGTGATGACGCTGTCGAGCCTGCTGCTGCCGTCCAGGATCGAGGACGCCGCGGCGGTCGCCAAGACCTACGATCAGCAGGCGCGCCTCGTTTTCAACGTCACCGGCACGCCAGCGATCTCGGTGCTGACCGGCTTCACGGCCAGCGGCATCCCGCTCGCCATGCAGATCGCCGGCAGCGCCTTCGAGGAGCCGATGGTCTATCGGATCGCGCAGGCCTACGAGGCGGCGACCGGCTTTGCCGACCGGCATCCGCCGATCAAGTTGCGCGAAAAAGCCGCGACGACCGCCTGAAATTCTGCTGTCATGCCACCCGAAAAACCGGGGAATTCTGCATGACCACCTATCCGCGCGACCGCTTCAGCTATTCCTCGCCGTTCACGCGGCCGAAGCTCAAGCTGCCGGGCAAGGGCCGCATCATCATCTGGTCGGTGGTCAACATCGAGGAATGGGAGATCACGCGGCCGATGGCGCGGCAGCTTTCAATTGCGCCGCAGGGCCAGAGCGTCATTCCCGACATGCCGAACTGGACCTGGTACGAGTACGGCATGCGGGTCGGCTTCTGGCGGCTGATGCGGGCGCTGAAGAAGGCCAAGGTCACGCCGACCATGTCGCTCAACGCCAAGGTCTGCGAGACCTATCCGGAGGCGACGGCGGCCGCGCGCGACGCCGGCTGGGAGTTCATGGCGCATTCGTATGTGCAGATGCCAATCCAGCAGATCGCCGACAAGCAGCGCGAGGTGATGGACCAGTCGATCGACATTTTGAAAAAGTTCACCGGCAAGACGCCGACCGGCTGGCTCGGGCCAGGCCGCGGCCAGATGTACGACACGCTGGATCACGTCACGGCGGCGGGCTTCACCTGGTTCGGCGACTGGGTGCTCGACGATCAGCCGATCTGGGTGAAGACCGCGAACGGGCCGATCCTGGCGGTACCCTACTCAGCCGAGATCAACGATATCACCATGATGGTGTCGCACCACCACGAGTCCAACGTGCTGCTTAACCGCACCAGGGACGCCTTCGACCGGCTCTACCTGGAGAGCAAGGAGTCGACGCGGATCCTCGCCATCGGCGTACACCCCTACGTCACCGGCCAGGCGCACCGCATCAAGTATTACGAGCAGCTTTACGCCTACATCAACAAGCATCCGGGCGTGGTGCACTGGACCGGGCAACAGATATACGATTGGTATTCCAAGCAGGTGCCGAAGCCGAAGGGGTGATGTTCATGAAAATTCGAGTGCGATTGCTTCCAATCGCGGTCCTGGCTCTTTCGATCTTTGCCGCGCCGGACTCGCGCGCGCAGTCCGACTATCCGAACAAGTCCGTGCGGATTGTCGTCGATTCAGCGGCGGGCAGCGCCAACGACGCGACCTCACGAATCCTGGCCGACAAGCTCAGCCAGATATGGGGCCAGCCGGTGGTCACGCTCAACCAGCCGGGGGCCGGCGGCGGCATCGCCGCGCGCGTGGCGTCGCAGTCGCCGAATGACGGCTACACGCTCTACCTGCCATCGACCTCCACGTTCCTCGCGCTGCCGGGCGGGGCCGGCGTCGCGCCGAACATGCCGGTCGAGCTGCCGCGCGACTTCGCCTCCATCGGCTTCGTGCTGCAGCAGCCTATTTTCATCGGCGCCTCACATAAATCCGGCGTCGCCGACATCAAACAACTGATCGAGATGGCAAAGCAGAAGCCGAACGAGATCACCTATGCCGCGACCGGGCGCGGCCGGCTGACGCATCTGACGATGGAGCTGTTCCAGGCGCGCACCGGCACCAAGCTGCAACTCGTTCCCTACGCCGGCGGCCCGGCCCAGGCCATGAACGACGTGATGAGCGGCCGCGTGCACCTCGTGCTCGACGCCTACGCCGGGCTCGCCGCCGCACTACGCGGCGATCTGATCAAGGGGCTCGGCCACAGTTCGATGGAGCGGCTGCCGGGATTCGAGAATTTGCCGCCGGTCGCCGAGACCATTCCCGGCTTCTTCGTCGGCGCCTGGACCGTGATGCTGGCGCCAGGTGGCACGCCGGACGCCATCTCGCAAAAGGTCAACAAGGACTTGTGGGCCGCGCTCAACGACGCCGAGGTGAAGAGCAGATTCCAGGCGAATGGCGCCTTCGTGAAATACATGACGACGGAACAGGTCACGGCGTTCGTGCAGAGCGAGCAGAAGACCTGGCGGCCGATCATGGAGCAGATCGCAAAAGAGGCGCAGAAGTGAAGGCAAGCCGCCTCAACCGAACAACCTCTTCTTCGCCTCCTCGGCCGCCTGCTCCATGGTCATGAACACCGCGCCGTCGGCGGCGAGCTTGGCCACCAAGTCCTCCAGCGCCAGCATGCGGTAGCCGCGGCCGATCACGTAGGGGTGCATGGTGTAGGTCAGCACGCCCCAATCGACCGTCTTCTTCATGTAGGTGAACTCGTCGTGCCAGCTCTGCATGACCGCGCGTGCCGGCTGCAATCCCGGCGCAACGGTCTGCGGCGTGCGGATGAATTCGAAATGCGGATGGTCGTCGAGCGACCAGGATATCGGCATTTCGATCAGCGATGTCTGCTCGCCGAAGCCATAGGACTTGCCGAGCTCAACCTTGTCGCCGCGCCGGGCGCGGTAAGGGATGTAGTCGGCGCCCATCAGGCTCGAATCGTAGAGGAACCCGTGCATGATGAGCAGATCGATGGTGTGCGGGCTCAGATCCCAGGACGGCGAGCGATAGCCGCGTGCGGTGCTACCGGTGAGTTTCTTAATGCTCTCGTTGGCGCGGACGAGGTCGGCCTCTTCCTCCTCGCGGGTCTGGCTGGCGTTCGGGATATGCGCCCAGGAGTGATGGCCGATCTCGTGGCCGCCCTCGGCCACGGCGGCGCTTTCCCTGGGCCAGCTCTCGATGGTGAAGCCCGGCGTGAACCAGGTCGCCTTGATGCCGCGCTCCTTCAGGAATTTCAGGATGCGGCCCGCGGCCATCGCGCCGAACTCGCCGCGCGACAGCGGCGTCGGCGTGGTCATGCCCCGCGCGATGAAGCCCGACTGGGTGTCGAAATCGAAGGTGAGGCAGACGATGTGGCGGGGCACAGTGCTTCTCTGCGTGGTTTGCGTGGACGCGGGCGGCTGCATCATACTCCGCCATGCTCGACCTTGTGCCGGGTATCCCGATTCATTTGGCACGGCTGTGCCCCAAGAATCGGGATGGCCGGGACAAACCCGGCCATGACGGCGTAGAGAATCGATATGGCAACGCACACCCTCGGTATCATTCTCCACGGCGCGACCGGGCGCATCTGCTCAACACAGCATATCGCCAATGCGCTGGCGCCGATCCGTGCCGAGGGCGGGCTTGCCGTGGGCCACGACCGCATTGTGCCGCGGCTGATGCTGGCCGGGCGCAACGGCGACAAGCTTGCCGCCGTCGCCAGGAGCTACGGCGCGGAATGGACCACCGACCTCGACAAGGCGCTCGCCGATCCGGCCTTCGCGGTGTTCTTCGACGCCGCCGCCACGAGCCAGCGGCAGGGCGCGCTGGAAAAAGCCGTCGCCGCCGGCAAGCACATCTATTCCGAGAAGCCGGTGGCGCCATCGGTCGACAAGGGCCTGGAGCTGTTGTGCGCGATGAAGGCAGCGGGCCTCAAGCACGGCGCCGTCGAGGACAAGCTCGGCCTGCCCGGCCTGCAGAAGCTGTCGCGGCTCGCCGCTTCGGATTTCTTTGGCGGCGTGACTGGCTTTCGCATCGAATTCGGCTGGTGGGTGTTCGACGGCACCGAAGTGCCGTGCCAGCGGCCGAGCTGGAACTACCGCAAGAAGGACGGCGGCGGGCTCATTCTCGACATGTATCCGCACTGGCGCTACGTGATCGAGAATACGCTGGGTCCCATGCGGCGCGTCATCACGGCGATGTCGACGGCGACGCCGGCGCGCATCGACGAGCGCGGCGTGCGCTACGACGTCGACGTCGAGGACAATGCCTCCACGCTGATCGAGCTGGAGAGCGGCGCGATCGGCACCATCCTGTCGTCCTGGGCGACGCGGGTGCGCCGCGATGACCTGCTCACCTTTCAGATCGACGGCACCAGGGGCTCGGCCATTGCCGGCCTGCACCGCTGCTGGACCACCACCGGCGCGCAGACGCCGCGCACCGCGCATTTTTCCATCGCCACCGACCTCAACGTGGACTATCGCGCTAACTGGCACGAGGTGACGGACTTAGGCCCGTTCAAGAACCCCTACCGCATCGGCTGGGAGAATTTCCTGCGCCATGTCGTGACCGGCACGCCGATGCAGACCGATTTCTCCGCCGGCATCCGCGACGTGCAGTTCGCCGAAGCCTGCTACCGCAGCATGAAGGATGGAACATGGGTCAGTCTGGCCGCGCGTTGATCACCGGATGCTCGGCAGGCCTCGGCCGCGCCATTGCCGTGGCGCTGGCGCGCGAGGGCTATGACCTCGCGCTGACCGAGCTCGACGCAGCGTCGCTCAAAGACACGCTGGCGGAGCCGGAGATCAAGAAGCGCAAGGCCGTAGCGATCGCGCTCGATCTCCGTTCGCAGGACAGCATCAAAGCCGCATTCGAGCGCGCCACGAAAGACCTCGGAGAGATCGACCTGCTGGTGAACAACGCCGGCCGCGCGCTGCTCAAGCCCATGGTCGATGTCACCGACGCCGAATGGGATGACGTCATCGACACCAACTTGAAGGGCGCGTTTTTCCTGTCGCAACTGTTCGGCCGCGCCTGCATCGCGCGCAATCGGCCCGGCGTCATCGTCAGCATGGCCTCGACCCACGGCATGACCGGCATCGCCGGCCGCTCGGTCTACGGCATCTCGAAAGCAGGCCTCATTCAGATGACGCGGATGCTGGCGATCGAATGGGCGGGCCACAACATCCGCGTCAACGCCATCGCGCCGACCACGGTGATGACGGAATCGCGCCAGCAATTGCTGAGCGACCCGAACAAGCGGGCGTCCGCGCTGTCGCGCATCCCGTCGGGCCGCTTCGCCACGCCGGAGGAGATCGCAGCCACCGTGGTCTATCTTGCAAGCCCAGGCGCGGGCTCGGTCACCGGCGTGACGCTGCCGGTCGATGGCGGGCTGACGGCGGCTTGATTGCTATGCCGCTGCGGATTTTCCGAGCGCCGCATTGACGCGCGGCATCACCTGCTCGGCCATCAGCTGCATCGAGCGCTTGCCGAGCGCCGGATCGACCCAGTCCATGCCGGCATAGACGATCTCGCCGAAGTCGCCGATCTCCTCGCGCAGCGCCAGAAGCTGGTCGACCACCTTGCTAACGCCGCCGTGGATCACGCAATTGTCCATGACGTAGTCGAGCGTGATCTCGTCGTCCGACTGGTCCTTGTGGCCCTTGAACACATAGAGCCGCTTGCCGCGCTTCATCTTGGTGTGCATCTGCGACCAGTAGAACTCGTAAGGATTGTTGGCGCCCGAGCGGGCGTATCGCTCCGCGGTCTTGTCGTCATCGGCGACGAAGATCGTGCGCGCCACGCGCCAGTCATTGACGTCCGGCGTCACGCCCACCTCGGCCTTGCCCTTGCAGTAGTTCTCCCAGTGCGACTTGAGATGCTTGGAGAGCAGGAAGTTCGCCGACAGCGGATGGAAGTCGCGCTTGCCCATCAGCACCACGCCGGGCGAGTACGGCGCCACCACGGTGCCGACGATCTCGGGCCGCGGCTGCTGGTACGGCTTGCCGAGGAAGCCCACGCCGATTTCCAGCGCCTGGGTGCGCGAGGTGGAGACCTTGTAGCGGTTGTCAGGGAAGTCGATGTCGTAGGGCGGATCGCGCTCCCAGATCGCCAGGATCACGTCGATCGCCTCGGCGAACATCTTGTTGCGGTCTTGCTCCAGGATGCCGAGCGCCTCGGCATCCGAGGTCAGCGCGCCGGGGCTCACTCCGAAGATGAAGCGCCCTTCCGACAGATGATCGAACAGCGCCGCGTGCTGGGCGACCAGCACGGGATGCATATGCGAGAGATTGCTGGTGCCGGTGGCGAGCTTGATCGTCTTGGTGTCGGAAATGAGCGTAGCGTTGAAGATCATGCTGTTGGTGATGTTCTCGGCCTTGTCGGTGAGGTGCTCGCCCATGAAGGCGTCGTAGTAGCCGAGCTTGTCGGCCAGGATGACGGCCTCCCGGTCCTCCTTCAGCGTCTCCGCCCATGTCCGGTCAATCGGGTGCACCGGCATCGTGAAGTAGCCCAGTCTCATTCTCGATCTCCGCGCTCTGCCCTGCTAGGCTATCCGAACCTGCGGGCACTCGCCCACTCTCTTATCTTTAAACCGCTCCTGCCGCTATCCAAGGGCTCAAATCCGTGAAAATCATCCACTTTGTGGGCGCCGCCGCTGCTCTCCTGCTGGCCGGGCCCGCCGCAGCCGCCGACGACACCCTGGTGCGGGTCAACACCTTCCCGACCGCGCGTTCGCTGCCGTTCTTCGTTGGCGTGGAAAAGGGCTTCTTCGCCAGGCATGGCATCAAGCTGGAGTTCGAGTTCACCGAGAGCTCCAGCGCCCAGCGCCAGGGCCTCGCCGGCGGCAAGTTCGAGGTGGTGCATTCGGCGGTCGACAACGCCATCGCCATGATCGAGGTGGCCAAGGTCGATGTGGTTATCGTCTCCGGCGGCGACGGCGGCACCAACGAGTTCATCGTCGGCAAGGACATCAATTCGTTCGCCGACGTCCGCGGCAAGGCGCTGGTCACCGACGCGCCCAACACCGCCTACGCGCTGCAGGCGAAGAAAATCCTGCTCCGGCACGGGCTGAAGGACGGCGTGGACTACCGGATCAATGCGGTCGGTGCCGGCCCCTTCCGCCTCAAGGCGATGCTCGAAGGTGGCGACAACGCCGCCGCGATCATGAACCTGCCATTCTCGGCGCAGACCATCGAGGCGGGATTGAAGAGCCTCGGCCGCACCGTCGATCTGCTCGGGCCCTACCAGGCCGGCGGCGCCTTCGTGCTGCGCTCCTGGGCCAAGGCGAACGGGCCTGTGCTGGAGCGTTATCTCGCCGGCTATATCGAATCGCTGCGCTGGGTGCTCGACAAGAACAACCGCGACGAGGCCATCGCCCTCCTGATGAGCAAGCGCAACCTTTCGCGCTCGCTCGCCACCCGCAGCTACGACCTGATGATCGAGCCGGGCTTCGGCTTCAACCCCGACGCCAAGCTGAGCGTCGAGGGCTTCAACAACGTGCTGGCGCTGCGGCAGGAGATCGAGGGCGGACCTGCGCCGGAGCCGGCGAAGTATCTCGACCTTACCTATTACGACCGCGCGCTGAAGCTCGCGAAATGAAAGAGAACGCACACCGATGCTGAAGCGATCGTCCGACAATCAGCTCAACGGCGGCCAAGTTATCGTCGACTACCTGATCCGCGAGGGCGTGCCCTACGCCTTCGGCCTGTGCGGGCACGGCAACATCCAGTTCATCGACGCGCTGCACGAGCGGCAGAGCGACATCAAGACCATCTCGGTGCACCACGAGAGCGTCTGCGGCTTCATGGCGGATGCCTATTACCGCGTGAAGGGCGAGCCGGTCGCGACCTTCACCTCCTGCGGGCCGGGCTCGATGAACCTGCCGATCGCGCTCGCCACCGCCTATCTCGACTCGGTGCCATTCTTCGCGGTGACCGGCAACGTGCCGACCAGCCAGTTCGGCCGCGGCGCGTTCCAGGAACTGTATCGCCAGCATCAGGCGGACTTCCCCGCGACCGTGCGCAATGTGTGCAAGCGGGTGTATCAGCCGACACGCGGCGAGCAGGTGCCGCTGATGGTGCGGCAGGCCTGGAAGACGATGGTGACGGGACGGCCCGGGCCGGTGGTGCTGGACGTGCCGTTCGACGTGTTCATGGAAGCCGCCGCCGAAGAGACGCCGAAGCCGGAGGAATGGAGCGCCAACATCTCGTCGCGCTGCGGCGCCGACCCTGAAGGCGTCGTGAAGGCTGTCGACATGCTCATGTCGGCCGAGCGGCCGGTCATCCTGGTGGGCCAGGGCGTGAAGTACGGCGGCGCGGCCGAAGCGCTGCTGGCGCTCGCGGAGAAGCTGCAGATTCCCGTCGCGCATTCGATGAGCGGCATCGGCGCGATCGACACGCACCATCCGTTGTCGCTCGGCCTGCTCTCGCGCGGCGGCGCCTATCAGGCCAACGGCGCAGCGCGCCAGGCCGACGTGCTGCTGGCGCTCGGCGTGCGTTTCGACGACCGCACCTCAAGCTCATGGATTCCGGGCTACTCCTTCACCATCCCGCCGACCAGGCTCATCCACGTCGACATCGACCCGGAGGAGATAGGCCGCAACTATCCGGTCGCGCTCGGGCTGATGGCGGACGCGCGGACGTTCCTGCGGCAGGTGCTGGCCGAGCTTGAGACGCGCAAGGGCGTGGCCGATGCCGCCGCGTCGCGGAAGAAGTGGCTCGCGACGATCGACGGCTACCGCAAGGAATGGGAAAAATTCATCGCGCCGGGATTTTTGGACGACTCGACGCCGATCCACCCGCAGCGCGCGGCGGCCGAGATCGACAAGGCGCTGCCCGACGACGCCATCATGGTCAGCGACATCGGCGTGCACCACAACTGGCTCCTGCAGTTCTGCAAGCCGAAGCGCCCGGACAGCTTCATCGGCTGCATGGGCTTCGGCTCGATGGGCTTCGGCGTCGCGGGCGTGCTCGGCGCGAAGTTCGCCGCGCCGGATCGTCCCTGCGTGTCGGTATGCGGCGACGGCGCGTTCTTCATGCATGCGAGCGTGCTCGGCACCGCGGTGGAATACAATCTGCCGGTGGTCTGGGTGGTGTGGAACAATTACGCCTATGCGTCGATCCGCGGGTTGCAGCGCGGCTATCTCGGCGGGCGTGAATTGGCGACCGACTTCCATCACCCCGAGACCGGCAAGCCGTACAACCCCGACTTCGCCGCAATGGCGCGCTCGGCCGGCGTCGAAGGCGTGCGCGTCGATCGCGCCGGCGACATCAGCAATGCCATCCGCATGGCCATCGCCGCCAACAAGCCGTATCTGATCGACGTCAACATCAACGCCGACCAGAACCCCGGGGGGGCCGGCGTCTGGGAGTTGCCCGGCCTTGGCGTCAGCAAGGTCGCCATCGGCGGGCGGTATCAGCCGTAGTGAATTTGTACATACCTTTCCACGTCATGGCCGGGCTTGTCCCGGCCATCCACGTCTTGCTTAATGCGGCAAAGGAAGGCGTGGATGCCCGGCACAAGGCCGAGCATGACAAACGAGAGACTGCCTGGGAAGACAAAGTAGATGGCTGACCACATTCCCGAGGAAGCCAAGAACTTCAAACTGCTCGGCCACGACTCGTCCGCCGCGTGGGGCGGCGGCTCGATCGTCGAGATCAACAAGGGCTTTGCCTATGTCGGCGCGGTCGGCTCGGCCTCCTACAA
This sequence comes from Xanthobacteraceae bacterium, assembly GCA_009694215.1. Lineage (GTDB taxonomy): Bacteria > Pseudomonadota > Alphaproteobacteria > Rhizobiales > Xanthobacteraceae > Z2-YC6860. Next base: position 31,390 of record SHVN01000020.1, read on the forward strand.
CGGGCCGGAGGGCTTTACCGTCCACGACGTCCGCGATCCGCGAAAGCCCAAAAAAGTCGCCGAGGTGAAGTCGCCGCCCGGCGTGCATTCCCATAAGCTCCGCGTGGTCGATGGCGACTTCCTCTACGTCAATTCCGAGCGGCTCGGCGGCGAGGCCGGCAGGAACGCCCGCACCGGCCTGTTCATCTTCGACATCTCCAAGGGCGGCGAGCCGAAACAGGTCGGCTTCTACGACATGCCGGGCAACGGACCGCACCGCTTCGGCGTCGATAACAAGCGCAAGCTCGCCCTCCTGCCGAACGCCGCGCAGGGATGGAAAAGCCGCGTGATCTGGACGCTCGACATCAAGGACCCGCTGAAGCCCGAGATCGTCAGCCAGTGGGGCCTGCCCTGGATGAAGGCCGACGACAGCAATGGCGACGAAGTGGCCGGCCATCCGCCCGACGACCTGTGCACCCTGCACGGCCCGCCGACCATCCGCGGCAACCGGATGTATTGCGCCTGGTGGGGCGGCGGCATCTCCGTCATCGATTGCTCCGACCTCGCCAACATGAAGCTGGTCGGGCACCTGTCCTGGGCGCCGCCGTTCCCCGGATCCAACCACACCTGCTGGCCGCTCGGCGACCGGCCCTATCTCATCTGCACCGACGAGGCGCGCGCCAAGCAGAAATACTGGGACGCACAGTTCATGTGGGTGATCGACGCACGCAAGGAGGACAAGCTCGTCCCGATCGCGACCTTCATGCCGGACCGCGAGAAGTATTTTAACCGCCCCGGCCGCTACGGCGCGCACAACATCCTGGAGCATCTTCCCGCCGACGGGCCGTGGAAGGACATCGTGTTCCTGACCTACTTCAACGCCGGTTTGCGCGCGGTCAACGTCAGCGATCCGTTCCATCCGAAGGAGATCGGCTGCTACGTGCCTGCGCTCGAAGGCGACCGCCCGGCGGTGCAATCGAACGACATCGGCACCGACGAGCACGGCCGGCTCTATCTGATCGACCGCGCCGGCGCGGGAATGCATATTCTGGAATACACGGGCTGATCCCATGGACCTCGGCCTCAAAGACCGCGTCGCCATCGTCACCGGCGGCAATCGCGGTATCGGCTACGCCATCTCGGCCGCGCTCCTGGCGGAGGGTGCGCATGTGGTGGTGGCGAGCCTCGACCCGGCGCGCAACGCGCAGGCCATCGACAAGCTGAAAGGCCAATCAAACGGCCGCGTGATCGGCGTGCCGACCGACCTCAACAACCCAGCCGCGGTCGAGGCGTTGTTCAAGGCCACGCTCGCCGAGTTCGGCCGCCTCGACATTCTGGTGAACAACGCCACCAACATCTCGCAGGGCAGCTTCTTTGCGATGACCGAGGAGAACTGGGACGAGGCCTTCGACAACAAGCTGCGCGGCGCCGTGCGCTGCATTCGCCTCGCGGTGCCGCCGATGCGCAAACGCAAATGGGGACGCATCGTCAACATCTCCGGCGGCGCGGCCTGGATGCCGCAGCTCGGCGCCATCGCCACCGGGATGAACAACGCCGCCGTGCAGAACCTGACCGTGGCGCTGGCCAACGAGCTGGGCAAGGACAGCATCCTGGTCAACGCCGTCGTGCCGACCGCGGTACGGACCGAACGCCACGACAAGAACATCCGCGAGGCAATGGCGAAGACCGGCCAGTCCGAGGCGGAGGTGCTGAAACCGCGGGTCGCGAAAATCCCGCTCGGCCGCATGGCCGCGGCGGAGGAGATCGCCAGCGTGGTGGTCTTCCTGGCATCCGAGCGCGCAAGCTTCGTGACCGGCAGCGCCTGGGCGGTGGACGGGGGCATATCGGCGCGGCTTTGATCGCGGGCGGCAAGGGACGGAGACCGTAGTGTTCGTCGGAAGCTCGATTCGTCTTGCAGGCATCACGCTGCTGCTGGCGCTCGGCGCCGCTCCCGCGGCCGCCCTCGACTATCCGACTCGGCCGATTACGCTCATCGTCTCGCACGTTCCGGGCGGCCCGAGCGACGTGATCGCGCGCATCCTCGGCCGGTTGCTCGCTCCCGTCCTGCGCCAGCCGCTGGTGATCGAGAACAGGCCCGGCGCCGGCGGCACGGTCGCCGCCGAGCAGGCCGCGCACGCCGCGGCCGACGGCTACACGCTGCTCATGGGCAGCACCAGCATTCTGGCGACCAATCCGGCGCGCCAGAAGAACATCGGCTTCGATCCGCAGCTCGACTTTGCTCCGATCACGCTGCTCAACACCCAGGCCAACATCCTGGTGGTCAACCCGGCCGTGCCGGCAAACTCCATGGCCGAACTGATCGCGCTCGCCAAGGCGAGCCCCGGTCAGTTGAACTTCGCCTCGTCCGGATTCGGCGCCGCCGCCCATCTCGCCGGCGAGCTGTTCAAGGCCGAAGCCGGCGTGAACATCGTGCACGTCGCCTACAAGGGCGCGGCGCCGGCGTTGCAGGACGTGATCGCCGGACATGTACAGATGATGTTCGCCACCGCCGCGTCGGTGATCGGGCTCATCAAGAACGACAAGATGCGCGCGCTGGCGGTGACCACGCCAAGGCGCACGGCGCTGCTGCCAAATCTGCCGACCGTGGACAAACTCGGCCTCAAGGGCTTCGATGCCACCACTTGGCACGGCCTGGTTGCACCGGCCGGCACGCCGAAAGAGGTCATGGACTCGCTGCAATTCGCCACCATCGAGGCGCTGAAGGACCCCGCCACGCAGAAGGCGCTGATCGACCTCGACGTCGACATCATCGGCAGCTTGCCGAAGGAGTTCGATGCCTATATCAAGACCGAGATTCCGAAGTGGACGGCGGTGATGAAGGCCTCCGGCGCGCAGATCGACTGAGACGCGTCCGAGGCTGGTGCTGTTGTCTTTTCGCCGTATCGCCATGCGATAGTGTGCTACAGGCCGCGTTGACAGCCTTAGACCCCGCACCAATAATAATTGGAAATCCAAGCAACTCACGTTTGGTCGCACGCGGCGGTTCTGACGCCGCGACAGACAACCCCAGGGAGCGTCACGTCATGCAGAAGGCCGTCCGCAAGGAAAAGATGAAGGTCGTGGATTATCCCGGCAACCTGCGCGACACGCTCGAATGGCTCCGGGCGCAGGGCGACCTGATCGAGACCGACAAGCCGGTCAATCCGGACCTCGAAGTCACCGGCCTGCAGAAGCATCTCGATGGCGCCTGCCCGATGCTGTTCAACAACGTCGTGGGCAAGCCCAATCATCGGGTCGTCACCAACCTGTTCGGCGACATGAACGTCATCAACAAGATGTTCGGCTGGGCAAACGACGTCGAACGCACCCGCAAGCTCGCCTACGCGCTGTCGCATCCGCTCAAGCCGATCGAGATCATGCAGAGCGTCGCGCCGTGCCAGGAGCACGTGATCGAGAATCCGAAGGACGTCAACGAGTACATGGTTCCGATCCGGCATACGACCTACGAGTCGGAGCTTACGGTCGGCTCCGGCATCCGCTGCGTCACCGGCGAACACTTCGATGGCGGCTCCGACCTTGGCTACAACCGCATGAACTTCCGCTGGGGCAACGTCGGCACCTACCAGATCTCGCCCGGCTCGCACATGTGGCAGGTGGTCAACAAGTACTACAAGAGCAACGAGAAGATTCCGATCACCATGAACTTCGGCGTACCGCCGTCCTGCACGCTGCTGGCCGGCGCGGCGTTCGGCTACGCCATCATGCCGCAGGGCTGCGACGAGATCGGCATCGCCGGCGCGATCCAGGGCTCGCCGATCCGCCTAGTGAAGGCGCGCACCGTCAACGCCATGGCGCTAGCGGACGCCGAGATCGTGCTCGAGGGCTACGTCGACACCCGCGACCGCCGCTTTGAGACCAAGGAGTCCGAAGATTCCGGCAAGCAGGGCCATCACCACTTCCATCCGGAATGGGCGGGCTACATGGGCAAGGCCTACAAGGCGCCCACGCTTCACGTCACGGCGGTGACGATGCGCAAGCCCGCGAGCAAGCCGATCGTGTTCGCACTCGCCGTGCACACGCTGGATGAGCACAACATCGACACCACCATCCGCGAGGCGACCATCTTCGAGCTGTGCAACCGCCTGCAGCCCGGCATCGTCCAGGACGTCGTCATCCCCTACTCGATGACCGACTGGGGCGGCTGCATCATCCAGGTCAAGAAACGCCACCAGATCGACGAGGGCTGGCAGCGCAACTTCCTCGGCGCGGCGCTCGCCTGCTCGCAGGGCATGCGCATCGCCATCGCCGTGAGCGAGGACGTCGATCCCTATTCGATGGACGACATCATGTGGTGCCTGACCACGCGCGTGAACCCGCAGACCGACATCCTCAACCCGATCCCCGGCGGTCGTGGCCAGACCTTCATGCCGGCCGAGCGCATGACCGCCGGCAATGCGCAGTGGACCGCGTCGAACACCCGCTTCGAAGGCGGCATGGGCATTGATGCCACGGTGCCGTTCGGCTTCGAGGAGGACTTCCTGCGTCCGGTCTATCCGGTCGACCAGGTAAAGCCGGAGGACTTCTTCTCGAAGAAGGACCTTGAGAACGCCAAGGCGCGCATGACCGCCTGGTCGCGCTCGCTGGCCAAGACGGGAAGGTAAGGGTTCGTGTCCCGGACGCAGTGCAGCGTGAAGCGAAGCGGAACGCTGCACTGCTGATCCGGGACCGTTCGAAACTCCGATTTCCGAATCGGACTTGCGGCATCAGCTCGGCTCTGGATAATCAGTGGCCGCGATGTCGATGTCTGAGCGTTATTACGTCTACGTGCTGGCAAATCGAGCGCGCGGTGTACTTTACACTGGCGTCACGAACGATCTGGTCCGGCGGGTGACCGAGCACAAAAGCAAATTGGCCCCTGGCTTTTCCAAATCCTACGGCGTCTCCAATCTCGTCTATTACCAAGAACACTCGTCCATCCGCGAAACCCGCGCTCGTCAAGCGGCGGTCAAGCGATGGCGCCGGGCACGGAAGTTTGAGTTGATCGAAAAACTCAACCCCGACTGGCGCGATTTGAGTGTTGAGCTGCAACTTTAATTCGCAAAGGCATGAGCATAGACGCTGGTTCGACAGCCTCCGAGTTTGGAACGGTCCCGGGTCTGCAGTGCAGCACTTCACTTCACTTCACTTCACTTCACTTCACTTCACTTCACTTCACTTCACTTCACTTCACTTCACTTCAC
>SHVN01000152.1 GCA_009694215.1 Xanthobacteraceae bacterium
CTCAGCTGGGTCGGCTTCCGTGGTTCGGAATTGTGCTCCAACGTCACGCGTAAGGCACTGACAAAGCAGCTCAATGTGAGATGCAATGAGAGGCAGTGTGAAGGTGTGAAAATAGTATTGGTGCCCCTGGCCGGAATCGAACCAGCACGATGTTGCCATCACCAGATTTTGAGTCTGGCGCGTCTACCAGTTCCGCCACAGGGGCAATGGCGGCGATTATAAGGCATGATCCCGAAAAGTGGAAACCGGTTTTCGGAAAAGATCATGCCTCACGAAAGAAGGCGCAAGGCCTATCGTCAATGTCCGCCGATCGCGCCCGGGCCCGCCGCCGCTCACAGCCTTTTGGGTCGACAGGTTCCATCCGCGGCGCTATGCGAAAGCCCTGCAGGGACATCGCATGATCGAACCGACCATCGCGCTCGCACGCAAGGAGCCGGCCGCCGCGGCGGCCATCGCCATCGCCGTCATCGGCGTCCTGACGATGGCGGGATTCTTCTTCTTCCAATACGCGCTGGGCTATCCGCCCTGTCCGCTCTGCTTGGAGCAGCGCTACGCCTTTTACGTGTCGGTGCCGCTGGCGGCGATGATTCTGCTCGGCCGGTCGGTCGGCTCGTCGCGCAAGGTGCTGATGCTGGCGCTGTGCGCCATCGCCGCGGCGATGCTGTGGAACGCCGGCCTCGGCGTCTATCACTCCGGCGTGGAATGGAAGTGGTGGCCAGGACCGACGGATTGCTCGGGCGCTCTGCCCAATTTCAACGCCGGCGGTAGCCTGATCGATCAGATCAACCGGACGCGTGTGATCCGCTGCGACGAGGCGGCCTGGCGCTTCCTCGGTCTGTCGCTGGCCGGCTACAACGTGCTGGTGTCGCTCGCGCTCGCCGCGGTCGCGCTGTGGGGCGCGTTCTCGATCCGGGCTCAGGGATCGAGTTCGGTATCCCAGTAGAGATAATCCAGCCAGCTCTGGTGCAGATAGTTTGGCGGGAACAGCCGGCCGTTGCGGTGCAGGTGCTGCACGCTTGGCTGTATCGGCGTCTGCGACGGGAACATCCTTGCTTCCGCGGGCGTCATGCTGCCCTTGCGCAGGTTGCAGGGCGAGCATGCGGCGACCACGTTGATCCAGGTGGTGTGCCCGCCGCGCGAGCGCGGAATCAGATGGTCGAAGGTGAGGTCGTCGCGCGAGCCGCAGTACTGGCAGCAGAACCGGTCGCGCAGGAATACATTGAACCGTGTGAACGCGGGATGGGTGGACGGCCGCACGTAGGTCTTGAGCGACACCACGCTCGGCAGCTTCATCTCCATCGAGGGGCTGTGCACCGCGTGGTCGTATTCCTCGACGATGTTCACGCGTTCGAGGAACACCGCCTTGATCGTGTCCTGCCAGGACCACAGCGACAGCGGGTAATAGCTGAGCGGGCGGAAGTCCGCGTTCAGCACCAGGGCGGGAAAGCCATTCCCAGGATTGACGTGCACGTTCAAGGCGAAGTCCCTTCGACGTCCCCAAAACCGCGCGCCGCAGCGGCAGCCTACGCACAGTGTATAGGCTCGGTGACCGCATTGTGAAGCGTGCGAAGTGGGCAGGTTGTGCGCGAATCAGGGCGCCTGCGCGCTGGTGTGCCTGGCCGAATCAGCGTCGCAGTCCGAATCTGCGGGCGAGAAATTCGCCGCCGTGGCGCAGCCCCTCCTGGTCGATGCCGTGGCCGACCCCTTGCGAGACATGCCACTCGACCGGCGCTTCGAGCGCGGCTAGCTCCTGTGAGCTCTGGAGCAGCGCCTGCACCGGGATGAGATCGTCCTGGTCGCCGTGGATGAGCAGCACCGGCGGCCTGGACTTGATGTCGCCGAGAACCGCATCGGCCTTGGCGTTTTCCGGCAGCACGAAGATGCCGGAATAGCCGACGATGGCCGCGGGCGGGACAGCGCGGCGCAGGCCCGCGTGCAGCGCCATCATCGTGCCCTGGCTGAAGCCGACCAGCGCCAGCGCGGACGGCGGCAGCTTGCGGCGGGCGAGTTCGGCGTCGAGGAAACGATCAAGCTCCGGCAGCGCCTTGTTGACGCCCTCCCAGCGCTCGTTCGGGGCGCGGGTGAAAAGCGGGAACCATTGCTTGCCGACCGGAGCCTGGCCGCAGGGCTCGGGGGCGTGCGGCGAGACGAAGGCGGTGTCCGGCAGCATGCCCTGCCAGGCCCGGCCGATGTCGATGAGATCGTTTCCGTCGGCGCCGTAGCCGTGCAGGAACACGATGAGGCGCTTGGCCTGTCCGCTGGTCGGCTCCAGCCGCGGACCGTCGAGTTCACCGGCCATTCGCTGTTCCCTTCGCGCTTTTCGTTTTTTTCTTTTTCGTCACGGCTGGCCACGTGGCCTGAACCGGCGCGCCCTCGCGCCGCTTCACCACATGATAGTAGGCCCAGAACAAATGCGCGGCCACCCCGCGCCACGGACGCCATTTCTCCGCGAGCTTCACCATCGCCTTGGCGTCGGGCCGCTTCTTCATGTTGAAGGCGATGCGCACGGCCTCCTGCACCGCGAGGTCGCCGGCCGGCCAGGCGTCGGCGTTACCCAGGCAGAACAGAAGATAGATATCCGCGGTCCAGGGTCCGATGCCGTGCAGGGCGGTCAGCGCCGCGTGCGCTTGATCGGCGTCCATCGCCGCGACCGCGTCGAGGTCGACGTGTTTTCGGGCGATGGCGGCTCCGATCGCCTTGATCGATTTGATCTTGGGCCTGGAAAGGCCGAGCCGCGCGAGCTTGTCCCCGCGGGCGAGCCGTACCGTGTCGTGGTGGAACGGATCGAAGGCCGCGAACAGCCGTGCGCGGATCGCCGCCGCGCTGGCGGTCGAAAGCTGCTGGCCGCAGACGATGGCACACAGCCCGGCGTAGCCGCCCTCGCGGCGGCGGAGCGCGGGCATTCCGGTTTTTTCCAGAACGGGCACGAGGCGCGGGTCCTGCGCGACCAGCGTGGCCATTCCGGCGGCAAGATCGGCTTCGGTGTGGAGGAAGGACGACATGCGACGTTCAAAGCACAATGCGCGGCCGGGTCAAGTGATCGCATCGGCCGCCATTCGATGCCATGATCCCCATGCACCAATTCCGCGGTTCCACCGGCGATGACCCAACCCGTTTTCCGCTTTGCCCCGAGCCCGAACGGCCATCTGCATCTCGGCCACGCGCTGTCGGCGCTGTTCAACTTCGACATGGCGCGAAAAACCGGCGGCCGGTTCCTGCTGCGGATCGAGGACATCGATGCGGCGCGTTGCCGGCCCGAGTTCGAGGCGGCGATTTATGAGGATCTGGCCTGGCTCGGCATCGAATGGGAACAGCCGGTGTGGCGGCAGTCCGGGCATTTCGGCGAATACCGCGCGGCGCTCGAAAAGCTCGAAGCGATGCGTTTGACCTTCCCGAGTTTCGAGAGCCGGGCGGAGATCGCGCGCATGGTCGGCGACCGCGACGTCCGCGAACGCTGGCCGCGCGACCCGGACGGCGTGCCGGTCTATCCGGGTGCGGCGCGGCAGATGACGGAGGCGGATCGCCATGTGCGCATGGCCGCCGGCCTCCCTTACGCGATCCGCCTCGACGTGGAGAAGGCGATGGAATGGGCGGGCCCGCTGCGCTGGCGCGAGACTGGTGCGGGGCCCTCCGGTCAGCGCGGCGAGATCGCCGCCGATCCCGCCGCCTGGGGCGACGTGATCGTCGGCCGCAGGGAGACGCCGACCAGCTATCACCTCTCGGTCGTCATTGACGATGCGCTTCAGGGCGTGACGCATGTGGTGCGCGGGCAGGACCTGTTCTGGTCGACCAGCGTGCATCGCCTGCTGCAGGTCCTGATCGACCTGCCCGCGCCGGCCTATCACCACCACCGGCTGATCCTCGACGCGGACGGCAGAAAGCTCTCGAAATCGACGCAGGCCACCGGTCTGCGCAAATTGCGCGCGCAGGGAATGACGCCAGCCGACGTTCGCAGACTTGTGAATGCCGCCGTGTAGTCCCGGCCATCCCGGCGTGCCATTCTTGCCCGTGCAGGGGCGGGATTCTCATGGCGAAAGCCAAGCGCAGGAAGCGGGCGCGGCGCGTGCACAAACGCCGGCGGCCGTGCGCGATCGAGACCGCGCTGGCGGGGCTGGCGCATGACATCCGCACGCCGTTGACCGGCATTCTGGCGCTGGCGGAATTGCTGAATGCCTCCGACCTGCCCAAGCGCGAGCGGGGGTGGGCCGAGGCAATCCGGGGCGCTACAACATCACCTTCGACGCGCGCTACGTGTGGATGCGGCAGAAGCGCATCCAGGGCTCGCACTTCGCGCATCTCAAGTAGGCCTCGGCGGCAAACCAGTTCGTGTTGGACCGCCGCATCTATCCCTGCATGAGTGAGGTGCTGCCGTGGGCGGAGATTCCCCGCGCGCACCAGATGATGTGGAAGAACGAGCACAAGCCCGGCAACATTGCGGTGCTGGTCAACGCGCCGCAGCCGGAGCTCAAGAGCCTTGAGGATGTGATCGAGGCGGGGCGGTAGATTTTCGTTTGAGCATGACCTTGTCCGACCTTCCTTCGCCCGCCGAAGCGGGCTTCGCGAAGGCGGAAAACCGGTTCCCGCCCCGGATCAAGTCCGGGGCAGGCTTTTTCGGGACCGTGCTCTAGCCGCGCACCGCCGCGATTTCCTTCCGCAGCTCCGCGATCGAGGTGTTCAATTCAGCGCCGTAGATGAAGATCGACGCGATCAGGTAGAGGAACACCAGCGCGATCATCGCCGACGCCAGTCCGGCGTAATACGTGACATAGGTGTAGGCGAAGCCGGAAAGGTAGTCGCCGAACACTTCGCCGGCCACCAGCCACAGCAGCATCGTCGCGATCATGCCGGGCAGGATCGCCGACAATGTTCGCTGGCCCGACGGAAGCCATTTGTGCGCGATGAACAGCGCAGCAATCAGCACCACCGCGGTGACCGCATAGCGGATGAAGTTGAGCATTGGCCAGAGTGGGGCAAGCCAGGGCGCGTAACGCACGACGGTGGCGAAGATCAGCGGGGCAAGCACGATGAGGAACGCTAGCACCAGCAGCGCAACCGCGCCGACCAGCACATAGGCGATCGACTCCAGCCGCAGCAGCCACCAGCTTCGCGGCTCGCTCAGGCCATAGGCCCGGTTCATCCCGATCCGCAGGCTTTCGATGCCGCTCGATGCGAAATAGAGCGCGAGCGCCACGCCGACGGTGAGCACATCGCCACGCGCGGTGGTGAGGACATTGTGGATCTCCCGCGCGATCGGCTCGGCCACCTGCGTCGGCCAGGCCTCGATCAGGATGCGCCCCACCTCGTCGGCCAGTTCCTTGGTGCCGAAAAAGCCCGCGAGCGCCGTGACCACGATCAGGAACGGAAACAGCGACATCAGCGCCGACAGCGCGATGTGGCTCGCGATCGCCCAGCCGTCGTCGGCGTTGAAGCGATAGAAGGCGTCCAGAGCGACGCGAATGCTGAGGCGCAGGATGCGCACCGCCTTCTCCGTGAGGGAGCGACCGAGCCTGGAATCGCGGATTATCGCGACGATTGCAAGAGCTTTGACGCCACCAGCCGCTTTAGGGATTGCTCTACGCCGCCTGCACGTCGGTCAGGAGCCGCTGCACTTCGGCGTCGAGATTCTTGGCCTCTGCCGCGAGCGTATAGGCGAGCGATTTGACGTCGGCTGCGGTCACCCGGGCGTCGGTGCTGGCGCCGGCGACCCGGCTCATGGCCTCCGCGCCGGTCTGCGCCTCCACCGAGGCGCGGTTCACGCCGTCGGCGATCGACGACACCGCCGCATTCTGCTCCTCAACGGTGACCGACACCGTCGAGGCGATGGCCGACATGTCCGTGATGATCGCGTTGACCTGCCCGATCGCCTGCGCGGAATCGATGGCGGCCGACTGGATGGCGCCGATCTGCCCGGCGATCTCCGCGGTGGCGCGGGCGGTCTGGGCGGCGAGCGATTTCACTTCGGAGGCGACGACGGCAAAGCGGCGGCCGGCTTCGCCCGCGCGCGCCGCCTCGATGGTGGCGTTGAGCGCGAGCAGGTTGGTCTGGCCGGCGATGGCCTGAATGAGCCCGATCACCTCACCGATGCGCGTGGCGGTGTGGCCTAGCTCGGTCATCGTCTGCACTGTGCGCCGTGCCTCGGAGACGGCGCGGGCGGCGACCTCGGTCGATTTCGCCGATCGAGGCGGCAAGCTCCTCGACCGAGCCTGCCGCGGAGGTGACGTTCTGCGAAGCTGCAGCGACACGGCTCTCGGCGGTCCGGGATTCCGCCGTCACCGCGTCGGCGGCGCTGTTGAGCTGGGTCGACGACATTTCCAGCCGTTGCGCCGTGCCGCGCAGGTTGCCGAGCGCCTGCTGGGTCGAGCTTCGGAAGGCCGCGATGGCGCTCGCGACGCTTTCACTGAGCTGTTCCTTCTCGCGGGCGGACTTGGTCTGGTCCGTCGTCAGGCGGTCGCGCTTGATCATGTTGTCGCGGAATACGATCACGGTCCGCGCCATTGCGCCGATCTCGTCGGATGCGCGGGTGGCAGGAATCTTCGCCGACATGTCGTCATCTGCCAATTGCTTCATGACGTCGGCAATGCCGTTGAGCGGGCGGGCGATGCTGCGGCCGATCAGCCAGCTGAAGCCGAGGCCGATCAGCACGGCCGCAAATCCTACGCCGGTGATGATGGTGCGGGTTCGCTGCTGCGACGCCGTGAGCGCCTCCGAGGCCGTGCTGGTGTAGGCCTTCGCAGAAGCGATGACCTCCTCGGCGATCGGGATCATATTCTGGACGTTGAATTCGATCACGGCAACCGGCGGGGCGACCTTGTCGGAGAACTCGATCCATTCCGCGAACGCGTCGCGGTAGGCTTTCACGCGCTCCGCCAGTTGCTCCTTGAGCACGTCCGCGCCGATGACGTCATCCACGGCGGTCTTGAACCTGTTGAACTCATTGAAGAACACGGTCTGCATCAGCGTCGAGCGGGTCAGCCGGTACTCGGCTTCGAACCGCCGCATCGTCAGCAATGAGATCAGCAGCCTGTGCGCGTCGGCCTCGCTCATCCACGACATGTCTTCGTGAATGATGCGCTCGACGGCCGCGCCCGCTTTGGCCATGCGGTCGCGCGTGCCGTCCGATTCCGTGAAGCCGAGAATTTTCTGGTTGCGCGCGAGGTCGTCGAACTGCGCGGCGATCTCCTCGAGCTTGCCTTTCATGAGGGCGAGCTTCAGCCGGGTCGGCTGGTCGACCGCGGCATCGATGATGCCGAGCGTGCGGACCGCCGTGTCATGGGTGGTTTTGAATGCGTGGGCGAGGTCCTGGCTGGAGCGCGCCACGAAGTCGCGCGTGCGCACCCGCATCGCGATGAGCGCGCCGCGGAACTCACGGCTGACATCGGCCAGATCGGACGCGCGGTCGGCGGTGCGGAAAGCGTGCTCGACCTCGCGCTCGCCGATGGTGAAGGCGATGCCGTTGGCCAAGAAGCCGAGCACCGGGATTGCCGCCAGCACGACGATGCGGCTGCGGACCGAGATGCGGGCGATGGCGCGATGAGGACGGAGAGTCATGTTTTGGGCGGCCTTCCGAGCAGCGCCGGGACCGCCGAAAAATCGCACACTGATCGATGGAAAAGAGCTGAAAATGGTTAAAAACATCGAAAATTTGGGCAATTGCCTGGACTTTGCCCCCGATTCGGGTTGCGGCAAAAATTTGTGCGCTGCACATTAAGCTGCTGGGTCGCCCTCTCGCTGGACCATCGCAGATGCCACAAGCCGCCCGCCGTCCCCCCACCGACACCAATCTTCTGGCTCTCGGTCATGGCGCGACCGCGGCGGTCGAGGCGCTGCTGTCGGATGCCGCCGTCAAGGTGCGCGAACGCGTTGTGCTGGAGGGCCAGCCGGCCGCGCGCCTGATGGACCGCGAGCAGCGCGCCACCCACGGGCTCGCCTGGCT
>SHVN01000153.1 GCA_009694215.1 Xanthobacteraceae bacterium
CCGGCGCCGCACATTGAGGTCGAACGATGGAAACCCGTTCGGGTTCCAGGGTGCGTCACGGCTTGCCGAATCGGATCAGCGAGAAATGCCCGAGCGGCGGCATCGGCCGGCGCTCGATCAGGCGGACGCCGTTGCGCTCCGCCCAGCCTGTCAGCCGTACGAAGGGAAACTCCGGGCTCCAGCCGAGCCGGCGCGCCAGCGGCGAGAAGCCCTGCTCGAACGCCCGGCGGAATCCCGATTCCGCGCCGAGATGATTGACCAGGACGATCTCACCGCCGGGCTTCAGCACGCGGATGAACTCGTCGAGCGTGGCTTCCGGGTCCGGCACCGCGGTGATGACATACTGCGCCACCACGGCATCGAACGAAGCGTCCGGCAGTGCCAGGTGCTTGGCGTCCATCACCGACAGCGCCTCGACGTTGGTCAGCTTGTGTTCGGCGACACGATCCTGCGCGCGCCGCAGCATCGGCGCCGAGATATCGATGCCAACCAGGCGGTTGTTGCGGTTGTAGCTGAGCAGCGAGATGCCGGTGCCGACGCCGACTTCGAGGATGCGCCCGCCCGCCGGACCGACGTGCCGCTCGGCGGCCTCGATCGACGCCTGCCGGCCTTGCTCGAACACCCGCCCGAACACCAGGTCATAGACCGGCGCCCAGCGCGCGTATGCCTTCTCGATCGTGCCTCGGTCGAGCGCCGCCCCCATCGTCCCGCCCTTTGAACTATTCCGTGGAGTTTTTCTTTCGCCGCATGATCGTATCCGAAAACCGGTTCCCACTTTTCGGGATCATGCGGCCCTCGCCGCCGCCGCAGCCGCGCGGATGAAGCCGCCGCCCAGCACGCGGGCCTGGCCCTCGGCGCTGTCGTAGAACACGCAGACCTGGCCGGGCGATATGCCGTCCTCGCCGTCGATGAGCTCGATCTCGTGGCCGCCGGCCGCAGCCGACAGGAACGCCGCCCGCGGCGGCCGCGTCGAGCGCACCTTGACGAACACTTCGATCCTTCCAGCATCCAGCACGCGCTCGAGCGCGCCCTCGCCGATCCAGTTGACATCGCGGAGCGCGATGCGCCGCATGGTCAGCGCCTCGCGGGGGCCGACCACGACGCGCTGCGCGGCGGCGTCGAGCGCCACCACGTAAAGCGGCGCGGGGCCCGCGATCTTGAGGCCGCGGCGCTGGCCGATCGTGAAATGGATGATGCCGTCGTGGCGCCCCAGAACCTTGCCGTCCATGTCGACGACATCGCCGGCCTGGGCCGCGCCGGGCTTCAATCGCTCGATGATGTCGGTGTAGCGGCCCGACGGCACGAAGCAGATGTCCTGGCTGTCGTGCTTGTCGGCGATCGCCAGGCCGAAGCTCCGGGCGAGTTCCCGCGTCTTCGCCTTGCCCATGTCGCCGAGCGGAAAGCGCAAGAGGTCGAGCTGGGCATGCGTGGTGCCGAACAGGAAGTAGCTCTGGTCGCGCTCCTCTTCCTTGGCGCGATAGAGCGCACGGGTGCCGCCGGGCATCGCCCGCGACGCGACGTAGTGGCCGGTGGCCAGAACCTTGGCGCCGAGCTCCCGCGCGGTGCCGAGCAGATCCTTGAACTTGATCGCCATGTTGCAATCGACGCAGGGCACCGGCGTCTCGCCCGCCACATAGCTCTCGGCAAAGCGGTCGATCACCGCTTCCTTGAAGCGGCTCTCGTAGTCGAGGACATAGTGCGGAATGCCGATCCGGTCGGCGACCGCGCGGGCGTCGTGGATGTCCTGACCGGCGCAGCAGGCGCCCTTGCGATGGGCCGCGGCCCCGTGGTCGTAGAGCTGCAGGGTCACGCCGACCACGTCATAGCCCTCGGCCTTGAGCAGCGCCGCGGTCACCGAGGAATCGACGCCGCCTGACATGGCGACGACGACCCTTGTGTCCTGCGGGCGCCCTTCGAGGTCGAGGCTGTTGAGCATTCCGGCCGCGGCTTTGCCCGCGCTCCTGCATTCCGGGGGTGAAGGCTACGGCTCATTACTATAGGGACCGACTGTGGCCGCGCAATGCAATGCGCCGCGCCGGCGGGGATTTCGGACCCCGGCATTTATTGCCGGGCGGGACCGCGGCTGCGTCCGCCAAATTTTTCATAAGATATTGATACTATTTGATTATTTTCTGGAACCCAGATGGCCCGTCGATTGCAAACAGGAAGCCCAGTCGCCGTATTGCAAATGAGCTCCCCCGTGCCGAGCGTCGCGTCCGAAGCCCACAGCGTCCTGCCGTCCCGCCCCCATCGGTCCAGCGCCCGCAGCCATGTCACCAACATGACCAGACCGGCCGAGCGGGTCGTCGCCTTCTACAACAAGCGCGGCACATGCGAACAATGGATCAAGGAAGGCAAGGGCGCGATCAAGTGGACGCGGCTGTCATGCTGCTCGTTCGCCGCCAACGCCGTGCGGCTTCAGCTTCATGCGCTGGCCTACAATCTCGCCAACTTCATGCGGACGCTGGCTCTGCCGGAGGCGATCAAGCAGTGGTCGTTGACCAGCCTGCGGGAAAAACTCGTCAAAATAGGAGCCAAGGTCGTGCACCACGGCCGCTACGTCATCTTCCAGATGGCCGAAGTCGCGGTGCCGAAGGAATTGTTCCAAGAGATTCTGCGGCTGATCGCGGACTACAGCCACAGCCACCACCAGCGCCTGCGTAAGACGCCCGATGGTCCTGTGTTCAACAGCTACCGATGGGAGGAGTGCGTCCAAATACCAGCGAAAATGGTCAGATCAGCCCCTCGGCCAATGTTTGGGCTGCCCGAGTTGACGGTAGCCGCCCGGACCGCGCTTCTGTCTTGCTGGAAGGCCGTAAATGCCCATACTCACCCCAGTTCAGGAGCCATCTGGGGAATCCCGGCTCAAAGCTCCGCGATGAACTGCTCAACGGTGAAATCTTTTACACGCTGCAAGAGGCCAAGGTGATCATCGAGAGCTGGAGACAGCACTACAACACCATTCGCCCGCACTCATCACTCGGCTACAAACCGCCGGCCCCAGAAGCTCTAAAATGGCCGGATTCGAAACCTGGGCCAGCTTCGCCGGCCTCACCAGCCGCAGCGCCACGGCTGGTCATGCACTAACATTCAACCCGGACCACCCAACGGGGGCTGGCCAAAACTCACCGTATGAAAGAAGTATAGTATTATGGGGCATCTGCACAAAATCAGTCTTGCCATTGGTTTCTTTGGTATAGCCGTGATCGTTTGGGGCGTCCTGCTCTGCATCATCAAGCTGGTCAGCCTCGAAGTTCGGCAGTTCACGGGGGTCAACGATCCCGTAGCACGCGATAACCTGCGCCATCACTTGGCCTATTACCTGATGCTGGGCCTCGAGTTGCTTGTCGCAGCCGACATCGTCAATACGATTATGGAGCCGAAGCTCGAAGAACTCTACGTACTGGGGGCGATCGTGTTGATCCGGACGGCGATCAGCGTCTCGATCAATTGGGAATTGGCGCAATCCACCAAGATGATGCACCACGGCAAGTCTTAGGCGACGCGGATAAATAACTGAATCGATGAACCGCTGTTTTCCCCGATGTGCCGTAAGCGCCGTTGTCAGGCCACGGCCTTTGCCGGTGCGGGCGTGACGTAGGCAAACGGCAGGAGTTCGTCGAGGCGGCTCATGGGATGGCGACCGACGATCTTGGCGAGGACATCGGCCAGGTAGGCTTGCGGGTTGACGCCATTCATTTTGCAGGTCTCGATCAGCGATGCCAGGATTGCCCAATGTTCGGCGCCGCCATCGGAACCGGCAAACAGATGATTCTTGCGCCCCAGCGCAATGGGACGGATGGCGCGCTCGACGGCGTTAGAATCGATCACGCCCTTCGCCGACCTGCTCGACACCCCCTCCGCCCCCGAGCCGCGGTCGGCACAGGCCGAGCGCCCGGAGCGGACCGGCCGCGCCGATTCGTCGAGGCGCGCAGATGAGCGCTCCGCCGATGCCGAGGCGGCCAAGGACAGCGCCGAAGCCAAGGACGCCAGGGGCAGCAGTGCGGCCGATGCCGCCGACGACACCAGGAGCGCCAAGGACACCAAAGACGCCAAGGAAACCAAGGACGGGGACGCCGCGACTTCGGCCGATGCCAGCGCCAAGCCAAAGCCGTACGCCGAACAGTCGGCTGCTCTCGAGGCCATGTTCATCGATGCCGCCAAGCCGGTCGTGATCGCCCCGCAGGCCGCGATCGTCGCGGTCCCGCAACAGCTCGCTGCCGCCGCTGCGGCCGCAGCCGGCGAGCACAGCGCACCGGAGACGGATGCGCTCGCGGCGATTCAGGCCGCAGCCCAGGGCCAGCGCGCCGCGGCGGCCAAGCCCGCCCAGACACAAAACGGCAAGCCGGCCGAAATCGTGGCGAAGAACGCCACCGCCGCCGAACCCCAGACCGCCCTGCCCCAGATCGAATCTGGCAAGGACGGGCAGACAAACGCCAACGGCGACAAGGCGCCGGGCGACTTCCGGCGCGCGGTCGCCGATCTGCTCGGCGGGCTCGATACCGACGCGCCCGCGGCCCCGGTCCGCGGCGACTTCGCGAGCGCTGCGAAAGCCGGCGCCGACGCGATGCAAAATCTTGGCATGATGACGCCGGCCCATGCGGCGAATGCCGCGGCGAGCCCCGCAAGCGCCGCCACCAATGCGCCGGCTCAGGCGCCGGCCGCTGCCGTGCCGCTGACCGGCCTCGCCGTCGAGATCACGGCCCAGGCCCAGGCCGGCAAGAACCACTTCGAAATACGCCGCGATCCGCCGGAACTCGGCCGCATCAACGTCAAGCACGACGTCGATCGCGACGGAAACGTCAGCACGCGCCTCGTGGTGGACCGCGCCGACACGCTCGACCTGCTCAAGCGCGACGCCTCCTCGCTCGAGCACGCGCTGCAGCAGGCCGGGCTGAAGACCTCCGACAACGCGCTGGAATTCTCGCTCCGCCAGCACGCCTTCGCCCACGACGACACGGCGGCGCAGAACACCGCCCATATCACCGTTTCGGAAGACGACCCGGCGCCGCTCGAAGCGCTGCGGCAGGGCGACGGCCGGTTGCTCGGTTTGGGCGGCGGCCTCGACATCAGCGTCTAAGGACAGAACCCATGGCAGCCATCATTCCCGCGACCACGTCCCAGGTAACCTCCGCGGTCAATACCGCCGACGTCGCCTCGGCGGCCGGTGTGGACAAGAACGCGCTCGCCGGCAACTTCCAGAACTTCCTGACGCTGCTCACCACGCAGCTCAATAACCAGAACCCGCTCGATCCGCTCGACACCAACCAGTTCACCGCGCAGTTCGTGCAGTTCGCGCAGGTCGAGCAGCAGCTCAAGCAGAACGACCAGCTTGCAACGCTGGTCGCGCTGCAGAAGACCGCACAGAACACCGCCGCGCTCGAATTCGTCAGCCAGACGGTCTCGGTCGACGGCGCGACCGCGCCGCTCACCGACGGCGTCGCCACCTGGGAGCTCACCGTGCCCAAGCCCGCCACGGCCATGGTCAGCATCCAGAGCGCAACCGGCCAGAGCGTCTACTCCGGCAACTTCGCGATGGACGCCGGCCGGTCACACTTCGTGTGGGACGGCAAGGACGCCAGCGGCCTGCAATGGCCCGACGGCAACTACACGATTTCGATCACCGCGCTGGACGCCAACAGCCAGCCGGTGGCGATCGCGACCGAGATTCAGGCGCAGGTCGATTCCGCCGACCTCACCCAGAACCCGCCGCTGCTTTCGATCGCGGGGCAGGACTACACGCTCGACAAAATCAAGCGCGTGGTCCGCAATTCTAACTGATCGCGCGGTAACGCTTCGTTCATTTCTGGCCGCCGGCGGTTGCGCCGGCGGCCTTTTCGTCACAAATCTGCTGGGAAATCGCGGCACCGGCGCGTTCTGCGCGCGCGACAGGCAGATTTCAAAACTGGCGGCAATTCTTACCCAATTGTCTGGCGTGCTTAGCCAAATTTTAAGTCGCGGCCGGTACTGTCGCCCGTGAGTTAGTCAGTGGTTGTGAGTAGTTGTGAGTATGTCGATGACCGAACCCCACCACCCGAGGGTCAAATACGTGATCGGGCCGGACGGCAGCCCGCTGACGATCGCGGATTTGCCTGCGCCGGGCACCAAGCGCTGGGTCATCCGCCGCAAGGCGGAAGTGGTGGCTGCCGTGCGCGGCGGCCTGCTCTCGCTTGAAGAGGCCTGCGCCCGCTACACCCTGACCGTCGAAGAGTTCCTGTCTTGGCAGTATTCGATCGACCAGCACGGCCTCGCGGGTCTGCGCACGACGCGCATTCAGCAGTACCGCGCTTAAGCCGAATCCTACCGAGTTCTTAATGAACGCCGGCCCCTCGGGCCGGCGTTCTGCTTTTGCGGTTCCCGCATCATCCCATCGCCAGAGCAATGCCCCACATGCGGCAGGAACCTCGCGTCGCCGCGCGGGGTTTCCCTCATGGCTTGGGACTGGAACGTCCCGGGGCTGGCTCATGAAAACGGAGAATCACAATGAGACTCGGACAGCTGGGCTGCGCTGCCGCTCTCACGTTAATTGGAACCGCAGCCGTACAAGCTGAAACGGTCTATCTGTCCGAACCTGGCGTCGTCGCTACGGCGCCCGGCTAAGTCTATTCGGGGCCGGGGCCGCTGCCCGGTACGCGATTCGTCGTGACCGAGCCCGCCCCCGCGATGATCGCCGAACCGGCGCCGGCCTATGTGGTCGCACCGCCGCGTGCGGCGGTGAACCGGCCGATGGTGATTGCACCGCGCGAACCGGTGGTGGTCGCGCCGCGTGAATCGGGCGTCGTCACCACGGGCTATTCGACGGTCCGATCGTGTTTCACCGATCTCATCGGCATCGAGCGCTGCTACTGACGCGACGCGGGCCAAAAGCCTGCAAGCAAGGCGGGATGACGTTCGCGGAGGCCGGGCGCACCTACACCCTGCTCACGGTCGGCAACGGCCTTGTCACCCAGGTGCCGGCGGTGATCGTCTCGACCGCCGCGGGCCTGCTCGTCACCAAGGCCGGGCTCACCGGATCGGCCGACAAGGCGATGCTGAAGCAGTTGTCCGACTAACTGAAGGCGCTCGGCATGTCGGGCGCGGTGATGATGATCATGGCGCTGCTGCCCGGCATCCCGATGCTGCCGTTCCTTCTGCTCGGCGGCGGCGCGGCCGGCCTCGCCTATGTGATGGACAAGAAGCAGAAGCTCGCGGTGACGGTCGAAGCCAGCCGGGTCGAAACCGAGAAAGGCCCGCCGCCGGACGAGCCGATCTCCGTCGCGCTCAAGATCGACGATCTCAAGATCGAGCTCGGCTATGCGCTGCTGCCGCTGGTCAATTCGCCCGACGGCGCCGACCGCCTCACCGAGCAGATCAAGGCACTGCGCCGCTCGCTGGCCATCAAGATGGGCTTCGTGATGCCGGCGGTGCGCATCCTCGACAATGTCCAGCTCGAGGCCAACACCTACGCCATCAAGATCAAGGAGGTCGAAGGCGGCATCGGCCGCGTCTGGCCGGGCCAGTACATGGTCATGGACCCGACCGGCGCGCAGGTGAAGCTGCCCGGCCTGCACACCACCGAGCCCACCTTCGGCCTGCCCGCCACCTGGGTCGACTTCGCGCAGAAGGAAGATGCGGCGATGAAGGCCTACACGGTGGTGGACGCCGCCACCGTGCTTTCGACGCATCTGACGGAATTGCTCAAGGCCAACACCGCCGAGCTTTTGTCCTACGGCGAGGTGCAGAAGCTCCTGAAGGAGTTGCCGAAGGACCAGGGCGAGCTGGTCAAGGACATCGTGCCGGCGCAGATCACCGTCTCGGGCATCCAGCGCGTCCTGCAGATCCTGCTCAACGAGCGGATTTCGATCTGCGATCTCGCGACCATCCTCGAGGGTATCGCCGACGCGCTGTCCTTCACGCGCAATCCCATCGGCA
>SHVN01000021.1 GCA_009694215.1 Xanthobacteraceae bacterium
TGCCGCGCCGTTGGGTCGTCGAGCGCACCATTGCTTGGCTCAACCGGTGCCGAAGGCTTGCCAAGGATTGCGAGATCCTCAATCGCAAGGCGCGGGCGTTCTTGCGCCTCGCGTCAATCCGCCTCATGCTCCGGATACTTTGTAATCCCACTTGATGTTTCCGGACAGACTCTAAGGCCGGCGAGCCATCCCTCCGACAGGTTCCACTCCTCGAACAACGTGAGGAGGACGTTCGGCCGCATGACCATCGTCAGCGCGAGCGCAGGCTTGCCGTTGCGTGGGACCGGGACTTCCACCGTGACCACCGGCGTCTGCACGGGCGCCTCGGTGAAAGATCCGGAGATCTGGAACTGGCCGGTTTCCAGCGCGCGGCGTTGTAGTTCGAGTGCGCCCGGCGGCCGGCGCGGCAGGGCCTCGCCCTCCGGCCGGGACAGGTTGACGAGTTGCTGCCCATCCTGGTCGCTGAGCACGATCCAGCCGTCCGATAGGCCCGGCGACGCGCGCTCCGCTTCCTTCCGGAACGCCGAGAGATCGTCGGTCTGCAGGGCAGGGGACGTCGCCAGCATCTGCGCCATCGTGACCTGCTTGTTCACGATCGTGTCGACCGCGTTCATCAGCGTGCGAGTGGAGAACAGGATGGCTTCGCGCCGGGTCTCGCGCTGGTTGTCGGCGAGCTGCCGCACGATCCCAGCGGTCAGCAGGATGAACGGCAGCGCCACCGCCAGCGCCAGCAGCATCAGGCGGTGGCGGATACTCCAGCCTTTGCTTGGAACTTGAGCGTCCAGGGGCCTACTCCTGAGGGCCATTGCGCCGCCGGCCCTATTCTTCTTCCAGCCTCAGCGGGTCGCACCGTATCCAGCAGCGGCGCTCGATCATCAAAAGCAGCGTCAATGCGACCCGATACCGGCCGCCCAACCAGACACAACTCGCTACGGCCGCAGACGTTCCGCCCGTGCTGGCCGCTGCTAATTCCGGTAGCCCGGGTCGAGCTGGTCCATCAGCCGCAGATAGGCCGGCCAGTCGGCCGAGCCGCGGCCGGCGTCGTGGGTCTGATACTGCACGGCCACCTTCTCGCAGACCGCGGCGGGAATCTCGATCACCTCGCCGCCGGTGGCCTCCATCGTCAACTGGATGGTGGCAGCCGACATCAGGTACTTCATCAGGATGAAGGCCTCGCGGGCGTTCTTGCCGACGGTCAGCAAGCCGTGGTTTTGCAGCACCAGCGCGCGGTGGCTGCTCAGCGCCTTGAGAATGCGCTCGCGCTCGCTGAAATCCTCGGTGATGCCCTCGTAGGGGTGATAGCCGACGCGCTTGTAGAAGCGCAGCGCCTGCTGCGAAACCATCCGCAGCCCGTTCTTCAGCCCGGCCAGCGCCATCCCGGTCTCGGTATGGACATGCACCGCGCAATTGACGTCCGCGCGGCCCTTCAGCACGCCGCCGTGCAAGGTGAAGCCCGGCCGGTTGACGCCTGCCTTTTCGTCGAGGTCGTCGTTCATGTCGACCTTGCGGAGGTTGGACGCGGTGACCTCGGTCCACAGTAGCTCGTGCTGCTTCATTAGGAACTTGCTCGGCTCGACCGGCACCCGCATCGAGCAGTGATTGTAAATGAGGTCGTCCCAGCCGTAGTGCGCGCACAGCCGATAGACGGCGGCGAGATCCGTCCGGGCCTGCCATTCCTCGGGCGAGATGCCGGTCGGGACGGCGGTTTCAATCTTGGCGTGCTGGTTCATGGGTGCGGCTCCGTATGAGGCGGAAATGATAGCACATCCGCCCGGCAGGCCGGGAGCCCGGAGCGCGTGCTGCATTGCGCCAAAATGCTTCTTTCGTGAGCGCGCCGACATTTCCTTGCGGCCCGCGTCATACCGATGAAATGACCGGTCTATCGGGGAGCGCGGCATTGCTGGCGCGCCGCCGCCGCTCTATCTCTGCTTCATGTTCACAGGCCTCTGGCAAGCACAATCTCGCCGGGGCAGACTGGTCCGCGCAAATCTGGACGGCGCAAATCTGGACGTTGAATGTCGCTCAATCACGTCACGCTCGACGATAAGTACGACCTGACGAAAAGCCGCGTGTTCGTCACCGGCTATCAGGCGCTGGTGCGCCTGACGATGATGCAGCACGAGCGCGACCGCCGCGCGGGCCTCAACACCGCGGGCTATGTCACCGGCTATCGCGGCTCGCCGCTGGGCGGGCTTGACTACCAGTTCCAGCGGGCGGCGTCGCATCTCGCCCCCCGCAACACGCTGTTCCATGCCGCCATCAACGAGGACCTTGCCGCGACCGCCTTGTGGGGCTCGCAGCAGGCGGAGCTCCGCGGCGAGGGCAAGTACGACGGCGTGTTCGGCATCTGGTACGGCAAGGGGCCGGGCGTCGACCGGTCGGGCGATGCTTTCCGCCACGCCAACTTCGCCGGCACATCGAAGCACGGCGGCATCCTCGCGCTGATGGGCGACGACCACACCGCGGAATCCTCCACCACCGCGCACCAGTCCGAGTTCAACTTCGTCGACGTGATGATCCCGATCCTCAATCCGGCGGGGGTGCAGGAGATCATCGACTATGGCCTCTACAGCTTCGCCATGTCGCGCTTCACCGGCACCTGGGTTGGCCTGAAGTGCATGCACGAGACGGTGGAGTCGACCGCCGTGGTCGACGGCTCGCTCGACCGGCTCAACATCGTCATTCCCGGCCCGGACGAATTCCGCATGCCCGAGGGCGGGCTCAACATCCGCCTCAACGACACCGTGCTCGGCATGGAGGCGCGGCTGCACGACTACAAGCGCGACGCCATGCTCGCCTTCGTGCGCGCCAACAAGCTCAACCGCACCTTCACCACCGGCGGCCGCAACCCGAAGATCGGCGTCATTACCACCGGCAAGAGCTATCTTGACGTGCGCCAGGCGCTCGACGAGCTCGGCATCGACGAGGTGAAGTGCAACTCCCTCGGCCTGCGCATCGACAAGATCGCCTGCCCCTGGCCGATCGGCAAACCCGAGCTGATGGACTTCGCCCGGGGCCTCGATCTGATCATCGTGGTCGAGGAGAAGCGCTCGCTGATCGAGGTGCAGGTCCGCGAGGAGCTTTACGGCACCGCGAACCAGCCTGTCGTCATCGGCAAGAAGGACGAGCAGGGCAACTGGCTGTTCCCGGTCAAGGGCGCGCTCGACTCCAACGATGTGGCGATCTGCATCGGCGAGCGGCTGCTGAAATACGTCACTGACGAAAATCTCAAGGGCCGCGTCGCCCGGCTGAAGGAGGCGCAGGCGCGCCTCGCCGTGACCCAGGACGTTGCCGTCCGCATTCCCTATTTCTGCTCCGGCTGCCCGCACAACTCGTCCACCGTGGTGCCGGAAGGCTCGCGCGCCTATGCCGGCATCGGCTGTCATTACATGGCGCAGTGGATGGACCGCTCGACCTTGGGTTTCACCCAGATGGGCGGCGAGGGCGCCAACTGGATCGGCGAGGCGCCGTTCTCCAGGACGCCGCACGTGTTCCAGAACATCGGCGACGGCACCTACAACCACTCCGGCTACATGGCGCTCCGCGCCTCGATCGCCTCGGGCGTCAACGTCACCTACAAGATCCTGTTCAACGACGCGGTTGCCATGACCGGCGGCCAGATGAACGACGGTAATCTCACGGTGCCGAAGATCGCGGCGCAGGTAGCGGCGGAGGGCGCGAAGCGCGTCGTCGTGGTCAGCGACGAGCCGAAGAAATATCCGTCCAGCACCAGATGGCCGGAGGGCATCACCTTCCACCACCGCGACGATCTACAGACGGTGCAGAAGGCGCTTTCCGAAATCCCCGGCTGCACGGTGCTGATCTACGACCAGACCTGCGCCGCCGAGAAGCGCCGCCGCAGAAAGCGCGGCACGTTCCCCGATCCCGAGAAGCGCGTCATCATCAACGAACTCGTCTGCGAGGGCTGCGGCGACTGCGGCGTGAAATCGAACTGCGTCTCGGTGCAGCCGCTGGAGACCGAGTTCGGCAGGAAGCGCACGATTGACCAATCAAGCTGCAACAAGGACTTCTCCTGTGTGAAGGGCTTCTGTCCCTCGTTCGTGACCGTCCACGGCGCGAAACTGAAGAAAGGCAAGGGCGTCGCGCAGGACCACGGCGTCATGGCTCTGCCGGAGCCGAAGCTGCCGAAGATCGGCCAGACCTACAACATCATCGTCACCGGCGTCGGCGGCACCGGCATCGTCACCATCGGCGGCATCCTCGGCATGGCGGCGCATCTCGAGGGCAAGGCCACCGGCGTCATCGACATGGCCGGCCTGGCGCAGAAGGGCGGCGCGGTCTATAGTCACATGCGGATCGCCGAGCGGCCGGAGGACATCCACGCCATCCGAGTGGCGGCGGGCGGCGCCGATCTGGTGCTCGGCGGCGATATCGTCGTTGCCGGCAACAAGAAGGTGCTGGCGGCGGTCAAGCCCGGCACCGCGATGATCGTCAACACCACCGAATTCCTGCCCGGCGACTTCACCCGCAATGCCGATTTTTCGCTGCCGACCGAGCGGTTGAAGCGCGCCATCGCCGGTGCGGCGGGGCAGGACCGGACCCATTTCATCGACGCCTCGCGGCTCGCGGCCGCGCTGTTCGGCTCCTCGCTCGGCGCCAACATCTTCATGGTCGGCTTTGCTTATCAGCTCGGTGCGCTGCCGCTCACGGCCGACGCCATCGAGCAGGCGATCGCGTTGAACGGCGAGGCGGTGCCGATGAACCTTGCGGCGTTCCACTGGGGCCGCCGCGCGGCCCTCGATCGCGACGCGGTCGAGACGCTGGCGCAGCCGAAAAGCGAGGACCGCGACGAGAATCGCGCGCTGTCGCAGTCGTTCGAGGAGACCGTGGAGCGGCGCGTGGCCTTCCTCACCGACTATCAGAACGCGGCCTATGCCGCGCGCTACCGCTCGCTGGTCGAGAAAGTGAAAGCGGCGGAGTCCGCAAAGGCGCCGGAAAAATGCGGGCTCGCCGAAGCGGTTGCGCGCTACCTGTTCAAGCTGATGGCCTACAAGGACGAATATGAGGTGGCGCGGCTCTACACCGACGGCAATTTCATCAAGCAGGTGGCCAACGAACTGGGCGGCGAGAATCTTCGCTTCGAATTTCATCTGGCGCCGCCATTGCTGGCGCGCCCCGATCCGGCGACCGGCGAGCCGCGCAAGATCGGCTTCGGGCCATGGATGATGAGCGCGTTCGGTTTGCTGGCGCGCCTAAAATTCCTGCGCGGCACGCCGTTCGACATTTTCGGCTATTCGCAGGAGCGCAAGACCGAGCGCAAGCTCGTTGCCGAATACGAGGCCATGCTCGACGAGATACTGGCTAGGCTCACGCCCGACAATCACCCGCTCGCCGTCGGCCTTGCCGCCATCCCGGAAAAGATTCGAGGCTTCGGTCCCGTGAAGGCGCGCCACCTTGTCGCCGCCAAGGCCGACGAGGCGGCGCTCCTGGAGCAGTTCCGCTCCGGCTCGCCGCCGCTTCTCAAGGCCGCGGAATAAGCAACGACATTGGCTGCGTCATTCCGGGGCGCGCTGAAAGCGCAAACCCGGAATCCATAACCCGCAGTGTTTAAGTCATTGGCACAGGGGTTATGGCTTCCGGATCGCCGCGGAGCCTGTCATCGGGCCGCGCTTTGCGCGGACCCGTTGGCGGCGTCCGGGATGACGTCGACGTCTCAATGCTTGTGGCTGTGGCTCAGCTTGGCCGCGATCTCCGCCGTCCATTGGGCGCGGGAGACGAATCCGGGCGTCGCGCGGATGCTATCCTCGACGAAGCTCAAAAGCTCCTGGTCCGACTTGTCCATCTCCAGCGGAATCCGGAACGGCTGCGGCACATGCCAAGGCATGTCGATGAACACTTCGAGGCGGTTGCCTTCCGGGTCGCGGAAATAGGTCGAGATGGCGTTGCCGTGCGTCACCGGCCCGAGTTCGAGGATCGGCTCTTTCGTCAGCTTTCGATAGGTGTCGCGCAGCGCCGCGAGCGACGGCGCGCGGAAAGAGATCTGCTGGATCATGTTGTACTTGAGGTCGGCCGGGCGCCCGGTCGCGAACACCACCTGATGATGCTCGCGCGGGTCGCCGGTCAGGAAGGCGATCTCGGAGCCGTCGTCGCGCACGTCGCGGTCGGACACCACCAGCCCCAGGACACGCGTGTAGAAGTCCACCATTTTTTCAAGGTCGTTGACGAACACGCCGACGTGGCTGAACGACAGCTTGACGGTCTGGGTCATGGCTCTGCTTTCCGATGGATGCTGCGCGATGCCGCGATACTATCTCGCTCAAAGCTCGCGTTAAAGCGGGTCGGGCAGCGCGCATCCCACGATCCCAGCGCCCATCGGCGCCGGTATGGTTAATTTCTTAGTCAACGGCTTGGGTCCCCAATGGCGTGCCGGCGATTCGCCAGCCGATGTTCGGGGGCAGGGGTGACGTCCATCAAGAGAACCGCAGTCGCGTTTACCGCGATAGCCGCCGCGGCAAGCCTCGCCGGCTGCATGACGGCGCCGATCCCGGGCTCGCCCGAGGAGCAGATCTGGTTCGACAACGCGCAGGGCTACGACATCCACCACACCTCAGCCGAGATCCGCCTGCGCGGCGGCATCGGCTATCCGCGCACCGATTTCAGGATTTATCGGCGGCCGCATCTGGTGGTCGAGGAGCCGTAGTCTGGCAGACTACTGCGCCGTGATATTGTTCGCGCGGATCACGTCGCCCCAGAGCTTGATCTCGCTCTTGAGCAATGTGGCCGCGGCTTCCGGCGTCATTTGCGCGTCGGGGAACGGATCCATCCCGCCGTCGGCAAAAGTCTTCTTGACCCTGGCGTCGGCCATCGCGTGGCGCAGCGCCGCGTTCAGGCGATCGACGATCGGCTGCGGCGTGCCGGTGGGCGCAAGCAGCATGTGCCAGAAGTCGATATCGAGCTTCTTGTATCCGACCTGGCCCATGGTCGGCAGGTCCGGCAGCCCGGCGAACTTGTTTCTTCCGATGATCGCATAGGCCTTGAGCTTGCCGGCCTTGATCAATGGCGCCGACTGCACGGCCGACTGCGAGCTCAGATCGACCTGGCCTGCCAGAAGGTCGTTGAGTGCGGGGCCCCCGCCCCGATAGGGGACCTGGATGACCTTGACGCCGAGCTCCTGCGCAACGAGCACGCCGGCCAGATGCCCGAACGAGCCGACCCCCGGATGGGCGACCTTGACGTTCTGCCCGGGCGTCTTCATCCACTGGATGAGCTCGGTGATGTTCTTCGGCGGCAGGTCCGGACGCGCAGCCCATGTCGAAGCGGCGGTGTTGATGAGTCCGATGGTGACGAAGTCCTTTTCGGCGTCGAACGTCAGGTTGTTGTACATCGTCACGCCGGCTGCGAGCGCCACCTGATGGATCAGGAACGTGTAGCCGTCGGGCGCGGCACGGGCGGCCTTGGCGGCGGCGATCATGCCGCCGGCGCCGCCAATGTTTTCGATCACCACTTGCTGTCCGAGCGCTTGCGACATGCTCTCCTGGATGATGCGCGCGATTGCGTCGGTCGCTCCGCCGGGCGGGAACGGACAGATCAAGGTGACCGGCTTGTTGGGATAGGCCTGCGCCGACGCGGTCTCGGGAACAAGCGCTGCGGCGGCTACGCAAAGCGAGGCGGCAAGCAGCAACGCTCGTGCTGATTTCATGGTCGTCCTCCCCTGTGAATTCTTGCGACTTTTGATTGCAGTCTAGGCAATTCGCGGCCGGGTTGAACAGGTGGATTAGAACGCCTCCGCCAACTCCTTCGCGCCCGGTGCCTGGGAGGCGCGGTCCATCTTGGTCTCGATAGCAGTGAACAGGCCCGCGACCGTGCCGGTCCGGCGCGCGATCGGGTTGCGCTCGTAGCCGCCGCGCTGGAAGAAGTTCGACGTCGGCACCTGGTCGCGCATCTCCTGCGGCATCAGCACCATGTCGAAGCCGTTGCCGTCGCCGGTGAAGTTCATCATCTCCAGTTTGGCCGCGGTGAGCGGCTGCATGTAGCCCTTCATCCTTGCGAACAGCACGGAATCGAGCAGCTTTTGGGTCTGCAGCAGCGGGCCGATGTCGCGGTCGAGCGCGGCTGCGTGGATGCCCATGCCGCCCTGCGTGGTCTTGGCGAGCTTGTCGTGCTCGCCCCAGGCGTTCGGCACGGTGCGGCTGAATGCGATCATCTTCTGCAGCGCGGCGATCTTGCGCTCCGCCACCTCCGAGGCCTTCAGCACGGCGACGAATTTGTCGCCGTGCTCGGCGAGGAGGCTCACCGAGTTGGTGCTGAGCAACTGGTTGTAGCCCATCGCCGACGAGATCGGCCGCGCGTTCGGGCGGTTGCCGACGATGCCGGCCTGCCCGTCATACGTGCCGTTGCCGCCGGTCTCGAAGGCATAGATGCGGACCGCCTGATCCCTCGTGAGCCCGGCCGCGGCCGCCACCTTGGCGTAGGACTGCTTGAACGCGGCGTCGGTCTTCGGCCGTTCCGGCACGAAGCTGTAGTGCGCTGCGGCGGCCTTCAGGAAATCCGCGATCCCGGGAATTGGCAATCGCGGCACGGTCGGATCGCGGCGCGGTGGGATGTAGCCGGGCGGCCGCGGCGGCCCGGTGTAGATAGGCGGCTGGGTCAGCACGTAGTCATCGAGCACGACCGTGACGTTGTTGCGGCGCTTGGCAAAGCGCGCGCGGCGCTTGTCCGAAATCGATTGCCAGTAGGCCGAGGCTTCGTCCTCGTAGGCGCGGTGGGCGCGGATATAGGCGTCGATCGCGGCCTTGCTCGACAACGCGGTGCGCTTGCCCGCAGCGACCTTGCCGGTCGCATCCTCGCTTTCGGCGTCCTGCGCGAGCGCCGGCAGCGCCGCGCAGCAGAGCGCGGCGGCCATGAGCCAGGCTGGAAAATGTCGCATCGAGCGTTGCTGCATGTCGCGATGTTCATAGCACGATTCCGAGCCGGATGAGCCGGCGGCGCGAAGAGGCGATCCGCGGTGACGGCGTACCGGAGGAGATGACGGCGCGCTGGAAGGCCGATACAATATCCCGCAAACGCAGTTAGGAGATTGACCATGGGCAAGCGCGTCTTGAAACCGGCATCCATCAGGGCCAAGGGCAGTTACAGCCCGGGCTGGGAGGTATCCAACGGGCGGATGGTATTCGTTTCCGGTCAGGTGCCATGGGATGCCGAAGGCCGCACCGTCGCCAAGGGCGACGTGGCCGGGCAGACCCGGCAGGTGTTCGAAAATATCCGCACCATTCTCGCCGAGTCCGGCGCGACGCTCAGTGATGTCATCAAGATCACGATCTTCGCCGCGGATATTCGTTATCGCGACGCGATCAATCAGGTCCGCAGCGAGGTCTTTACGCCGCCCTATCCGGCCAGCACCCAGGTGGCGGTAGCCGCGCTGGTCGATACGGAATGGATGGTCGAGATCGAGGCGGTGGCTTTCGTGCCGGATTGAGAAGGTTCAATCTGGAGTACAGCTTCCATTCTCTCACTCGGAGCCAATTTATGACCGCCCTGGCCCTTGCCCTGCACATCTTCGGCGCCGTCGTCTGGGTCGGCGGCATGTTCGCGGCCTATCTGTGTCTGCGCCCCGCCGCGGGCCCGCTCGATCCGCCGGTGCGGCTGAAGCTCTGGCGCGGGTTCTTCCAGAAATTCTTTCCCTGGGTCTGGGTGTCGATCCTGCTTCTTCTCGCCAGCGGCTACTGGATGGTGTTTGCGACCTTCGGCGGCTTCCGGGGTCTCGGCCTGCACATCAACCTGATGCAGGGATTGGGCTGGGTGATGATCGCGCTGTTTCTCTGGCTGTTCCACGGGCCGTGGCTCAAATTCAAGCGCGCGGTCGATGCCTCCGACTGGCCGTCGGCGGGCGCCAACCTGAACCGCATCCGCCAGATCATCGCCGTCAATCTGCCGCTCGGGCTGCTTGTCGTGATCGTCGGCGCGAGCGGGCGGTATTGGTAGATCGCTGCCGCTGCCGCGCCCTGCAATCGTTCATCCTCGACAGAAGGTTCGCACTATGAATGTCGTTACCAATCCTGCGGCGTCGAAGTTCACGGCGGAAGACATCGAGTATCATCAGGCCGGCGGTGAGGTGCTGCTGGCCAGACTCTACCGCCCGCAGGGCGCGGGGCCGTTCCCGGCCGTGGTCGGGGTTCACGGCGGCGCCTGGACCAGCGGCGACCGCAACAACAATCAGGTGATCGATTCCGCGCTCGCGGCCGCCGGCGTCGTGGTGCTCGCGCTGGATTTTCGCCTCGCGCCCAAGGCGCCTTATCCGGCCTCCGTCGTCGACGTCAACTACGGCACGCGCTGGTTCAAAGCTCACGCCGAAAAGTTCGGCTCCCGCGCGGATTGGATCGGCGCCGTCGCAAGCTCCAGCGGCGCGCACCAGGCACTGCTCTCGGCGCTCCGTCCGGACGATCCGCGCTACGCCTCTGCAAGCAGCCCGAAACTGAACGTCGTCGATGCTTCGGTTGCCTATATCGTGGCGTGCTGGCCGATCTCCGATCCCCTGGCGCGCTACCGCATGGCGATGGAGAAGAAGAACGAGCGGCTAATCCAGGCGCACAAGGACTACTTCGGCGGCGAGGCGGCGATGACCGAAGGCAATCCGCAACTGGTGCTCGATCGCGGCGAGAACGGCAGGCTGCCGCCGCTCCTGATCCTTCAGGGCACCAAGGACAGCAACGTGACGCCGGATATGGCGGAAAAATTCTCCGCGGCGTGGCGCAAGCGCGGCGGATCGGCAACACTGGAGACGTTCCCGGACCAGCCGCACGCCTTCGCCACGCAGGACCCTACGTCGGCGGAATCGCTCCGCGCGATCGAGCTGATCAAGGCCTTCGTGTTGAAGCGCGGAGGGGCATGATTCCGACCTATTGCTCCCGGCGCTTGGCGCGCCGCACCAGGTAGTCGAAATTCACCGCGAACTGATCCGGCCGGCTGATGTCGTGCTTGAGCTTCTCGATGTCGGCCTCGGGGAATTCCGGCGCGATGTCGCCGGCGGCCTCCGCGATCAACTGAATCTGCGCGGCGTTCTCGAACATGATGGTCCGGATCACCACCTCCTCGACGGTGGGGCCTGCGGTAACGATGCCGTGGTTCTTCAGCATCACCACGCTGTGCGATCCCAGCGCCCTGGCGACGCCGGCTCCCATCGCGTGGCTGCGGATGAGGTTGATGGTGTCGGTGTAGATGCCGATGGCGTTATGGAACAGCGCCGCGGGCTGGCTGATCGCCCTCAGCGGCCGCCCGCCGCCCGACCACGCGATCGAATAGACCGGATGCGTATGCAGGACGCAGTGCACGTCCGGCCGCACCTTGAAGATTTCGGAATGGATATAGACCTCGCTGTGGCGGCGCGAAGTGCCGGCCACGACATTGCCTTCGAGATCGATGGTCAGGATGTTGTCCTGGGTGATCTCGTCCATGCCGACGCTGTGGCACTTCATGAAGAACAGCGACGGGTTGTCCGGCAGCCGCACCGAGATATGACCGCGCGTGAAGTCGTCCTGGCCCTCGTTGACCAGAACATGTCCAGCCCAGATCATTTTTTCTTTGATTTCGGAATGGGTCATTTGGCTGTTTCTCTTATTCTTCCGTCTTCTGAGGCCCGGTCGAGCGCGGATACCAATCGGTGAATTTGACCGCGCCGACAAGCGCCGCGATGGTCAGAATAATGCCGAAGCGATGGGGCACCTCCGGCATCGCCAGCATGACGATGTCGGCAACGACCAGCAGCGCGAAGGCGACCGCCCAGGCCGCCGTGATCACCATGTTGGTGCGGGCGAATTGCGGGCTGCTCCATAACTCCGGTGCGACCGTTTCCTTGGCATATTGCAGCGTGAACGGACGTCCGACGGTGAGCGAGACGAGCACGATGACGAGCAGGCCCGCATCGACGCAGAGGCGGACGCCGACAATCGACCATGCCGGACGGCCGATGAAGGAATAGAGCGCCAGCCCGGCGAACAGGACGAAGGTCCCGATCTCCAGGATTTTCGGCGAGCGGTCCGCGCTTATCCAATCCCGTGCCAGCAGCGCCGCTGAGACCGCAGCGCCCGCGAGCAGGCCTTCGCTCGCACCGATCATACGATCGACCAGCGTAAACGCGATGAATGGCGCGAAGGCGAGTAACATTCCCATGATGCGACGCCTACGCCTTGCCGTTGCCGATCGCGCGCCACACCCGCTCCGGCGTCGCCGGCATCTCGATGTGCTTGACGCCGAACTCGGCCAGCGCGTTGACCAGCGCGTTCGCCACCGCCGGCATCGCGCCGACGCAGCCGGCCTCGCCCGCGCCTTTCGCGCCGATCGGATTGGTCTTGGTCGGCACCGGATTGGCCTTGACCTCGATGGCGCAGAAGTCGTGCGCGCGCGGCATGGCGTAGTCCATGAACGAGCCGGTGACGAGCTGGCCCTCGGCGTCGAAGGCGATGTCTTCTTTCAGGATTTGTCCGACGCCCATTGCCACGCCGCCGACGATCTGGCCCTTGAGCAGCAGCGGGTTCATCACCGTGCCGACGTCGTCCACCACGTTGTATTTCACCACGTCGACGTGGCCGGTCTCCGGGTCGATCTCGACCTCGCAGATGTGCACGCCGTTCGGAAAGTTCTCCACGTCCGCCTTGTAGACCGCGGTGGCATAGAGGCCGGCTTCCATGTTCTTCGGCAGCTTGGCCGGGTTGAACGAGTCCTGCGCCACGTCCTTGATGGTTGTGGTCTGGTTGGTCTTGGTGCTGGAGAAGATACCCTCGTTGAAGTTGATGTCGGCGACATCGACCTTCATGTTGTGGGCGGCGATCGCCTTGGCCTTGGCGATGACCTTTTCGCCGGCGTTGTAGAACGCCGATCCCGACATGGTGGCCGAGCGCGAGCCGCCAGTGCCTTCGCCGAAGAACACCTTGTCGGTGTCGCCCTGGATGTACTCGATGTCGTTGGGATGGATGCCGAGCTTGTCGGCCACCACCTGCTTGAACGTGGTCTCGTGACCCTGGCCCTGGTTGATCGAGCCTGAGAAGATCTGCACCGTGCCGCCGCGGTCGAAGCGGATCTCGGCGCCCTCGAAGCTCGGCGCGGCCGCGCGCTCGATGGTGTTGGACATGCCGAGCCCGCGCAGCTTGCCGTTCTTCTTCGATTCGGCCTTGCGCTTGGCGAAGCCCGCCCAGTCGGCCATCTTGAGCGCCAGGTCCATGCCCTTCTCGAACTCGCCGGAGTCGTAGGTGAAGGTGAGGCTCGTCTTGAACGGCATCGCCGACGGCGGGATGTAGTTCTTCCGCCGCAGCTCCGCCGGGTCCATCTTCAACGTGGCCGCCGCGACGTCGACCATGCGCTCGATCACATAGGCCGCCTCGGGCCGGCCGTTGCCGCGGTAGGGCCGCATCGGCTGGGTGTGCGTGAACACCGCCGTCGACTCCACGTACATCGCCGGGGTGCGATAGGTGCCGGCCAGCGTGCCGAGATTGCCGGTGTAGGCCTGGAAGCCCGACTGCAGATAGGCGCCGGCGTTGACCGTGGACGACACGCGGAAGGCGAGGAAGGTGCCGTCCTTGTCCATCGCAAGCTCGGCATCGGTGACGTTGTCGCGCGCCTGCGCGTCGGAGAGGAACGCCTCGGAGCGCGTGCTCATCCACTTCACCGGGCGTCCGGTGATCTTGGAGCCGAGCAGAACCAGCGGCACCTCGTTGTAGATCGCCGACTTCATGCCGAAGCTGCCGCCGATGTCGGGGGCGACCACGCGCACCTTGTGCTCGGGCACCTTTAGCACGAGCTTGGCCAATTCCGCGCGATAGGGATGCGCACGCTGCAAGGTGGTGTAGATCGTGTAGCTGTCGGCTGCGGCGTTGTAGTCGCCGACCGAGCCGCGCGGCTCCATCGACGCGGTGGTGACGCGGTTGATGACGAGATGCTCCTTCACCACATGGGCGGCCTTGGCGAAGGCGGCTTCCGTCGCGGCCTTGTCGCCGTGGATCGCGACGAAGCAGATGTTGTCCTTGCAGTCCTCCCACACGAGCCCCGCGCCGGGTTTGGCCGCCGCGGCGGTCGCCACGATGGCCGGCAGAACCTCGTAGTCGACCTCGATCAGCTCGGCCGCGTCCATCGCCTGGTTCTTGGACTCGGCGACGACGAAAGCGACGTAGTCGCCGACGAAGCGCACCCGGTCCTTCACCAGCGCAGGATAGCGCGGCTTGTAGTTGGTCGAGCCGTCGCGGCGCTTGTGGGTGCCGGGCACCGGCAGATCGCCCCAGCCGGACTTGATCCAGTCCTCTCCGGTCAGCACGCAGAGCACGCCGGGCGCGGCCTTGGCCTTGCTCGTGTCGATCGACTTGATTTTCGCATGCGCGTGCGGCGAGCGCAGCACATGGCCGAACGCCATGCCCGGAAGCACGATGTCGTCGACATACTTCCCGCCGCCGCGAAGCAGCCTCGGATCCTCGAACCGTGGAACGCCCTGACCGATTGCAAACTCACCCATCGCAGCCCTCGTATTTCCAGTGACCTGCATCGCCCTCCGCTGTCATTCCGGATAACCGCGCGCAGCGCGGTTATCCGGAATCCATACTCCCGGTGCGAACGATCGAGGAGACACAGGGATTATGGATTCCGGGTTCGCCGCGCCTTCGCCCTTCGGGCTACGGCGGACGCCCCGGAATGACGTCGAGGGCCTTCCGGATTGCTTTTAGCACAAGCCGGCGGCTCGGGTCAGCCTTTGGTCTGGTGCGGCCCGGCTCAGGCTTGACCGGCCCGCGGCGGTCCATTCTTATCGATGAGGGACCTGCCGCGGGGGCGGCGGGAGAGGGAACGATAACGCCGCGCGGCACCGCCGTTCGGCCCATGGGAGCGAGCGGTGGCGAGCAGTGCTCACGCGCCTGCGGACACCTTTCCGAAACTGCTGGTCCGCAATGCGCGCATGTTCGGCGATAGGCCGGCGATGCGGCACAAGGATCTCGGGGTCTGGCAGACCCTGACCTGGGCGCAACTGCTCGACGATGTCCGCGCCTATGCGACGGGCCTGCATCGGCTCGGCCTCAAGCGCGGCGACACCATGGCGATCGTCGGCGCCAACAGGCCCAGGCTCTATGCGTCGGTGATGGCGGCGCAGATGCTCGGCGTCATCCCGGTGCCGGTCTATGCCGATGCCGTGGCGGACGAACTGTCCTACGTGATGGCCCACGCCGAGGTGCGCTTCGCCGCGGTCGAGGATCAGGAGCAGGTCGACAAGATATTGTCGGTGTCCGACCGGCTGCCGAAGCTCGAAACCATGGTCTATGACGAGAAGCGGGGCCTGCGGGACTACGACCACACCAGGCTTCATGCGATGGAGGACGTCATCGCCGGCGGCCGGAAGGCGTTGGCCGAGGACGCCTCGCTCGCCGCCTGGCTCGACGCCGAGATCGCCGCGGGCAAGGGCTCCGACACCTCGATCATCCTCTACACCTCGGGGACCACCGGGCAGTCCAAGGGCGTGGTGCTGTCGGCGGAGCGCTGCATCGGCGCGGGCTCCGACACCGTGGCCTTCGACAAGCTCACCGAGCGCGACGCGGCGCTGGCCTATCTGCCGCTCGCCTGGGTCGGCGACCACTATCTCAACTACGCGCAGGGCCTGATCGCCGGTTTCTGCATGGCTTGCCCGGAGAGCGGCGACACCGCGATGGCGGACCTGCGTGAGATCGGGCCGACCTTCTTCTTCGCGCCGCCGCGCACCTTCGAGCAGATGCTCACCCGTGTGACGATCCGCATGGAGGACGCAAGCTTCCTCAAGCGCCGGATGTTTTACTATTTCATCGGCGTGGCGCGGCGCTACGGTGAGGCGATCCTCAACAAGCAGCAGGTGCCGTTGCACGGGCGGCTCTTGTACTGGCTCGGCAATGTCCTGGTGTACGCTCCGCTCAAGAACGTGCTCGGGCTGTCGAACGTGCGCGTCGCCTACACCGCGGGTGAGGCGATCGGGCCGGACCTGTTCTCGTTCTACCGCTCGCTTGGCATGAACCTGAAGCAGCTCTACGGCCAGACCGAGGCGTTCCTCTATCTCACCGCGCAGCCGGACGGCCAGATTTTCTCGGACACCGTCGGCCCCGCGCTGCCGAACGTCGATCTTCGCATCGCCGACAACGGCGAGGTGCAGTTTAGGTCGCCGGGCCAGTTCGTCAGCTACTTCAAGGACGATCTAAAGACCAAGGAGACGATGACGCCGGACGGCTATGTGAAGACCGGCGACGCGGGGTTCTTCGACGGCAAGACCGGGCACCTGAAGATCATCGACCGCGCCAAGGATGTGGGCAAGCTCAAGGACGGCACGCTGTTCCCGCCGAAGTACATCGAGAACAAGCTGAAGTTCTTCCCCAACATCCGCGAGGCGGTGGCCTACGGCGACAGCCGCGATTTCGTCGCGGTGATGATCAACATCGATCTCACCGCGGTCGGAAGCTGGGCCGAGCGCAACAACGTGGTCTATGGCTCCTACCAGGAACTGGCTGGCCATCCGCTCGTGTACGACATGATCCAGAAGAATATCGAGGAGATGAACCGCTCGCTCGCCGAGGACAAGGTGACGGCTGGCGCACAGGTGAAGCGCTTCCTCATCCTGCACAAGGAACTCGACGCCGACGACGGCGAGGTGACGCGGACGCAGAAGGTGCGCCGCGGCTTTGTCGCCGAGCGCTACGCGCCGTTGATCGCGGCGTTGTATGATGGTTCTTCCGAGGCCGACATCTCCACCGAAGTCACCTTCGAGGACGGCCGCAAGGGCGTTCTCGCGGCGCGCGTCAAGATTCGCGACGTCGCCACGGTGCCGGTCGCCCCGCCGCTCGGGAAGGCGGCATGAGAGCCCCGTCCGCCAGCGACATCGCGGCCGGCGAGATTCTGCTCTCGATCGAAAACGTGTCGCTGTCGTTCGGCGGCGTGCGGGCGATCCGCGACGTGTCATTCGACATCAAGAAGGGCGAGGTGCGCGCCATCATCGGGCCCAACGGCGCCGGCAAGACCTCGATGCTCAACGTCATCAACGGCTTCTACCAGCCGCAGCACGGCCGCATCACCTTCAAGGGCGAGACCCGGACCAAGATGCGACCCTACGACGCCGCTCGCGGCGGCATCGCGCGCACCTTCCAGAACGTCGCGCTGTTCAAGGGCATGAGCGCGCTCGACAACATCATGGCCGGCCGCACCTTGAAGATGAAGCGCGGCTTCCTGTGGCAGATCCTGCGCGTCGGCCCGGCGCTGACGGAAGAGATCGAGCACCGCCGCCGGGTCGAGGAGATCATCGACTTCCTTGAGATTCAGGCGATCCGCAAGGTTCCGGTGGCGCGGCTGCCCTACGGCCTGCAGAAGCGCGTCGAGCTTGGGCGGGCGTTGGCGATGGAGCCCGAGCTTCTGCTGCTCGACGAGCCGATGGCCGGCATGAACCTCGAGGAGAAAGAGGACATGTCGCGCTTCATCATCGACGTGAACGATCACTTCGGCACCACCATCGCGCTGATCGAGCACGACATGGGCGTGGTGATGGACCTGTCCGACCGCGTCGTGGTGCTCGACCACGGCGTCAAGATCGCCGACGGCACGCCGGACGCGGTGAAGGCGAACCAAGACGTCATCGACGCCTATTTGGGAGTGGCGCATTGATGACTGTTCGGCGAAGCCACTTGCACCGCCCTCATCCTGAGGAGCGCCCGAAGGGCGCGTCTCGAAGGATGGCAATAAGCTTGCGGCCCATCCTTCGAGACGCATCGCTGCGCGATACTCCTCAGGATGAGGCTGCGGCGGGCGGCGTTGGCGAGGGGGCATAGCGTGGTCGCCTTTGGCCAGTTCCTCGAAGTGTTCATCAGCGGTCTTCTGGCCGGCGTGCTCTATTCACTGGTGGCGCTGGGCTTCGTGCTGATCTTCAAGGCGTCGGGCGTGTTCAACTTCGCGCAGGGCTCGATGGTGCTGCTCGCCGGGCTCGCGCTCGTGCGCTCGCTTGACTGGCTGGTGGCCAAGGGCTTTCCGGTCTGGGCGGCGATCATCGCGGGCCTCCTGTTCGCCGCGGTCATCATGGCGATCACCGCCTTCCTGGTGGAGCGCTACGTTCTGGGGCCGCTGGTCAACCAGGACGGCCTGATCCTGTTCATGTCGACCATCGGCGTGACCTTCATGATCGAAGGCGCGGCGCAGATGCTGTTCGGCTCCGACGTCTATCCGCTGGCGCTGTTCCCCAACGATGCCTGGTTCCTGTTCGACAAGGCCTTCGACGGCGGCATCCTGGTCAGCAAGATCGACGTCTGGGGCGGGGTGATCGCGGCGGTGCTGGTGGCGGGGCTGGCGCTGTTCTTCCAGCGCACCAAGACCGGGCGGGCGCTGCGCGCGGTCGCCGACGATCATGCCGCGGCGCAATCGGTCGGCATCCCGCTCGACTGGATCTGGTTTGTGGTCTGGCTGGTCGCGGGCCTGGTCGCGCTGGTCGCCGCGACCGTGTGGGGAACGAAGCTCGGCGTGCAGTTCTCGATCACGTTCCTGGCGTTGAAGGCGCTGCCGGTGCTGATCATCGGCGGGTTCACCTCCGTGCCCGGCGCCATCGTCGGCGGCCTCATCGTCGGCGCCGGGGAAAAGCTCGCCGAGGCCTATCTCGGCCCCTTTATCGGCGGCGGCATCGAATACTGGTTCGCCTATGTGCTGGCGCTGGTGGTGCTGCTGGCGCGGCCGCAGGGCCTGTTCGGCGAGCGCATCATCGAGCGAATCTGAGGGAGCGTCTGTGCTTTACCGAGAAACCGGCCAGTTCAAGACCAGCTACGCCGCCGACATGGCGATCTTTCCGATCCGCCAGGACCGGATCGCGCTCGGCGCACTGCTGATCTTCGCCTTCGTCGGCGTGCCGGCGCTCGATGCGTTCCAGGTCTGGCCGTTCGGCGGCGAGTATCTCATCCGCGCCATCCTCATTCCGTTCCTGATCCTGTCTCTCGCGGCCGTCGGGCTGAACACCCTCACCGGCTACTGCGGCCAGCTCTCGCTCGGCAGCGGCGCCTTCATGGCGATCGGCGCCTACAGCGCCTACAAGTTCGGCACCGGCGTGCGCATCCCGCTGGAGATTTTCACGATCGACATCCCGCCGCTGCCGGTGTTCTGGTGCATCCTGCTCGGCGGTCTGATGGCAGCCTTCGTCGGCATTCTGTTCGGCGTGCCGAGCCTGCGCATCAAGGGGCTCTATCTCGCGGTGGCGACGCTCGCCGCCCAGTTCTTCTTCGACTGGCTGTTCATCCGCGTGAAGTGGTTCACCAACTACACCTCGTCCGGCTCGGTGGTCGCGCCGGACCTGACGTTCTTCGGCCTGTACGTCAACAAGCCGATCGAGCGCTACATGTTGTGCCTCATCTTCGTGACGGTGTTCGCGCTGATGGCCAAGAACCTCGTGCGCGGCAACATCGGGCGGCAGTGGATGGCGATCCGCGACATGGACATCGCCGCGGAGCTGATGGGCATCCGTCCGCTCTATGCCAAGCTGACGGCCTTCGCCATCTCGTCGTTCATGATCGGTGTCGCCGGCGCGCTGTGGGCGTTCATCTATCTCGGCGCATGGGAGCCGCTAGCGTTCAACATCGACCGCTCGTTCCAGATCCTGTTCATGGTAATCATCGGGGGATTGGGCTCGATCCTGGGCTCGTTCCTCGGCGCGGCCTTCATCCTGGTGCTGCCGATCCTGCTCGACCAGGTGCCGCACGCGCTCGGCATCGCGGTCTCGGTGGAGACCGTGTCGCTGCTGGTGTTCATGGTCACGGGCGCGCTGATCTGCTGGCTCCTGATCGTCGAACCCCATGGTTTTGCTAGACTTTGGTCGACCGGCAAGGAGAAGCTTCGGTTCTGGCCTTACCCCTATTGAGGGCCTAGGCTTAAGCCCTGCGGTGCCGCGCGGATGGAAGCGACGCGGGGCAGGAATGACAAAAATTGCTTCAGAGCGCCGGCGTAGGCCGGACTGACAGGAGGGAAAAATGATGAAGGTCACCTTGGCTTTCGCCGCCGCCGCGATCGGCGTGACGGCGATGGCGGAGCCGGCACTGGCACAGGCGAACGAACAGTTCCTGCCGTCGCTGGTCTATCGCACCGGCCCCT
The DNA here is from genome assembly GCA_009694215.1 of Xanthobacteraceae bacterium. Taxonomy (GTDB): domain Bacteria; phylum Pseudomonadota; class Alphaproteobacteria; order Rhizobiales; family Xanthobacteraceae; genus Z2-YC6860. The sequence goes on from SHVN01000021.1 coordinate 20,059, forward strand.
ACGCGCCGAACGGAATTCCATTCGCCAACGGCGTCGCCGATTATTGGACGCTGCTGAACGAACGCGACGGCGGCATCAACGGCGTCAAGATCTCGCCGGAGGAATGCGAGACCGGCTACGCCACTGACAAGGGCGTCGAATGCTACGAGCGCCTCAAGGGCAAGGGCCCGACCGGCGCCGGCTATTTCTCGCCGCTCTCCACCGGCATCACCTTCGCGCTGACCGAGAAGGTGCCGGGCGACAAGATTCCGCTGCTGACGATGGGCTACGGCCGGTCGGAAAGCCGCAACGGCGCGGTGTTCCCCTGGAACTTCATCGCCGTAGGCTCCTACTGGACCGCGGCCGACGTCGCCATCCAGCACATCGCCCACGAACTCGGCGGCATCGACAAGCTCAAGGGCAAGAAGATCAGCCTCGTCTATCACGATAGCCCCTACGGAAAAGAGCCGATCATGGCGCTGGAAGAGCGCGCCAAGCTGAACGGCTTCACCTTCAAGGGCATCCCGGTCACGCATCCGGGCGTCGAGCAGAAGTCGCAGTGGCTCGCGATCCGCCAGGACCGTCCCGACTATGTTCTGCTCTGGGGCTGGGGCGTGATGAATTCCACCGCCATCAAGGAAGCGGCGGCGGTCGGCTATCCCCGCGAGAAGATGATCGGCGTGTGGTGGTCGGGCGCGGAGCCTGACGTGACGCCCGCCGGCGATCAGTCCAAGGAATACAAGGCGCTGATGCTCCAGCACGGCGCCGGCAAGTTCAAGGTGCACGACGATCTGCAGAAGTTCGTGCTGGCCCGGGGCAAGTCGGTCGCTAAGGACGACTACGCGCAGGTGCTCTACAACCGCGGCATTCTCAACTCGATGCTCGGCACCGAAGCGATCCGCACCGCAATGAAGAAGTTCGGCAACAAGCCGATGACCGGCGAGCAGGTGCGCTGGGGCTTCGAGAACCTCGACCTGAGTGCCGCCCGCATCAAGGAGCTCGGCTTCGAGGGCATGGTGGGCCCGATCAAGCTCTCCTGCCAGGACCATCAGGGCGCCGACATCGCGCGCGTCCAGCAGTGGGACGGCAAGGAGTGGAAGGTCATCTCCGGCAACTACAAGGCCGACCTGTCGATCCTCGACCCGATGGTCAAGGACGCCTCGGCCAAGTACGCAGCCGACAAGAAGATCACGCCGCGCGACTGCTCCAAGGAGAGCTGAGCGAGGGCGGATGTCAGGGCCTCGTGTCCCGGGCGCAGCGCAGCACGAAGTGATGCGCTGCAGACCCGGGATCCCGATTTCTTCCCTGGCGCAATCGGGACCCCGCATCTGCGGTGCACCACTTCGTGATGCACCGCGTGCGGGGAACCAACCATCCGCATCGGAAGCCGGCTGATGTCTGCGCCTGCCGCGAATCCCGCTACGAAATCCTTCCTCTCGGTGAACAACATCGAGGTGGTCTACTCCTCCGTCATTCTCGTTTTGAAGGGCGTCTCGCTCTCGGTTCCCAAGGGCGGCATCGTCGCGTTGCTCGGCGCCAACGGCGCCGGCAAGACCACCACGCTCAAGGCGATCTCAAACCTGCTGCACGCCGAGCGTGGCGAGGTGACCAAGGGCTCGATCCATTTCGACGGCGAAGAGGTGCATTCGCTGTCCCCCAACGCGCTCGTGCAGCGCGGCTGCATCCAGGTCATGGAGGGGCGGCGCTGCTTCGCCCATCTCACCGTCGAGGAGAATCTCCTCACCGGCGCCTTCACCCGCAAGGACGGCAAGGCCGCGGTCGCGGCCGACCTGGAACTGGTCTATTCCTATTTTCCGCGGCTCAAGGAGCGCCGCGAATCCACCGCCGGCTATACCTCCGGCGGCGAGCAGCAGATGACGGCGGTCGGCCGCGCGCTGATGTCGCGGCCCAAGATGATCCTGCTCGACGAGCCGTCGATGGGGCTTGCGCCGCAGATCGTTGAGGAGATGTTCGAGATCGTGAAGAACCTCAACGGCAAGGAAGGCGTGTCCTTCCTGCTCGCCGAGCAGAACACCAACATGGCGCTGAAGTACGCCAGCTACGGCTACATCCTGGAGAACGGCCGCGTCGTGATGGATGGCGAGGCGAAGTCGCTGCGCGAGAATGAGGACGTCAAGGAGTTCTACCTCGGCGTTGCCGAGGGCAAACGGAAATCGTTCCGCGACGTGAAGCACTACAAGCGGCGCAAGCGCTGGCTGGCGTAAGCGGGCCGTCGTCCCGGCCAAGCGAGCGTAGCGAGCGCGTGCCGGGTACTATAACCCCGGTCTATGTTATTTCTGATGCGGTTGTGGTTATGGATTCCGGCACTCGCTTCGCTCGGCCGGAATGACGGAGTACGAAGCGAATGCCCGACTACTACGACACTCTCGAAACCCGCGATCCCGCGGCCCGCGAGCGCGACCTGTTCGCGCGGCTTCCTGATTCCATCGCCCGCGCGATGACCGCGCCGGGCTGGGCCGCGCATCTCAAGGGCGTCGATCCGAAATCCGTCGCCTCCCGCGCGGCGCTGGCGAAGCTGCCGCTCTTGCGGAAATCCGATCTGCTGTCGCTGCAGAAGGAAAATCCGCCGTTCGGCGGCTTCAACGTCACGCCGCCCGGCAAGGCCAGGCGCCTGCACATGTCGCCCGGCCCGATCTTCGAGCCGGAAGGCCACGCGGTCGATTTCGGCGGCGCGGCGCGCGCTGCGTTCGCCGCGGGCTTCCGCCCCGGCGACGTGGTGCACAATTCCTATTCCTATCACCTGACGCCCGGCGCCTACATCATGGAGGCGGGCGCCCATGCGCTCGGCTGCGCGGTGATCCCCGGCGGCATCGGCAACACCGAGCAGCAGCTCGACGCCATCGCCCACTACAGGCCCAGCGGCTATCTCGGCACGCCCGACTTCATCAAGATCCTGCTCGACACGGCGGCGAAAACCAACAAGGACGCGTCCTCGATCAAGCGCGGGCTCGTCTCCGGCGCGGCGCTGCCCGCGTCGCTGCGGCAGGAGCTCGCCTCGCGCGGCGTCGCCGTCCTGCAGTGCTATGCCATCGCCGAGACCGGCGTGGTTTCCTATGAAAGCGAAGCCCAAGCGCGCCCAGAGGGCGCGCCAACTCAAGATGACGGAGCGCGCATGCGCGCTCCTATGGGCATTATCGTCAACGAGACAATCATCCTGGAGATCGTGCGTCCCGGCACCGGCGATCCGGTGGCGGACGGCGAGGTCGGCGAGGTGGTCGTGACCTCGTTCAATCCCGACTATCCGATGATCCGGCTCGCGACCGGCGATCTCTCGGCGGTGTTGGCCGGCGTGTCGCCCTGCGGCCGCACCAACACGCGCATCAAGGGCTGGATGGGGCGCGCCGATCAGACCACCAAGGTGAAGGGCATGTTCGTGCATCCTGCGCAGGTGGCGGAGATTTGCAGGCGCCACGCCGGGCTCGTCCGCGTGCGGCTCGTGGTCACCCGCGAGGCCGAGCAGGACACGATGACCTTGCATGCCGAAACCTCTTCGGCGGACGCGGCCCTCGCCGAAGCGGTCGGCGCCACCCTTCAGTCGGTCACCAAGGTTCGCGGCGCGGTGAAGCTCGTTGCGCCGGGCTCGCTGCCGAACGACGGCAAGGTGATCGCCGACGAGCGCCCGGTCGGCTGATCCGCCGCGGCCTTGTTTTCACCCTCTTTGCCGGTAGGTTGGCGCGCAGTCCGGCACGATATTGAAACGATGGGAATCCGATGCGCCTTGCAGTCCTGATTGCGGTCGTGGCCGTTGCAGCCCCGCTCGGTCTTCATGCCGGTTCGGCGTCGGCGCAGTTCTTCCAGGGCCAGAGCGTTCTGGGCGGCCGGCCGCTTGGTCCCCAAGGGGCATGGTGCGCGCAAAACAACAACGACGGCGCGGTGGAACGGAACTGCTCGTTCAATTCCTTCGAGGCCTGCAACCGGGAGGCTCGTCTCAGTCAGGGCTTCTGCACGCAGAACTTCAGCGGTTCCGTGCGTCCGGTCCGCAGCAAGAAGAGCGATCGCCAGCGCGGGTAAGCGGCATGCCGCTGCGGTGCCGCCGCCCCTAGCGAGCGTTCGCCGATCCGTTGCATAACAGAACGGATGACCGACGCGTTGAAAGCCCGGGATGCCAAGGACGTCGAGGACGCCGTGCGCTGGGCGCTGGCGGAGGGCAAGACGCTTGAAGTCGTCGGCCGCGGCAGTAAACGCGCGCTCGGCCGCCCGAGCCAGTCCGACCTGACGCTGGATCTTTCCGGTCTCAGCGGCGTGACGTTGTACGAGCCGGAGGAACTGGTGCTGTCGGCCAGGGCCGGCACGCCGCTCGCCGAGATCGAGGCGCTGGTGAGCGATAAGGGCCAGCAGCTCGCCTTCGAGCCGATGGACTATGGCCAGATCCTGGGCGGGTCGCCCGACGCGGGCTCGCTCGGCGGCGCGATCGCGGCGAACCTCTCAGGCCCCCGTCGAATCAAGGCCGGCGCCGCGCGCGACCATTTCCTCGGCTTCTCCGCGGTGTCGGGCCGCGCCGAGACCTTCAAGTCCGGCGGCCGCGTGGTCAAGAACGTCACCGGCTACGACCTCTGCAAGCTCCTGGCGGGCTCCTACGGCACGCTCGCGGCGATGACTGAGGTGACGATCAAGGTGCTGCCCGCGCCGGAGACCGAGGCGACGGTGCTCGTGCTCGGCCTGTCCGACACCCACGCCAACGCGGCGATGTCGGCTGCGATGGCGTCGTCCTGCGACGTGTCGGCGGCGGCGCATCTGCCGCGCGGCGCGATGATGCACTTCGCCGGTCTCTACGTGGCGCAGGCCGCGACCGCGTTCCGCATCGAGGGTTTCGCGCCGTCGGTGAAACATCGCAAGGACGCGCTGATGGCTCTGCTGCGGCCGTTCGGCCCGCTGGAGGCCGTTACCGAAAGCGACTCCCGCAAGCTCTGGCGCAGCGTGCGCGACGCCGCCCCGTTCGCGGCCAGCGGCTCGGTCGGCGACTGGCCGCTGTGGCGAGTCTCGACCACGCCCGCGCGCGGCGCGGAGTTCGCGCAACGGCTTCCGCCGGGCGCGCAGTTTTTCTACGACTGGGCCGGCGGGCTGATTTGGATCGCGCTGCCGCCGTCGCACAGCGCCGGCTCCGCCACCATCCGCCGCGCTGCGGCGGCGACCGGCGGCCACGCCACGCTCATTCGCGCGTCCGCCGCCACCCGCGCCGCGGTCGACGTATTCGAGCCGCAGAAGAGCGTGCTCGCCGGCGTGACCAAGCGCGTCAAAGAGAGCTTCGATCCCAAGGGTGTGCTCAACCCCGGCCGCATGTGGGCGGGTGTGTGATGGATCAGGGCACGGCCATGCAGTGTTTCCCGGGCGCAGCGCAACACGTAGTGTTGCGCTGCAGACCCGGGATCGTCACGAATGCTGAGTCTGGGACGGTCCCGGATCAGCGGTGTGTCACTTCGTGCCGCACCGCGTCCGGGACAAGAAACTAGAGCATGCAAACCACCTTCTCCCTCGCCCAGCTTGCCGATCCGAACATCGCGGTGGCCGACACGATCCTGCGCGCCTGCGTGCATTGCGGCTTCTGCCAGGCGGCCTGCCCGACCTATGTGCTGCTCGGCGACGAGCTCGATTCGCCGCGCGGGCGCATCTATCTGATCAAGGAGATGCTGGAGCACGATGCGCCGGCGACGCCGGAGGTCGTCACCCACATCGACCGCTGCCTGTCCTGCCTCGCCTGCATGACCACGTGCCCCTCCGGCGTGCACTACATGCATCTGGTCGATCACGCCCGCGCGCATATCGAGGTGACCTACAAGCGGCCGCTTGTGGACCGGCTGATGCGGCTGTTCCTCGCCCATGTGATGCCCTATCCGCGCAGGCTGCGGATGGCGATGGTGGCGGGCGTCATAGGCAAGCCGTTCGCGCCGCTGCTGGCCGCGATCGGGCTGAAGCCGCTCGCCGCCGCCGCCCGGCTCGCGCCGCTCCGCGCGCCGGGGACGATGACCGAGCCGGGTGTCTATCCGGCACAGGGTCCGCGCAAGGGCCGGGTGGCGCTGCTCACCGGCTGCGCCAACGAGGCGCTGGCGCCGCAGATCACGCAAGCCGCCATCCGGCTGCTAAATCGCCACGGCGTCGAGGCGGTGGTGGCGCCGGACGCGGGCTGCTGCGGCTCGCTCGAGCACCACATCGGCCGGGAGGCGGGGGCGCTTTCGAAGGCGCGCGCCAACATCGACGCTTGGACCCGCGAGATCGAAGGCGAGGGGCTCGACGCCATCCTCATCACCATCTCGGGCTGCGGCACCACGGTGAAGGACTACGGCTTCATGCTGCGCACCGATCCGGCCTATGCGGCGCGGGCGGCGAAGGTCTCGGGCCTCGCGCGCGACGTGTCGGAGTATCTGGCCGCGCTTGGCGTGAAGCCCGCGGCCCAGCCCTCCAACCTCGCCGTCGCCTATCATTCCGCCTGCTCTTTGCAGCACGGCCAGAAGGTCCATCGGCAACCGAAGGACCTTCTGACCGCCTGCGGCTTCGTGGTGAAGGAAATCCCCGAAGCGCATCTGTGCTGCGGCTCGGCCGGCACCTACAACATCATGCAGCCGGAGATCGCCGGGCGGCTGCTCGGTCGCAAGATAGGCAACATCGGCAAGACCGCGCCTGATATGATCGCCGCCGGCAACATCGGCTGCATCACCCAGATCGCTTCCGGCACGAGCATCCCGGTGCTGCATGTGGTCGAGCTGATCGACTGGGCGACCGGCGGGCCGCTGCCGGAACCCTTGAAGGGCCGCTTCAGTTAACAGGCGACGACCGGAGGACGATCATGGCGAAGAAGCGCAAGGCGAAGAAGAAGATCCCCAAAGCGAAGAAGCGCGCGGCTCCGGCTCGCAAGAAAAAAGCCGCCGCGAAAAAGCCCGCGCGCAAGAAGGCCAAGGTGAAGGCGAAAGCCAAGGCGACGAAGCCAAAGCGCCGGGCGGCCAAGACCAAGCTTCCGCCGCGTTCAGCCGCGCCGAACGCTCAGCGCCCGATGACCGCACCCGGTCCCGCCGTCACGCCGCTGGCGTCGCGGCCGTCGCCGTTCCCGTCGTCGGTGCCGGGCGATGCTCCGCCGGATTCGCCGGACGGGAAGAATTAGCGAACGGGGAAGCACCTCCACGTCATTCCGGGGCGCGCCGAAGGCGCGAACCCGGAATCCAGACGCTTGCGCTGAATTTGTTTCTGGATTCCGGGTTTGTTCGCGAAGCCTGTCATCGGGCCGGCCCAAGCGGGCCGGACCCGTTGGCGAGCGCCCCGGAATGACGTGGAGAGGTCGTGCCTCTGCCTACTCCGCCACGACCGTGTGCGCCGCCTGCTGGACCTGGAGATTGACCAGCGCCAGCGGCGTCGCGGTCTGTTCCAGCATGCCCCAGCTCTTGAGCCAGTCGTAGGTGCGCTGCATCTCGTCCAGCGGGATCGGCGCTGGATCGCACACCACGATGCGGCTCGCGCGCAGGTCCTGCGGCGTCAGCGCCGCGATCCCGGCGTCCTTCTTGGCGTGATAGTCGATGAAGTAGTGCAGATACTTCGCCTTGTCGGCGTTGATGCGTTTGACCGCCTCGCGCACCGCGCGGTTGAACGCGCCGTAGGTCTCGGCGTCGACCCGGTCCGAGGCCACCTCGGTGCCGTGATAGAACGCCTCGCAGATGAGCCGGCAGCCCGTCTTCTCGGCGAGCGTCACGTAGGGCTCGGTCAAGGTCGTCGCCTCGATCTCGCCGCGCATCATCGCGTCGAAGCGCTGGCGTGAGCCGTTCGAGGTGCGGCAGAGCTTGATGTCCTCGCGCGGCATGAAGCCTTCGAGCAGATGCAGCGCCAGATAATGCGTGCCGAAGTAGAACGGCACGCCGACGGTTTTTCCCGCAAGCTGCTGTGCGGTGAACACGATTGAGTCCGGCCGCACTACGATCGCCGCGTAGGTCACGATGCCGCGCCGTCCGACCTGGCGGCTGCCGACCTTGGTGTCCTGCACGCGGCAGTAGTTGCCCCATTCGCAGGCGTTGTACATGTCGGCCTTGCCCTCTTCGAGCATCTTGCCGTGGCTGGAGAACGGATTGAGCCCCTTCGGGCTGTTGACGCCTACGTCGGTGCGCTTGTCGTCGCTCTCGCGGTCGACCCACTCGATCTGCAACCCCTCTTTCGCGAACAGCCCCTCCCGGTCGGCGACCAGTTCCGGCAGCCCCTGGAATGGCGCCGTGGTTTCCAGCACGAGTTTTTTCATGGGCGGGCTCCGCGTTCGGGAACGCTCGGAGATTAGCACATCATGTCCGCATTGCATCGGGATGCCGGGGGCAATAATGTTGCGGTCAATGAAGGTGGCCAAACGCCTGAACCTTCTTCTGTTTTAGTCACAGGGAGCGACTTCGCCATGCCATACAACATTCTGATCCTGGGCGCGGCCTACGGCTCGCTGCTCGCTTCGAAAATGCTGTTCGGCGGCCACAAGATTCATCACATCTGCCTCCCCGCCGAAGCCGACCTGATCAACGCCGAGGGCTTCCGCGTCCGCCTGCCGGTCAAGGGCCGCAAGGATCCGGTGATTCTCGACTCGACGAAGCTGCCGGGCAAAGTGACCGCGGGCCCCGCGACCGGCGTCAATCCGAAGGACTACGACCTCATCGGCCTCGCCATGCAGGAGCCGCAGTACCGCTCGCCGGGCGTGCGCGAGCTGCTCGACGCGGTAGCGAAGTCGAAGGTGCCCTGCATGTCGATCATGAACATGCCGCCGCTGCCGTATGTGAAGCGCATTCCCGGCCTCGACTACGCGGCGCTCGAGCCCGCCTACACCGACGCGCGCGTGTGGGACAGTTTCGATCCGCGCTTCCTGACGCTGTGCAGCCCCGATCCGCAGGCGATCCGCCCGCCGGACGAGAAGGTTAACGTGCTGATGGTCACGCTGCCGACGAACTTCAAGGTGGCGAAGTTCGATGACGACAATGGCACCACGATCCTGCGCCAGTTGGAGAAGGAGATCGACGCGGTGCGCTTCGACGTCGGCGGCGGCGAGAAGATCGAACTGCCGGTGAAGCTGCGCGTCCACGATTCCATCTTCGTGCCGCTCGCCAAGTGGTCGATGCTGCTCGCCGGCAACTACCGCTGCGTCACCAAGGACGGCATGCGGACCGCGCAGGAGGCGGTGCACACCGACATCGAGACCTCGAAGTCGGCCTACAACTTCGTGTTCGACCTCTGCGTCAAGCTCGGCGCCAATCCCGCCGACCTCGTGCCGTTCGAGAAATACGCGGCCGCCGCGCAGTCGCTGGTGCGCCCGGCCTCGGCGGCGCGCGCGCTGCAGAACGGCGCGCCGAACATCGAGCGGGCCGACAAGCTGGTGCAGCTCATTGCGAAGCAGAAGGGCCTGAGCCATCCGGCGATCGACGCCCAGGTCGCGCTGGTCGATGCGCGGATCGCGGCGAACCGCGCCAAAGCCGCGGCAGCGTAGCCGCGACATCCCGCGAAAAGGACCGCGGCGGCGTAGCCGCGGTCCTGGAATGTGGCCAATTGAAAAGCTGCGCAAGATTGCGAAAGCTACTTCAAAACAGGATGCGGCTCCATTGCCATGCCGCCAGCGACAGAAGCGATACCGCAATGAGCTCCCAGAGCGCGCACCGGCCCGATGGCCAAGGGCGGCAAACGGAGTAAAGATGATCTGGCTCGACGGCAGATAGAAATAGTCCCAGCGGTCACTCGGGTATCGCAAGGCGCTGCGGTCGTAACGTCTGCGGTTCTGCGTCGTCCACATCGGTGACCCTCCTCGAACCAGGCCACCACTCTTGAATCACAAATGATTCATAGGATTCAATATGTTCCCGGACAGACACTTAGACACTTGGTATTCAACGGCAGATGATGAAGAGCCAAGCTCTTCGCGCTCGGCTGCGGCGATCCGGCCCGCCAATGTCGCTCAAAATAGGTTGGATCGGGGCCTCATGAGAGGCCTTCGGGCTTGTGAAACATCGCCAAGGCGGTAAAACTATCGCCTAACCTGGCGGAATAGATCGCCGCTGCGGGAGGTTAGAAGAGACAAGGGGCAGCGGTCACGCGGCCCCATCATTAAACCCAGGGAGGGGACGAACTCATGAGCAAGAATTTGGACTCGAAGATCGCCAGCCGCCGCAAGTTCCTGATGGCAGCCGGCGCGACGGCGGCAGTCACGGCGGTTGCCGCGCCTTCGGTGCAGGCCCAGCAGGGCCCGATCGCCATGCGCTGGCAGAGCACGTGGCCGTCGAAGGACATCTTCCACGAATACGCCAACGACTTCGCCAAAAAGGTCAATGACATGACCGGCGGCGATCTCAAGATCGAAGTGCTGCCCGCTGGCGCCGTGGTGCCCGCGTTCCAACTGCTCGACGCGGTCTCGAAGGGATTGCTCGACGGCGGTCACGGCGTGCTGGTCTATCATTATGGCAAGCAGACTGCGCTCGCGCTGTGGGGCTCGGGCCCGGGCTTCGCAATGGACGCCAACATGCTGCTCGCCTGGCACAAGTACGGCGGCGGCAAGGAGCTTCTCACCGAGCTTTATGCCTCGATCGGCGCCAACGTCGTCTCGTTCCCGTACGGGCCGATGCCGACCCAGCCGCTCGGCTGGTTCAAGAAGCCGATCACCAAGGCCGCCGACATGAAGGGCCTCAAGTACCGCACGGTCGGCATCTCGATTGACGTGTTCACAGGCATGGGCCTCGCGGTGAACGCGCTGCCTGGCGGCGAGATCGTGTCGGCGATGGACCGCGGTCTGCTCGACGCGGCCGAATTCAACAACGCCACGTCGGACCGCCTCCTTGGCTTCGCCGACGTCTCCAAGGTCTGCATGCTGCAGAGCTACCACCAGAATGCTGAACAGTTCGAGATCACGTTCAACAAGACGAAGTACGATGCGCTGCCGGAAAAGATGCGGGCAGTCATCGTGAACGCGGTGGAAGCGGCCAGCCAGGATATGTCCTGGAAGGCGATCGATCGATACTCGCAGGATTACATCGAGCTGCAGACCAAGGACAAGGTAAAGTTCTATAAGACGCCGGATGCCATCCTGAAGGCGCAGCTTGAGATCTACGACGACGTCGTAAAGAAGAAGCAGGCGGACAATCCGCTGTTCAAGAAGATCGTCCAGTCTCAGATCAAGTTCGCCGAGCGTGCGATGCGATGGGAGCAGGACACCGTCGTGAACCGCAAGATGGCGTTCGATCACTACTTTGGCGCCAACGGGGCGGCGAAGAAGATCTAACGATCTGAAGGCACGCTGAACTGGCAAGGCACCATTCGGAGGGGCGACCCGAATGGTGCCTTGTCGTATCGGGACCCTCTCGTGCTGACCGGCTACAACATATGAGCGTCAAGAGCCTTCTCCGCACCATCGATGGCATCAGCACCTGGGTCGGCAAGGCCGCAGCCTGGCTGATCATCGTGCTGATGACCGTCGTCTGCGTCGAAGTGTTCAAGCGCTACATCATGAACATGCCGACGTCGTGGATTTTCGACCTCAACAACATGCTGTACGGCTCGCTGTTCATGCTCTGCGGGGCTTACACGCTGGCGCAGAACGCCCACGTTCGCGGTGACTTTCTCTACAGCTCGATGAAGCCGCGGACCCAGGCCACGCTCGATCTCGTGCTGTACTTCGTCTTCTTTATCCCCGGGATCGCCGCGTTGGTCTACGCGGGCTTCTATTTCGCCGTCGATTCATGGCGTATCGCGGAGCACTCCAACGTCACGGCGGATGGCCCTCCAGTTTACCATTTCAAGGCGGTCATCCCGATCGCCGGCGCGATGATCATGCTGCAGGGCATCGCTGAGATCGTGCGCTGCGTTGTCTGCCTGCAGACCGGAGAATGGCCGAGCCGGCTCAAGGACGTCACCGAAACCGACGTCATCGAGGAGCAGTTGGCGCATAGCGAGCACGTCGACGAGGAATCGCGCAAGGTCGCGATCGAACAGGCGCATAAAATCGACGAGACCGCGCGGCAGCGCGGAATGGGCGGGGATCTGCAGACATGAGCGATCCCGCACTCGGCCTGTTGATGCTGGGCCTCATCGTCGTCATCATCATGATGGGCTTTGCCACGGCCTTCACCTTGATGGGCCTTGGCATGTTCTTCGGCTTCATCGCGTTCTACGACCCGTCGCAGAGCTGGGCGCATAATCGCGTATTCGACCTGATGGTCCAGCGCACCTACGGCGCCATGACCAACGACGTCCTGATCTCAATTCCGCTGTTCGTACTCATGGGCTACGTGATGGAGCGCGGCGCACTGGTCGACAAGATGTTCTATTCGATCCAGCTCGCGTTCCGGCGTGTTCCGGCATCGCTCGCCGTTGCGACGCTGATCGTCTGCACGTTCTGGGGTATTGCCTCGGGTCTCGTCGGCGCGGTCGTCGTGCTGATGGGCGTCATCGCCTTCAATCCGATGTTGAAGGCCGGTTATGACGTGAAGCTCGCCTCCGGCGTCATCACGGCCGGTGGCACTCTCGGCATCCTGATCCCGCCTTCGGTGATGATCATCGTCTACGCGGCGGTCGCAGGCCAATCGGTCGTCAAGCTCTATGCCGCGGCGATGTTTCCCGGCTTTTTCCTGTCGTTTCTTTATCTCGTCTACATCCTCGGCTGGGCGCTGATCAATCCGAAGATCGCGCCGACGCTGCCGGAAGAGCAGACCAGGGTGCCGGTGCCGGACTGGATGCGCAAGCTCCAGGCGGCATATTCGCCCAACATGCCGGTGGCGCTCGTGTCGGCCTTGCTGTCTCCGTCGAAGGCCCGGGCGATCGATGCTGACGGCAAGCCTGTCGACGGCTGGATGCTGTTCAAGAATTTCTGCTTCGCGCTGGTGCCGTTGCTTTTGATCGCGCTCACGCTCTGGGGCGTATGGTGGTACGTGGTCATCCATCAGCAGGCGGCGACCGCGGCTGCGGTCGTGCCGGAGATCCAGCAGCTGGGCACCCCATCGCTGAGCGAAGGGGGGGCAACGCCCGCCGAAATGGGGCCGGGCGCGGCTTTCTACTACTGGTTCTTTGGTATCGTCGCCGGCGCGGCGCTCCTTATGGGGCGCTACTATTCGAAGCTGGACGCCGACCGCCTTGTGGTCATCAAGCTCGTGAGCGCTTCGGTGATGCCGCTCGGCATCCTCACCGTAGTGGTGCTGGGCGTCATCCTGTTCGGGATAACGACGGCCACCGAGTCCGCCGCGGTCGGCGCGGCGGGCGCTTTCCTGCTGGCGTTCCATGCTCGGACGCTCGACTGGAAACGCACGAAGGAAGCCGTCTTCCTGACCGCGAAGACCACCGCGATGGTCTGCTGGCTGTTCGTCGGCTCAGCATTGTTTTCGGGCGTGTTCGCGATCCTCGGCGGCCAGGCGCTGCTCGAGAGCTGGGTGCTTGCGCTCGACATGACGCCGACGCAGTTCATGATCCTGTCGATGGCGATCATTTTCGTGCTGGGCTGGCCGCTAGAGTGGACCGAGATCATCATCATCTTTGTTCCGATCTTCCTGCCGATGCTGAAGCACTTCAACATCGACCCGATTCTCTGGGGCACGCTGGTGTTCGTGAATCTGCAGGCGGCGTTCCTGTCGCCGCCGGTCGCGATGTCGGCGTTCTACCTCAAGGGCGTCGCGCCCAAGCACGTCACGCTGAACCAGATTTTCTCAGGAATGATGCCCTACATGCTGATCGTGATCTTGTGCATGATCATCATGTATCTCTGGCCCGGCATGACGCTCTGGCTGCCGAGATATCTCTACGGCGGCTGAGTGGCCGGGCGCACCTGGCGGACTCCCGATTTTGAAACGGGGCTGGCCGGAAGACGGCCGCGAATCAGCTATATCGTCCGGGCCTCCGGCTGAAGATCGCGCTTCGCTCGAACAAGCCGGCGAGAGAGGGGCGTATGGTCAACCGAACCAGCGCTGAACCGTTCGCGCCGGGCCGCCGCTTTCTGCTGGCGGCCGGCGGCGTTGCCGCGGCCGTGGCGTTGCCGCAGGTGTCGCGGGCGCAGACCGTAAACTGGAGAATCCAGAGCGCCTGGCCGCCCCGGGACGTGTTCCACGATTTCGCCAACGACTATGCGAAGAAGGTCGGCGCCATGACCGGCGAGCGGCTCAAGCTCGACGTGGTTGCGGTCGGCTCGGTGGTGCCTTCGTTCCAGATGGCGGATGCCGTGCACGCCGGAATCCTCGACGGCGGACATGGCGTTGCGGCGCTTCGCTACAACAAGCACAAGGCCAGCGCGCTGTTTGCGGCGCCGCCGTCGTTCGGCTGGGATTCCCACGGCTTTCTCGCCTGATTCTATCACGGCGGCGGCGAAGAGCTCTACAAGGAGCTGCTCAACGACATCCTCAAGCTCGGTCTCGTCGGATTCCTGTACTTCCACATGCTGACGCAGCCGCTGGGCTGGTTCCGGAAGGAAATCAGGACCACTGAGGATTTCGAGGGCGTGCGGTATCGCACCTCCGATCTTGCCATCGAACTGTTCAAGGCGCTCGGCGCGGCTGTGACCATGCTGCCGGGCGGCGCGATCGTGCCGGCGATGGAACGCGGCGTGCTCGATGCGGCCGATTCCAAAAACCCGTCCAGCGACCTGCAGCTTGGATTGCCGGAGGTGTCGAAGTTCTACATGACAGGCGGCCATCACCGCCAAGCTGAAGCTTTCGAGGTCTTCTTCAACAAGGCCAGGTTCAATGCGCTGCCGGCCGAGCTCAAGGCGGTGTTGCGTCAGGCGGCATTCTCGGCCTCCAGCGATCAGCTCTGGTACGCCTACGGCCGCTACGCGAAGGACTTCGAGGAGATCAAGAAGCGCGGCGTCAGCGTCGCCGGGACCCCGTCAAGCGTGCTCCAGGACCAGCTCAAGGCCTGGGACAAGGTGATCGCCGAGCAATCGAAGGAGGCGTTCTTTGCGAAGGTCATCGCCTCGCAGAAGGCCTGGGTCAAGCGCACCGGCGCGTTTCTCGCGGCCAATAATCTCGACAGCGGTGAGCTGTCGGCGGCCTACCGGCATTTTTTCGGCTGACCACCACAGGCATTGACGCAAAACCGCCGCCCCGGTGCCGGAGCGGCGTCCTGTTGGGCGATGTCGCCGTGGATCACGCGGCCTTGGGCGGCGGGCCGAGGTTCTCCTGGAAGAACGTCAGCGTGCGTTGCCACGCGAGGTCCGTAGCCTCCTTGTTGTAGCGCGCGGCGCCGAGCTCGTTGTTGAAGGCATGCTGGGCGCCGGGATAGTGATGGATTGTGTATTTCTTGTTGTTGGCCTTCAGCGCGGCCTCGTAGGCCGCGATGCCGGCGTTCACGCCGTCGTCGATCCCGGCGTAATGCAGCATGAGCGCCGCCTTGATGTTGGGCACCTGCGCGGCCGGGACCTGCCGTCCGTAATAGGCGACGCCTGCATCGAGCTCGGGGCTTGATACGGCCAGCCGGTTGACCATCAGGCCGCCGAAGCAGTAGCCGACCGTACCGACCTTGCCGGTCGATTCCGGGTGGCTCTTGAGGAACGAAACCGCGGACACCAAGGCGACCACCGCGTCGTCCTGGTTCATCTTGGTATGCAGGTCGCGCGCGGCGTCGTCGTTCGCCGGCGTGCCGCCAACCAGCGACAACAGATCCACCGCATAGGCGAGATAGCCCTCCACCGCGAAGCGGCGGGCGACATCCTCCAGGTGCGGGTGGAGCCCGCGGTTCTCATGGATCACCAGCACGACAGGGCGCTTTCCTTTGGCCCTGGCGCGCGCGAGGTAGCCGTTGATCTTGCCCTTGGGCGAGTCGTAGGCCACCCGGTCGGTGACGAGGCGGCCGTCGTTGTCGGCGATGACCGCCGCTTTCGCGTAGTCGTTCTGCAACAGCGGCAGCAGCGCCGCTGCCGCCGCGGTGGAGCCTGCGAGCTTGCCGAGCTGATCGAGGAAGTCGCGGCGGTTGAGCCCGCCGTGGGTGAAACGGTCGTAGAGGTTGATGATGCGTTGGTCCAGGTTCATGACGCCTCCCGTGGCATTTCCGAGAAGCATAACACGGCGGGGGAGCCGATATTCCGAGGTGCGGCCTAACGCCGGAGGATCGGAGGCGAAGCCATCTTGACGATGTTCGCGCTGCGCCGCACAAGGCTGTTCTGCGGCTGGATTTTCATCGTTAGCATCGTCTGGCCGGAAAAGGTGCCCGCGCTTCCCAAGGAGGTGAGGACCGCGAGCATCAGCGTGCTGTTCGTGCGCTGTATGGTCTCGATGGTGCCGTTGCTGGTGCTGATTTTCATGGTTCTCGGCACCATCCTGGTCGGGCTTGCGACCC
>SHVN01000022.1 GCA_009694215.1 Xanthobacteraceae bacterium
CGACGGTGGATCTCAATAATCGTCGCGACGGGACGGCCTAGGTGGCGCGCTTCCTCGCCGCCACCGCCTCGCCGAACGCCTGAAAAAGCGCCCGGTTGATGGGATTGCGTTGCGGGTCGTACTCCGCATGCCATTGAACGCCGAGCGCGAAGCCCGGCGCGTCGGCGATGCGAATGGCCTCGATCGTGCCGTCCTCCGCCACGCCCTCGACGACCACGCGCCGGCCGGGATCGAGAATGCCCTGGCCATGCAGCGAGTTCACCCGGATGCACTCGCAGCCGAGCAGACGCGCGAAGGCGCCGTCCTTGACGAGGCTGACGTCATGACGGTCGCCGAAGATGACCTCGTGGTCCGGATGGATTTCGCCGTTCTCCAGGCGCGGCATCCGATGGTTCACGCGCCCCGGCAGCTCGCGGATCTCGGGATGCAGCGTGCCGCCGAACGCGACGTTCATCTCCTGCAGACCGCGGCAGATTCCGAATAGCGGCACGCCGCGCGTGACGCAGGCCTGGACCAGGGCCAGGGCCAGGTCGTCGCGCCCGGTGTCGTAGGGCTCGTATCGGGCATGCGGCTCGGCGCCGAAGCGGCTCGGATGAACGTTGGCGCGGGCGCCGGTCAGCAGCACGCCGTCCACCAGTTCCAGCAATTCGCCGATCTCGGTAATCTCCGGAGTCCCGGCAAACATGATCGGCAGGGCGCCCGCGACCTCCGCCACCGCCCGAAGGTTGCGCTCGCCGACGCGCTGGGCGGCGAACCGATTCTCCACCAGCTGCGCGCTTGCGATCACTCCGACCACGGGTCGCTTCATGGCTTGGCTTTCATGTCCCGGGGCAAATCCTGCAGGGCGTCTTCGAGTCGCGCAAGGCCTCCAAAAGAGATGGCCGGGGTGCGGCCCGGCCATGACTTGTCGTTCAGTTGGATCCCGGGTTCACGCGCTCCGCGCGTGCCCCGGGATGACGCTTCGCGTCACTTCACCAGCTTGCGCCCGGTGATCTTCTCCAGGTTGCCGTGCATGATCGCCTTGTACTTGGCCTTCGACAGATTGAGGTTGTCGAGAATCTTCAAGGTCTCGCGGATGTAATAGGTGCCCTTCTCCGGGTCGAACGGGCAGTCGGAGGCGAACACGATCCTATCGTTGGGATAGAACGCGAGGCCGCATTCGGTGGCCGGTTTGCCGCCGAACACCGCGGAGTCGCAGTAGAAGCTCTCCTTGAAGTAGTCGAGCGGGCGCTTCTTCAGCGACTTCTTCAGCGCCTGGTAGTCCTCGTCAGAGGTGCGCGCGCCGATCTGGTCCCAGCCCGGCCCGATACGGCCCTCCAGCATCGGCACGATGCCGCCCATGTGGTGGGTGATGATCTTCAGATTCGGATAGCGGTCCATGATCTTGGAGAACACCAGTCGCGACATCGCCGCCGCAGTCTCGTAGGACCAGCCGAGCGTCCACCAGATTTCGTACTTCGACTTCGACTCGCTCTGGTAGTCCGGGAAGCTCGCGGTGCGCGAGGGATGCAGCCAGATCGGCGTCTTGGTCTTGTTCATCGCCTTCCAGAACGGCTCGAACTCGGGATTGTCGAGCGGCCGGCCTGCGACGTTCGTATAGATCTGCACGCCGAGCGCGCCCATCTTCATCGCGCGCGCGGCCTCGCGGATGCCGACGTCGGGCGCCGCCATCGGCGCCTGCGCCACCCAGCCGGGGAAATGATCGGGGTCCTTGGCGCAGATCTCGGCGAAGCCGTCGTTGACGATCTTGGCGTATTCCTCGGTCTCCGCCGGGTTCTTGGTCATCAGCTCGAACGGCGGCATCGGGTAGGATAGGATCTGGTTGTAGTCCTTGAACTTGTCGACCACCTTCTTGCGGACGTTGAGGTCGAAGATCGCCGGCACGCCCATCATGCGCTTGCCGATATCCTTGTGGGAGCCGACCGACATCACCTCTTTGTAGAACCGCTGCGGAATGAAATGGGTATAGGCGTCAACGCGCATCGTCATGTTTCTTCCTCCCAAGGGTCGGCGTTTGTTTAAGGCGGCGGTTCGCGATTTGTCGAGTGGTTTGTTGGGCAGGGCGCCCCTGCTCCCTCTCCCCGCTTGCGGGGAGAGGTGAAGCAAGAGATCACGGCGGGCAGATGACGTTCAGCAGCGCCTGCCGCTTTTCGTGCTTCACCACCGCGATGGCGCGGGCGAGCGCGGCGGGCAATTCGGACGCCTTCTCGACCCGCTCGCCGTGGCCGCCCTGGGCCTTCACCGCGGCCTCGAACGCCGGGCTGGGCGATAGGTCGGCCATGAAGCGGCCGCCGTCCTCGCCGGCGACGCCGTCCTTGAACATCGACATGGTCGCGCCGCGAACCGCACCGTAGAGACTGTTGTTGAAGACGATGGTCAGGATAGGCAGCTTGTGGATGTCCGACACCCAATGGGCGACCATCGGATTGGCGAACATGTAGGCGCCGTCGCCGAGCGTGGCGACCACGAATTTTTCCGGCGCGGCGAGCTTGGCGCCGAGAGCGGCGCCCATTCCCCAGCCCAGGCCTCCGGCGGCGGAGAGGCCGTAGAAGGTGTTCGGCTTCTCGCGGGAGATATGCTCCTGGATCAGCGAATATTCGTTGAAGATGACGGCGTCGTCGCCGACGGCCTCGCCGACTAGACGGCTCAGATAGGCGAAATTGATCTTGTCGCCCGCGGGCGCGGCGGAGGCCTTGGCGAGACCTTCCTTGCGCTTCTTGTTGAACTCGGCGGCGCGGGTGCGGCGCGCCTGCGTCCGCGCCTCGGGGAATGAGAGCTTGCTCAGCGCCTGCTCCAGCATCTCCAGCGCGGTCGAGGTCTTGGAGGTGATGGCGAGATCGCTCGGGAAGCTCCGCATCGGATAGCGGCGGAACGCCGGGTCCTCGCCCAAGGTGACGAAGCGGGCGTCCTTATGTGGCGTCTGCTCGTTCGGGATCCACGGCACGTCGGCATCGAGCACGACGATCAGGTCGGCCTCCTGCAGCAGGCCCTGCGGGTCGTAGCCCATGTGCATCGGGTGGCTCGACGGTAGGCACACCATGCGCTGGCGCTGCGTCACCACCGGCAGCGCGTATTTCTCGGCGATGCGGCCGAGCGGCGCCATGGCGTCCGCGCCGCTCGCCGTCGTGATGATGAGTGGCTTCTCCGCCTTGGCGATCCATTCGGCGAGGGTAGCGATCATCGCCGGATCGGCGTGCGGCGGCGCGGGGACTGAGCGCGGCTTCACCGGGCCGAGCGGCTCCGGCATTGGTGCTGCCAGCGGCTCGCGCGGCAGCGCGAGATAAACCGGGCCGCGCGGGCTCGACATGGTGATCTCATAGGCGCGCGAGACCACGTCGGTGATCTGCTCGGGGATGCGCAGCTCGTAGTCCCACTTCACCGCTTCGCGCAGCATCCCGGCCTGATCGAACATCTCCTGGCCCCAGTGGATGTAGCGGTTGCGGCCGCCGAATTTTCCTTTTTCGGTGATCGGGGTGCGGCCCGCCGCGAGGATGAGCGGGATGTTGTCGCGGTTGAGGTTGATGATGTTGTTGATGGCGTTGGCGGTACCGACGTTGACGTGCAGCATCACCGCCTGCGGCCGGCCGTTCATGGCATAGGCGCCGTGCGCCATGGCGACCGCGAGGTTCTCGTGCGGGATCACCAAGGGCTGCGGTACCTTGGCGTTCGAATGCTTGGCGCGGCTGAAGGCCTCGACGATCGGCGGGAAATCGGTGCCGGGGTTGGCGAAGAAGTAGTCGATGCCGTGGTCGGCGAGCGCGCGCAGGAACGCCTCTCCGGCGATCGGGGGGCGTTCGTTGCTCTGGGCGCGTTGCGGCTGTGCAGCCATGAGGTTTCAGTCCCTTGTTGGAGGCGTGGTTCGTTTATAGCGGGCCAACCGGCTCTGACGCCAGCGCAGCCGAAGGGGGTCACATATGCGAGGGCAGCCACAGCGCGAGGATCGGGAAGGCGATCAGGATGGCCAGGCGGATGAGGTCGGTGACGATGAACGGCATGACCCCATAGAAGATGGTCGATATCTTCACGTCCTCGATCACGCTTTTGATGACGAAGATGTTCATGCCGACCGGCGGGTGAATGAGGCCGAGTTCCACTGTCATCACGATAATGACGCCGAACCAGATCGGGTCGAAGCCCAGCGCCACGATGACCGGGAACACGATCGGGACCGTCAGGATGATCATGGCGAGCGCGTCCATGAGGCATCCGAGGATCAGGTACATCACCATGATCAGTGCCAGCACGCCGTAGCGGCCGACGCCCAGGCCGGTGAGGAACTCGGTCAGCTTCTGCGGGGTCTGCGTCACGGTGAGGAAATAGCCGAACAGGATCGCACCGATCAGCACGGTGAACACCGCCGCGGTGGTGCGGGTGGTTTCCAGAAGCGAGCGCAGGATGTCGGCGCGCGACAGCCGCCCGCGCGCGACGCCGATCAGGAACGCGCCGCCCGCGCCCGCGCCGGCGGCTTCGGTCGCGGTGAACAGCCCGCCGTAGAGGCCGCCGATCACGAAGGCGAATAAGAGGAGCGTCGCCCACACGTCGCGCAGCGCCGCGAGGCGCTCCTTCAACGTGCTTCGCTGTCCCGACGGCAGGAAGCCCGGCCGCGCAAAGCCGATCAGCGTGATGGCCATCATGTACATCGCGACCGCGAGCAGGCCGGGGATGACGCCTGCGATGAACAGCTTGCCGACGTCTTGCTCGGTGATCAGGCCATAGACCGCGAACACGGTCGAGGGCGGGATCATGATGCCGAGCGTGCCGCCGGCCGCGATCACGCCGGTGGCGAAGGATTGCGGATAGCCAAAGCGCCGCATCTCCGGATAGGCAACGCGCGAGAACGTCGCCGCCGTCGCGATCGACGAGCCGCAGATCGCGGCGAAGCCGCCGCAGGCGGCGATGGTGGCGATCCCTAAGCCCCCGCGCAGATGCCCGACGAAGGCGTTGGCGGCGCGGAACAGCTCGCGGCTCATGCCGGAGGTGGTGGCGAAGGCGCCCATCAGCAGGAACAGCGGAATGACCGCGAAATTGTAGTCGGTCACGGTTCGCGCCGTGGTGTGGCCGACGTTCTTCAGCGCCGCGCTGCCGCCGACCAGATAGGCAAAGCCGCCGACGCCGACGAGGCCCATCGCCATGCCGACCGGCACGCGCAGCAGCATGAGCACGAACAACACCACGAAGCCGATGATGGCGACGGCATCTCCACTCATCGCCGGGCTCTCATTCGATCACCTGAACCTGCGGCGGCGGCGCCAGCCGCTCGGGGTGGAACAGCAGCCGGTAGGTGCGGATAGCGATCAGCACGACCGCGGCGGCGTCGCCGAACCACGCCAGGGCGAAGAACGGCCAGGTCGGCAGCCGCAGGTCGAACGTCAGCACGTTGTCGGTGCGGGTGGCGGCAACCTTGTCGTACAGCGTCCAGGTGTGGACGCAGACGATCAACAGGAGAACGAGCGTCGCGAACACGTCGATCGCCCGCTGCCAGGCGCGGCTGACGTTGGCCCAGAGCAGATCGACGGTGATGTGGGTACCGCGATAGGACGTGGCGCCGATGCCCCAGAAGATCAGGATGCCGAGCAGCAGCCGGCCGAAGTCGTAGGAGTCGGGGATCGAGACGTTGAAGAAGTAGCGCAGGATGATCGAGATGAACACGTCGGCCGCGACCACGCCGACGAAGATCGCGGCGATCCATTCGATCGAATCGATGAACCGGTCGGCGAAGTAGCGCGGCGCAGGTCCGCCGGCATTCGGCATTTCGGTCCTGGTCGCCGTCTCGGACATTCTTGCACTCGACACGATGACGGCAGCGGACGATGTCCGCCGCCGTCAAACTTGACCGGACATCGGCGCGTCAGAATCCGGCCTTGTACTGAGCCAGCGATGCGGTGAGCTCTTTCCAGATCGCGTCGGGATTGCCGCCGGCCTTTTTCACGTCGTCCGCCCACTTGGTGCGGAGCGGCTCGGCCGACTTCTTCCATTCGTCGAGCTGGGCGTCGGTGATCTTGTAGACCTCGTGACCCGGCATATCCTTCATCTTCTGCAGCCCGGCGCGCTCGTAGTCCGCCCACGGGCCGGCGAAGCGCGCCGCCCATTCGGTGGTGCAGTGATCGTCGACCACCTTCTTCTGAGACGCTGACATCGCGGCATAGGTCTTCGGGCTCATCAGCCACTGGAACATGGTGGTGTGGAGCGGCGCATCCATGTGGTACTTGGTGACCTTGTCGACGCCGAGCAGCGGCACCGAACCCCACGGGAAGCTCGCGGCGTCCGCCACGCCCTTCTCCAGCACGTCGCGCAATTCGGTGGCGCTCGCCTGCACGTTGGTGCCGCCAAGCAGGGTCACCCAGGCCGCGACGGTGCCCTGCGACGGCCGGATCTTCATGCCCTTGATGTCGCCCGGCACCACGATCTTCTTGGTCTTGGAGTGCCAGGTGAGCGGATCGAGGATGAAGGAGAAGCAGTATTTCGTGTCCTTCATCTCGGTCGCCGCGTACTTGCGGTACCAGGAATCGATCGCCCGGATGCCGCCCTTGGCGTCGCCGATCAGGAACGGCAGTTCGCCGGCCGAGATGATAGGGAACCGGCCCGGCTGATAACCCGGATTGACGTAGGTGAAGTCGGCGATGCCGTCGCGCGCCATGTCGTAATGGTCGAACGCCTTGCCGAGCTGCTGCGCCGGGAAGATCTTGAATTTGATCGTGCCGTTCGAGGCCTTTTCGACCGATTGACCCCAGTCCTCCATCGCCTTCTGCAGCGGATGGGTCGGCGGAACCCAGTGCGACAGCTTGAGCTCGACGGGCTTGTCCTGCGCCTGCGCGAGCGGCGCGGTGGCGAGTAGGACGGCAAGTCCCAGAGCCAGTCCGGCGGCGGGTACGAGGCCGCGGTTCGTTCGTGACGTTGACATTGTGCTCCTCCCAGGAATTCGGTGTTGGTTGCAGCACCAAATTTTGTCCGATTCAGCCTTAGAACCGCACCTTTGTAAAGCAAGCGGACCGGCCAATTTGCGGGGAAAAACGTCCCTGGATTCACCGCTTCAGTTGGTCTATGGCTTCGCCGCTGGTGCGTCGCATCAGTCCGCCGTTACCGCGGATTTTGAGCCGGAGGGGACGTTGAAAGTCGAAAGCGTCAAGCCACCCAGAGCGTCCGCGGACTCCGGATCGCTGCACAAGAAGATGATGCAGCTGCTTTCCAGCCTGTGGGTTACGCACGCCATCGGAACTTTCGCGCGGCTGGGGCTCGCTGACGCCATGGAAGCCGGCGCCGACAACGCGGAGGCGATCGCCAGGCCGCGCGGTCTCGTCACCGACCGCGTCTATCGGCTCTTACGCGCGCTCTCGACCTGCGGCATCGTCACTGAGAGCGCCGGCGAGAAATTCACGCTCACGCCGCTCGGCAGGACGCTCACGACCAACGCGCCGAACTCGATGCGCACGTCGGCCGAGTTGCTCACCGAATACAACGGCGAGATCTGGGGCCACCTCGACGGCGCGCTTGCGGGCGGTATCGCGTTCGAGGCGCTGAAGGGCCAGCCCCTGTTCAACTGGCTGCACGCCAATCCCAAGGAGGGCGCGCGCTTCCAGCGCATGATGGTCGAGGTGCATGCGCCGGAGACCCCGGCCATCGTCGCGGCCTACGATTTCTCGCAGTTCAAGCACATCATCGACGTCGGTGGCGGACACGGCATGCTTTTGTCCGCGATCATCGCCGCGCATCCCGAGGTGCGCGGCACACTGTTCGATCTGCAGGAGGGCGTCGACGCGGCCTTGCGCGGCGCGGGCGGGCCGCTGCTGGGCGTGACGTTCACCGCCGGCAACGTGTTAGATTCCGTCCCGGAGGGCGCCGACGCCTATCTGTTCCGGCATCTGCTGCATGACTACGACGACGAAGAATGCATCAAGATGCTCAAGAACGTGTGCCGCGCCATGAAGCCCGATTCGCGCGTGCTGGTGCTAGAGAAGACCGTGCCGACCGTCGACACGCCGGGTCCCGGCCGCTGGCTCGATCTGCACGTCATGCTTTTGACCGGCGGCCGCGAGCGCACCATGCCGGAATACGGCGCGCTGTTCGCCAAGGCGGGCCTGCGCCTCGCGCGCGTTCTGCCGACCTCGCATCCGGCGGTCGAGGTTATCGAAGTGGTCGCCGCTTCATGAGCCTGCGCCGTCCGCAATGAATGCCGTCGAGTACTGCCTGCTCCACGGGCTCAAGGTCGCGGGGCCCGAGCATCCGGCGCTCTTGAGCGCGGGTGAGACGCTGAGCTATGGCGCGCTGGCCGCGCGCGTCAGCCAGTTCGCGGCGGGACTGCGCGGGGAGGGAGTCCAGCCGGGAGATCGCGTGGGCATGCTGATGCTCGACACGCCCGACATTGTCGCATCGCATCTCGCGGCCATGGCGGCGGGCGGCATCGCGGTGGCGATGTCGAGCCGCGCCAGCCTCGAGGAGCTGGAACAGATTCTGACGATCGTCCGCCCGGCGATGATGGTGATCGACGGCGAATTCGAAGGTCTGGTGACGCCCGCCATCGCCGCGGCCTCGCCGGAAACGAAGCTGATCCGGCGCGAGCGCGAGCTCGCCGCCTGGAAGTCCGCGCCCGCGGCGCCGCTCGCGCCGATGCCGCGAAGCCCAGGCGATGCGGCGTTCTGGGTGATGACCTCGGGCACGACGGGCGTGCCCAAGGCGGTCGAGCATCAGCACCGCAACGTCGGCATGTGCGCGGAGTATTATGAGCAGGTGCTCGGCTGCACCGCAAAGGACCGCCTGTTTGCGACCTCGCGCTTTCACTTTGCCTATGCGATCGGCAACATGTTCGCGGGCTTGCGGATGGGGGCGGGCAATGTGCTGCTGGAGCGCTGGGCCACGGCGCCGAGCGTCGCCGAAACCGTGGAGCGATTCAAGCCAACCGTGTTGCTCAGCGTTCCCGCGGTCTATCATCGGCTGCTCGAAGCGGGGCGCGCTTCGACCGCGCCGTTTCGTGCGCTCCGCTATTTTGTCTCGGCCGGCGAGCGCATGCCGCCGCAGATCTGGACGGCATGGGAGCAGGCGGGCGGCCATCCGATCCTCGACGGGCTCGGCTGCTCGGAGTGCGTCTACATGATCATCGGCAACGCACCGGAGCGCCGGAAGCCCGGCTCGTCCGGCCATGCGATGCCGAGCGTGGAGCTTCGCATCGGCGCCGCCGATACGACCGGGCGGCTGGAGGTGCGCATGCCCTCGATCTGCCAGGGCTACCGCCTGGCCGAGCCCAGGGCCGGCGAAGCGCCGCAGCGGCCGGCCGAGCAGTTCCTGCCGGACGGCTGGTTCGCCACCGGCGACGAGTATTACGTCGACGCCGGGGGCTTCTACCATCACCGCGGCCGTACCGGAGACATGCTGCGCGTCTCCGGCATCTGGATTTCGCCGTCCGAGATCGAGGACGCGCTGGCGGGCGAGGCCTCGGTCGCCGAGAGCGCCGCCGTGCTGGGCGAAAGCGAGATCGGGCTTGCCGAGATTGTGTTGTATGTGGTGCCGGCGGCGGGCGCCGAGGGCGCGGCCGCGACCCGCGCGGCGCGCGAGCGGCTGTCGAAGGTGCTGCCGGGCTACAAGCAGCCGCGGCGCTTCGAGGCGGTCGCCGATCTGCCGCGCACGGCGACCGGCAAAGTTCAGCGCCACAAGCTGCGCGACCGGTTGCGGCGCGATCCAAACTGAGGCTGGCGATGGCTGCGACGAATGACGGCAGCGCAGATGTTCTGGTCCGGCGGCGGCACGTCCTCTATGTCGAGGGCTACGACCCGCAGGGTGCGGAGGGCTATCACAATCTGTTCAGCCGGTCGCACCGGCGCTTTCTGAAGAACTGGCCGCTGAAGATCGCCGTCGGCGAGTTGCAGATCGACTCCGACGACCTCGCGCATTGGACCGTCGACGCCGCGGGGCCGAACTGGCAGGTCTCGACCCGCTACGATTTCCTTCGCCAGGAGCAGATGATCCGCGCCAACATGGCGGAGCCGCTGTGGCGGCAGGTGCCGCGCGCGCTCGGCTGGGCGCTGAATTATCTCTTCACCGGCACATTGTTCCGCGTATACCGCGCCTCGCATCGATACGGTCTGGCGCTGACGTACTTCCAGATGCTGCTGATCCTGTGGCTCGCCGCGTCGGCGCTGGGCGGCTGGCTCATCGCGTGGCTGGCGATGCGTTATGCCGGCGCTCCGCTCGCGCTCGGCTCGGCCATCGGCGTCGCGGCCGCCGTCGTCTGCTTCAGGCTGTTGCGCCCGCTGGCCGACAAGCTCTTCGTGGTGCAGATCAACAGCCATTGGTCGTATCTTTTGGAATACGCGCGGGGCGAGCACCCGTCCTGCTGGGACCGCTGCATCGAGGCGGGCGCCGCACGCCTCGCCGAGATCGCCCGCGCCAACGCGGCCGACGAGATTGTCGTGGTTGGCCACTCGGGCGGCGGCGTCACCGCGCCGGCGGTGGTGGCGCGCGCGCTCGAGCTCGATCCCGATCTCGGCCGCCGCGGCCCGCGCGTGGTGCTGCTGACGCCCGGTTCGCTGATGCCGGGGATCGGCGTGCATCGCGCGGCCGCCCGGGTGCGCCGGGATATCGCCCGTATCGCGGTCGAGCCGTCGATCCTCTGGGTCGACGTGCAGGCGAGGGCCGACGTGCTGAACTTCTACGACTTCGACCCGGTGGCGGGCATCGGCGTCGACGCCGGCCCCACGCGCTGCAATCCGCTGATCTGGAAGGTGCGGCTCCGCGACATGCTGGCGCCGGAGTTCTTCAAGAAGCTGCGGCGAAGCCTGTTCCGCATGCACTACCAGTTCATCATGGCGAACGACATGCGGGCTCCTTACGAATACATGATGCTGGTGTGCGGGCCCATTCCGGTCGAGCAATGGGCGCGGCGCGGCCCCGACATTCTCACCCGCTTCGCCGAAGACGCGACCTATCGTCAGGCTACCTGAGATCGGGGCGGGCGACGGCGCGCAAGAGCCCTAGCACCAGCCGGCGCGGTAGCATACGCGCCAGCAGCGCCGCCACCTTGTTGCCGGCGCCCGGCACCACCACGCGCTTACCTCGCATCAGCCCGTCATAGCCGTCGCGCGCGACGCGGAGCGCGGTGCGCGACAGAAAATGCGGGAAGTAATCCTCCGGGATGCCGGCGCGGGCCATGAACTCGGTCTCGACCGGGCCGGGGCACAGCGCCGTGACCCGCACGCCGCGGTGCGAAAGCTCGCGGTGCAGCGCCTCGCTGAACGACAGCACATAGGCCTTGGTGGCGTGATAGACTGCCATCCCCGGCCCCGGCATGAAGCTCGCGACCGAGGCGACGTTGAGGATGCCACCCTTGTGGCGCGCGAGGCTCTCGACGAAGCGCAGCGACAGGTCGGTGAGCACGCGGGCGTTGAGGTCGATCATTTCAAGCTGCCGCCGGCGGTCGAGGCCGGCGGCAGCCCCCATGAGACCGAAGCCCGCATTGTTGACCACGTAACGCGGCTCAAGCCCGCTCTCGCGCAGTTCGTCCTCAATCCGCGCGGCGGCGTCGGGCAGCGCGAGATCGATGGCGATGACGTTCGGCCGGGCGTGGCCGCGCTCCTCGATCTTGTCGGCCAGCGCCTTGAGCTGAGGCGCGCGGCGCGCCACCAGCACCAGCGCGTGGCCGTTGTCGGCGAACACGTCCGCCAGCGCCGCGCCGATGCCGGCGGAGGCGCCGGTGATCAAGGCGATGGGCTTGGGGTCCGGCATGACGTCACGCTCCCGCGAACTTCGCGATCACCTCTTGCGGGATGGGCTTGGCCCGGATCTTTTCCGGATCGTCGGGATTGCGCTCGGCCCAGACGCGGGTGTCGAAGCACTCGACGCAAAGCTCGCCATTCAGCGTGATGCGGTGCTGCACGTCGAAGCTCGACCGGCGAAATTCCGTGACCTTGGTCTCGATCGTCACGTCGTCGCCGAATTTGGTCGGCTTGTAGAACTTCGCCCGGGTGTCCACCATCGGATAGCCCTGGAACTCGTAGTGGCGGGTGAACTGGTACTTGCTCATGCCCAGTGCCTGGGAGAACAGCGCGGTGGTGCAGGAATCGAACATCGCGAAATAGCGCGGGAAGAACACAATCCCCGCCGGGTCGCAGTCGCCCCATTCGATGCGCGCGTTTCGCGTGTAGGTCAGCATCGCGCGCTCTTATCTCGGCGCCATGCGGAGCGCGCCGTCGAGCCGGATCACCTCGCCGTTGAGATAGTTGCTGCGCAGGATGAACAGCACGAGCTCGGCGTATTCGCGCGGCTCGCCGAGGCGCTTGGGGAACGGCACCGAGGCGCCGAGCGAGTCCTGCGCGGCCTGCGGCAGCGCCTTCAGCATCGGCGTGGCGAAGATGCCCGGTGCGATCGCCATGACGCGGATGCCGAACTGCGACAGCTCGCGCGCCACGGGGATGGTCAGCGCCGCCACGCCTCCCTTGGAGGCGGCGTAAGGCGCCTGGCCGATCTGGCCCTCGTAGGCCGCGACCGACGCGGTCGAGACGATCACGCCGCGCTCGCCGTCCACGAGCGGCGTCACGTTCTGCATGTCGGCTACGACCAGCCGCATCATGTTGAAGGTGCCGGTGAGATTGACGGCGATGATCTTCTCGAAATCGGAGAGTGGCATCGGGCCGTCGCGGCCGACCATGCGCTTGGCGGGGCCGACGCCCGCGCAATTGATCAGGATGCGCGCCGGGCCATTTTTGTCGCGGGCTTCTTTCAACGCTGCCACGGCGTTGTCGGAACTCGTGACGTCGCAGCGGATGGCGATGCCGCCGATTCTTGCCGCCACCTCCTTCGCGCCGTCCAGGTTGATGTCGAGGCAGGCGACCTTGGCGCCGGCCTTCGCGAGATGGGCGGCGGTCTCGGCGCCGAGACCGGAGGCGGCTCCGGTGACGATGGCGGCGTGTCCTTTGGGATCCATGCGGGTTATTTCCGTTCGTCGATTGCGATCACGTTGGTGGACGGCGCGCTGGCATAAAGCTCCTCGACCAGCGCCGCGCGGCGGGTCAGCACCGCGCGCTGGTTGATCGAGCCCTTGTCGGTTGCTTCGCCGGCGTCGAGCGAGGGCGGCTCGGCCATCAGGACGAGCCGGCAGATGCGGGTCGAGCCGCCGGTGCTCTGCCGGGCGAGCGTATCGAGCCGCCGGCGGAACTCGTCGCGGAGCTTTGTGTCGGCCAGCACCGCGGCGGGCAGTGCGTCGGCGGCAAGGCCCGCAAGCCTGCGGCAAGCCTCAATATCGGGGAACACCAGCACCGCGATGTCGTCGCGGTTGATGCCGGCGATCACCGCGTCGCGAACGAGCGGCGCGCAGTGATCGACGAACTGCGCGCGCAGCGCCCCGGCGCTGACCCAGGTGCCGCTTGCCAGCTTGAAGTCCTCGGCCAGCCGCCCGTCGAACAGCAGCCCTTGGCTCGGATCGTTGGCGTCGACGAACTTCAGCGCGTCGCCGATCCGGTAGTAGCCCTGCTCGTCGAACGCCTCTTTCGTGAGGTCCGGCCGCCGCCAGTAGCCCGGCGTGATGTTGGGCCCCTTCAATCGCGCTTCGAGCTTGCCTTCGTTCGGCACCAGCTTCAATTCGACGCCCGGCGCCGGCACGCCGATGTTGCCGGGGCGGGGGAAATCCCAGTTGCAGGCAATCGCCAGCGGCGCGGTCTCGGTCGAGCCGATGCTGGAAATGAAAATGACGCGCTCGCCGCAGGTGGCTACACTCATCTCCTGCAATTCGTCCCAGGCGTATTGCTGCAATCCCGCGCCTGCGTAGAACAGCACCTTGAGGCGGCTGAAGAAGTTCCTGCGCAGGTCCGCGTCGGCGCGCAGATGCGGCAGCAGCGCCTCGAAGCCCTTTGGCACATTGAAGTAGATCGTCGGCGCGATCTCCTTCAGGTTGCGCGCGGTGGCGGCGATCACGCCGGGCAGCGGCTTGCCGTCGTCGATGTAGAGTGAGCCGCCGTTGTCGAGCACCATGTTGAAGTTGTGGTTGCTGCCGAAGGTGTGGTTCCACGGCAGCCAGTCGACGATCACCGGCGGCTCATCGCCGATGAAGGCGAGGCCGGCGCGGATCTGCGCCTGGTTGGCGCAGAGCATCCCTTGCGTGTTGATGACGCCCTTGGGATATCCGGTCGAGCCCGAGGTGAACAGGATTTTCGCGATCGTGTCCGGCCCGACCCTGGCGTGGGCAGCGTCAACCGCCGCGGCCGGCTTTGTCGCGAGCAGGTCGGCGAACAGGGTCGCGGGTCGTTCCGGATGCGGATGAACCGTCACCGCGATTTCGACGCCGCGCGGCACGGCCGCCTCGATGGCGCGCACGAATGCCGTGCCGTCGGCGGCGAAGACAAGGCCGGGGGTGAGGATTTCGACGATCGCCTTGAGCTTGCCGAAGTCGCTCGACATCAGCGAGTAGGGCACCGAAATGGGCGCATAGGGAATGCCGGCCATCATCGCGGCGAGACCCAGCAGCGCGTGCTCGATGTCGTTGCCGGACAGGATCGCGATCGGCCGCTCGGCGGAGAGCCGGCGTTGCAGCAGCGACTGCGCGATGCTCCGCACCTGCGACAGAACCTGCGAATAGGTCAGCCTTCGCCACGAACCGTCCGCGGCGCGCTGCGCGAGGAAGACGCGGTCGGGCGCGGCACCGGCCCAGTGCTCCAGCCGTTGCGTCAGCCGGTCGGGATAGGCTTCGAGCCGGTGCGGCGAGCGCAGATGGATCGTGCCGTCGGCCTTGCGGTCGAGCAGCACGTCGGCCGGCCCGAGCCGCACCGGACGGAGCGGAGCGGATGCGGCCTTCATGTCGCGCATCGCTTCAGCCATGGATCACCCGCGAAGCACCTTCCTGCCGCGTTTCTCCAGAAAATCCTTCAGCCGCGTCTTGGCGTCGTCGCTGCCCTGCGCGATCGCCGCCATCAGGGATTCGGTGAGCAGCCCACTCGCCGGGTCGCTCTCCGCGATGCGCGGCAACACATGCATGATCGCGAAATTCGACAGCGGCGCGTTGCTGGCAATGCGCTCGGCAAGCTCGATGCCTTTGGCCAGCCCCGCGCCGTCGTCGACCAGAACATGCGTGATCCCGATGGATTGGCCGTGCTCGGCGCCGTAGGTGCAGCCGGTCAGCATCAGCTCCATCACCCGTGACACGCCGATGAGCCGCGGCAACCGCATCGACCCGCCGCCGCCGAGGAAGATGCCGCGGCTGCCCTCCGGCAGCGCGTAATAGGCCGAGCGCTCGGCGACGCGAAGATGACATGCCGCCGCGAGCTCGAGCCCACCGCCGACCACCGCGCCGTGCAGCACCGCCACCACCGGCACCTTGCCGAATTGGATCGCATCGAACACGCGGTGCCACATGCGCGAATGCTGCACGCCTTCGGCGACGTCGCGCTCGGTCAGTTCGCCGAGGTCGAGGCCCGCGGAGAAGTGCGCTCCGGCGCCGTGCAGGACCACGGCCTTGATGTCCTTCGGCAGCGCCTTGAAGAAGGCTTCGATGCCGAGAATGGTGGCGTCGTCGAGCGCGTTGCGCTTCTGCGGACGCGACAGCCGCAGGATCGCGACGCCGCCCCGCCGCTTCGCCGTCAGCGAGGGCGGCAATTTGGGCGCGAATGGCTTCTTGATGGGCTTTCGCATCGATGGTCCCGGGCGTTTCCCGGTCAAAGTCATGCGGGGTCCGCCCGGGCCGGTCAAGCGGGGCTGACTGCTCCAGACCTCACCCTTTCTCGGCCTCATGCTGAGGAGCGCCCGAAGGGCGCGTCTCGAAGCATGGGGCCGCCCTTCATCCTTCGAGACGCCCGCTTCGCGGGCTCCTCAGGATGAGGGCGGAGAGGTTCAGCGAAACCTAAAGCACCTCGAAAACCTCGATCCGCACCGCACCCTTCAGCCGGGCGCCGCGGCCGATGGCGAGAATGCGATTGAGCCAACTCGCCGCCGGATCGGCGGTCTCGAACCGCATGAAGGTACGGAAATAATACAGCGCTGGATCGACCGTCTCGTCGCGGGCGAGCCGGTCCATCACCTCGGGCGGACCATGACGATAGCCTTCGGCGTCGATCAGGACTTGCCCGCCGCCGTCGGTCTCGACGGTGTAGCGGGCCTGAAGATGCACCACGCCGTCGGCGCGCACGATCTGCCAGTCGGCGCCGCCGGACAGAACCTTGCCCTTGAGCTTCGGGCCGTCGACCGTGCCGCCGAGGATATTGATGATGCGCCGCTCGCCATAGGGTGTGTTGCCGAGCCTCTGGATACCCCCGAGCGGCGAATGGATGGTGAAAATGGGCTGGTCGGAAAGAAGCGGCATTGTTGTTTGACCCCATCGGCGATGACACCTAAATTCGCACACGAAAACGCCGCGCAAGCAATGTGTACGGCAAAAATGTTTGAGTGGCTTGAGGAGACGACGATGCCCGAAGCCTTCATATGCGACGGAATCCGCACGCCGATCGGCCGCTATGCCGGCGGGCTCGCCAAGGTGCGCACCGACGATCTCGGTGCGGTGCCGATCAAGGCTTTGATGAAGCGGCACCCCAAGGTCGACTGGGCCGCGCTGGACGAGGTCTATTTCGGCTGCGCCAACCAGGCCGGCGAGGACAACCGCAACGTCGCGCGCATGGCGCTGCTGCTGGCGGGCCTGCCGGATTCGATTCCGGGCATCACCATCAACCGGCTGTGCTCTTCGGGACTGAACGCGGTGGGCCTCGCCGCCCAGGGCATCCGCGCGGGCGAGATTGACTTCGCCATCGCCGGCGGCGTCGAGTCGATGACGCGCGCGCCGCTGGTCATGGGCAAGGCGCAGGAGGCGTTCCAAAGGAGCGCACAGGTTGAGGACACGACGATCGGCTGGCGCTTCATCAATCCGCTGATGAAGCAGCAGTACGGCGTCGATGCCATGCCCGAGACGGCGGAGAACGTCGCCGAGGATTATCAGGTCGCGCGCAAGGACCAGGACGCGTTTGCGCTCCGCTCGCAGCAGCGCGCGGCGAAGGCGCAAGCCGCGGGATTCTTCGCAGAGGAGATCGAGCCGGTAATCGTGCCGGGCGGCAAGGCGGGCCCCATCACCGTGAGCCATGACGAACATCTGCGCCCGGACACGACGGCGGAGGGGCTGGCCAAGCTGAAGCCTTTCGTGCGCCAGCCGGGCACGATCACCGCGGGCAACGCATCCGGCGTGAACGATGGCGCGGCGGCGATGATCATCGCGTCGGAGGCGGCGGTGAAGAAGCACGGGCTGACGCCTTATGCCCGCATTACCGGCATGGCCTCGGCGGGCGTGCCGCCGCGCGTAATGGGCATCGGCCCGGTGCCAAGCACGCAAAAACTGATGGCGCGCTACGGCCTCAAGATCGGCGACTTCGACGTGGTCGAGTTGAACGAGGCCTTCGCCTCGCAGGCGCTGGCCTGCATGCGCCAGCTCGGCCTTGCCGACGACGCGGAGCACGTCAATCCGAACGGTGGGGCGATCGCGCTCGGCCATCCGCTCGGCATGTCGGGCACGCGGCTTGCCATCACCGCGGCGCATCAGATGGTGACGCAGGGCGGCAAGCGCGCCCTTGCCTCCATGTGCGTCGGCGTGGGCCAGGGTGTGTCGCTGGCGATCGAGCGGGTCTAGCCCCGGGTTCCGGTCGCGCGCCCACCATATCCAGGCCAGGCGTCGCAATTGGCGCGATCAATCCCCATATGCCTGCAGTCGGGATGCAACAGCCTTGCGGGGGGTCGGACGAGCGTAGGGATTATTGCCGTGAGCGAAACCGATTCAGGCGAAAGGCAGAGCCTGACCGGCGCCATCGACCGGCTCCTGTTTCTCGACATTGCGGGGGCGGAGGTCGCCCGGGCCAAGCGATACCGGAGTCCCTTGAGCGGTCTCTTGATCGACGTCGTTCATTTCAAGCCGGTTGACGACGCAAACGGCCTCGCCGCCGAAGATCTGGTGCTTCAGCACTTCGTGTCCGTATGCCGATCGACGCTGCGGGCGCCGGACTATATCGGCCGGATCGGCGGCGAAGAATTCGCGATCATGCTTCCGGAAACGCTGCTGCTCAACGCGCTCGGGGTGGCGGAACGCATTCTGGAAAATCTTGTAGCGTCGACCGCGGACGCGTCGCAACAACATCTGTCAGCCACGGCGAGCATCGGCGCCGTGGAGTATGCCGATCAGATGGGCTCCCTCGACCAGCTCCTGCAGGCGGCCCGCGTGGCGATGCACGACGCCAAGCAGAACGGCCGCAACCAGGCCGTCTGCTATCTCGACGATGTGCAATTGATGTCGAATCTCGCGGCGATCAACTGACGGTTCCCGGTCTTTGACGAACGGCCCGGCCCTGATAAACCTCCAGGCGACAGGGCGATCCAAGATTTGGCGATGAGGGAGACATCCAACGTGCCCATGAGTGCCGGCTACATCCCGTTCCATCCCAATCCGTCGAAGCCGAAGTACAAGCCGCCCGCGGGCGCGGTCGATGCGCATTGCCATGTGTTCGGGCCGGAGGCGAAGTTTCCGTTCGCGCCCAAGCGCAAGTACACGCCCTGCGACGCGCCGAAGGACACGTTGTGGCAGCGCCGCGACTTTCTCGGCTTCGACAAGAACGTGATCGTGCAGGCAACCTGCCACGACACCGACAACCGCGCGCTGGTCGATGCGCTGGTCACGTCCAACGATAGGGCCAGGGGCATCGCCTTCGTCGGCGAGGAGATCACCGACGCGGGTCTGAAGGAGCTGGACGACGCCGGGATGAGGGGCGTGCGCTTCAACTTCATCAAGCGGCTCGTAGATTCCACGCCGAAGGACGTGATGCAGCGGATCGCCGCGCGCATCGCCAAGCTCGGCTGGCATGTCGTCGTTTATTTCGAGCACGCCGATCTCGACGAGATGGGCCCGTTCCTGAAATCGCTGCCGACCACGCTCGTTTTCGACCACATGGCCTGCCCGGATGTGAAGGCGGGCGTGAATGGCAAGCATTTCCAGAACTGGCTGAAGGCGCTTGACACGAACAAGACCTGGATCACCAAGGTCACCTGCCCGGAGCGATTCACGCTCGTCGGCCCGCCCTACGACGACGTGGTGCCGTTCGCGCGGACAATCGTCGAGCGCTTTCCCGACCGCGTGATCTGGGGCACCGACTGGCCGCATCCTAATATGCCGAAGGAGGCGCCGGACGAGGGCGTGCTGGTCGACATGATCCCGAAGATCGCGCCGACCGCCGAGCTGCAGAAGAAGCTGCTGGTGGATAATCCGATGAAGCTCTACTGGTCCTGACATGGCGGACCATTACGTCCATCGCCTGCAGATCAGTATGCCGCTCGCCGTGGCGGAAAAAATCGTCGACGGCGCGTTGAAGGCCGGAACCGACGCGGGGCTGCTGCCGCTCACCGTCGCGGTGCTCGACGTCGGCGGCCACATCGTGCTGCTCAAGCGCCAGGACGGCTCGGGCAATCTCCGCGCCGACATCGCCATTGGCAAGGCCGCCGGCGCGCTCGG
The DNA here is from genome assembly GCA_009694215.1 of Xanthobacteraceae bacterium. Classification (GTDB taxonomy): domain Bacteria; phylum Pseudomonadota; class Alphaproteobacteria; order Rhizobiales; family Xanthobacteraceae; genus Z2-YC6860. Next base: position 19,448 of record SHVN01000022.1, read on the forward strand.
CATGGGCATCTCCAGCCGCACCATCCGCGACCGGCTGAAGGACCGCCTGGCGTTTCAATCGGCGATCGCGGCGGCCTCCGACGGCCGCTTCATCCCGGTGCCGGGCGGTGTGCTCGCCTTGAACGACAAGGGCGACGTGATCGGCGCGGTCGGGATTTCCGGCGATGCTTCCGACAAGGACGAATACGCCGCCATCACCGGCGTGCATCGGGCAGGCCTCAAGAGCCATCCCGAAGAGCCGGAGCCGAATTGGAAAGATGCCGGGCTTTAGATGAACTTTGATCTCGGCTTCTCCGGGCCTGTACCCCATCCTTCGAGACGCGGCCTTCGGCCGCTCCTCAGGATGAGGTCGAGCAGCGGCAACCGCCCGCCGTTGCAATGATTCGGGACGGTGGATATATCATCGATATATCAGCCTTTTCGCAGGTCCTTCGGACCTCGGCCGGAGCAGCACCGATGACAGCGAAAAAAATTGTCGTGAAGGACTACGACGACATCCCCGGCACCTATGTGTTCGACGCCGACCGCTCGCGGCAGGGCTATCATCTCAACATGTTCTGCATGTCGCTGATGAAGGCGGAGAACCGCAAGGCCTTCAAGGCCGACGAGGCGAAATACCTCGACCAGTTCCCGCTGACGCCAGACCAGCGCGAGGCGATCCTCAAGCGCCGGTACAACCGGATGCTTGAACTGGGCGGCAACATCTATTTCACCGCCAAGTTAGGGGCGACCGACGGCCATCCGTTCCAGCATCTCGCCGCCCTGATGACCGGCTCGACGCAGCAGGACTACGCCGACCTGATGCTGCGCGGCGGCCGTCCGGTCGACGGCAACCGCAGCCGGTCGGGCCAATTCGAGAAATCCAAAACTCCAGGCAAGGCTTCAAAACCGAAGGCCGCCAGCAAGGGAAAGAAACGCCGTGGCTAGGATCATCGCAGGAGTGACGTCGTCGCATGTGCCGGCGATCGGCGCCGCGATCGACAATCACCGCACCGGGGAGCCGTACTGGCAGCGGGTGTTCGAGGGCTTCGAGCGGTCAAAGGAATGGATCGCCAAGGCCAAGCCCGACGTCGTCATCGGCGTCTACAACGACCACGCCTCGGCGTTCTCGGTGGAGATCATTCCGACCTTCGCGCTCGGCACCGCGGCGGAATTCGCCATCGCCGACGAGGGCTGGGGCCCGCGTCCGGTGCCGGTGGTGAAGGGCCACCCCGAGCTTGCCGCCCATATCGCCCAGTCGGTGATCCTCGACGAGTTCGACCTGACGCTGTGCAACAAGATGGAGGTCGATCACGGCCTCACCGTACCGCTCAACCTGATGTTCGGCACGCCGAAGGAATGGCCGTGCCCGGTGATCCCGCTGGCCGTGAACGTCGTGCAGTATCCGCCGCCGACCGGAAACCGCTGCTTCATGCTCGGCAAGGCGATTCGCAAGGCGGTAGAGTCCTATCCGGAAGACCTGAAGGTCGTCGTTTTCGGCACCGGCGGCATGTCGCACCAGATCAGCGGCCAGCGCGCCGGCCTGATCAATTCGAAGTTCGATCACGCCTTTCTCGACAACCTCACCAAGAATCCGAAGAAGCTCACGCGCCTGTCGCATCTGGAGCTGATGCGCGAGGCCGGCGCCGAGGGTGTCGAGATGGTGATGTGGCTCATCATGCGTGGCGCGCTCGACGACAAGGTGGACGAGGTCTATCGCTTCTACACCGTGCCGGCGTCCAACACGGCGGTCGGCCACATCATCTTGGCCAACCGCGTCAAGGCGTCGAGAAAATCCGCCGGCAAGAAGGTGCCCGCCAAGCTCAAGCGCGCCGCGGCGCGCCAGAAAATTCAACGCATCCGAGGCTAGATGCTTTGCCCAGGCAGAGCCCCGTTCTCTGTCATGGCCGGGCTTGTCCCGGCCATCTCGCTTAGGGGAGCTCTGCTTTGGGAATCGGGATCGCCGGGGTAAGCCCGGCGATTACGGTCGAGAGTGATTCGTCCAATACTCAAGAAGAGGAAATCCCATGAAAATCTGTGTCGCGGGCCAAGGCGCGTTTGGCCAGAAGCATCTTGATGCGTTGAAGCGCATCCCGGGCGTGGAAGTCACCTCCCTGGTCGGGGGCAATCAGGACTCCACCGCGGCTATCGCCAAGAAATACGGCGTGCCGCACTACACCGGCGATCTGTCCGAAGGCATCAAGCGCGCCGACGCGGTGATCCTCACCACGCCGACCAAGATGCACTTCCGCCAGGGCGAGCAGGTGATGCGCGCCGGCAAGCATGTGCTGGTCGAGATTCCGGTCACCGACAGCGTCGAGGACGCCGAGAACCTCGCCAAGATCGCCAGGGAGACCGGCGTCACCGCGATGGGTGGCCATGTGCGGCGCTTCAACCCGAGCCACCAGTACATCCACAAGAAGATCGTCGGCGGCGAACTGAAGATCCAGCAGATGGACGTGCAGACCTATTTCTTCCGGCGCAAGAACATCAACGCCGCCGGCAACGCGCGGAGCTGGACCGATCATCTGTTGTGGCACCACGCCGCCCACACCATCGACCTGTTCCAGTATCAGGTCGGCGAGAACATCTCCGATTGCTACGCGGTGCAGGGCCCGATCCATCCGCAGCTCAACATCGCAATGGACATGGGCATTGTCGCGCGCACGCCGTCGGGATCGATGCTGACCTTGTCGCTGTCGTTCAACAACGACGGGCCGCTCGGCTCGTTTTTTCGCTACATCTGCGACAACGGCACCTTCAAGGCGTTCTACGACGATCTCAGCGACGGCAAGGACAACAAGATCGACGTGTCGAAGGTCGACGTGTCGATGGACGGCATCGAGCTGGAGGATCGCGAGTTCATCAAGGCGATCCAGGAGAAGCGCGAGCCGAACGGCAGCCTGCAGCAGTTGCTGCCCTGCATGCACGTGCTCGGCAAGCTGGAGAAGATCATCGACCCACAGCGCAAGGCGCATGCGTAGGGCGCGCACTCGTGTCCCGGGCGCAGCGCGGCATGAAATGATGCGCTGCAGACCCGGGACCCCGGTTGCTTGGCAAAATAGGAAGCTGGGTCCCGGATCAGCGGTGCATCACTCCGCCGTAGCGCGTCGAAGACGCGCGTAAACGCGCTAGCGGCTTCGTGCTGCACCGCGTCCGGGACACGCAAGTGGCGAGCGCATGTCTAATCCGCCTTGATCCCAGCGGCCTTCACCACCTTGCCCCACTTCTCCGTCTCCGCCGCCATCAGCGTGGCGAACTCCGCCGCGGTTCCTGGCAGCGGCGCGCCGCCGGTGTCGGCGAGCTTGGCTTTCATCGTCGGATCGGCGAAGGCTAGTTGCCCCGCCTTGTGCAGCGCCTCGACGATCTCCGGCGGGGTGCCCTTCGGCACGCCGATGCCGGTCACCGCGCTCGCTTCGTAGCCGGGGACGAATTCGCGCATGGGCGGCACGTCCAGCAACGCCGCCGACCGCTCGCTTGTGGTCACTGCCAGCGCGCGCAGCTTGCCGCTCCGCACCGGCTCGATCGACGCCGACATCGGCTCGAACATCATCTGTGCTTCGCCGGCGATCATCGCCTTCAGGGCCGGTCCGCCGCCACCGTAGTGCACGACCTCGAGGTTCAGTCCGGTCATCTGCTTGAACAGCTCGCCGGTGACATGCGGCGAGCTGCCGTTGCCGGTCGAGGCCATCTTGATCTTGTCGAGGTTGCTCTTGGCGTAGGCGATGAACTCCGGAACCGTCTTCGCCGGCACCGAGGGGTGGACGACCATCACCAGCGCCTCGCGGGTGATGCCAGCGACCGGGACGACGTCACGCAGAAAGTTGAAGCTCAGGTCCGGATAGAGCGCGCCGCCGATCGCGTTCGCCGGGCCGCACAGCAGGATGGTGTATCCATCGGCCGGCGCGCGCACCGCCATTTCGGTCGTGATGTTGCCGGACCGGCCGCCCCTGTTCTCGACGTTGAAAGGCTGGCCCAATTTCTCGGACAGCGATTGCGCGACGATGCGGCCGAGGATGTCGTTCGGGCCGCCGGCTGGGAATCCGATCAGGAATCGCACCGGCTTCGACGGATAGCTTTGTGCGTGCGCCATGGGCGGAAAAACCGAAGCGGCGGCTGTTGCGGCGAAGCACAAGACGCTGCGGCGGAAATGGTTCATAGGGGCGTCATTATTCACTGACGCCGATGATCTTCGCCAGCCGCTCCGGATCGTCGCGCAGCACGGCCGACGCGCCATCATACACGATGCGGCCCTTGTCCAGCACCGCGCTGCGGTCGGAGAACTCGAAGGCCACGCGGCTGTTCTGTTCGACCAGGATGATCGACAGCTCGCTCTCGCTGCGGAGTTTGAGCAGCACCGCGGTGAGCGCTTCGACGATCACCGGGGCGAGCCCTTCGGTTGGCTCGTCCATCAACAGCACGCCCGGATTGGTGAGCAGCGCGCGCGCGATCGAGAGCATCTGCTGCTCGCCGCCGGAGAGCTGATTGCCGCGGTTGTCCAGACGCTCCTTGAGGTTTGGGAACAGCTCGAACACACGCTCTTTGGTCCAGTGGCCGGGCCGCGCGCCGACATCGAGATTCTCCAGCACGCTGAGCGAGGGAAAGATCTCGCGCTCCTGCGGCACGAAGCCCAATCCGGCCGCCGCGCGCCGGAACACCGGCACGCGGTTGAGGCTGCGTCCGGAAAGCAGCACGTCGCCCTTGTGCAGGGTGGTGTGGCCCATGATGGTCGAAAGCAGCGTGGTCTTGCCGACCCCGTTGCGCCCGATCACGCTGATGCTCTCGCCCGGCGCGATGGCGAGGTTGACGTCCTCCAGCACCACGGTCTCGCCGTAGCCGGCCGACACGTCCCTGAGCTCGACTGCGCTAGCCATGGGTCGTCGCCTGACCGAGATAGACGGCACGCACCTCGGGATTGGCGCCGATCTCCCTCGGCGAACCTTCCGCGAACACCGCGCCGCGCACCAGCACGGTGATCTTCTTGGCGAAGCGGAAAACGAGATCCATGTCGTGGTCGATGATCAGCACGCCGATGCTTTTCGGCAGTGCATCGATGGCGTCGAGGATGATGTGGCTCTCGGCGCTCGGCACGCCGGCGGCGGGTTCGTCGAGCAGCAGCACCTCGGGCTTCAATCCGAGCGTAATGGCGAGTTCGACCAGCCGCTGGCGGCCGTAAGACAGCTCCGGAATGGTCTTATGGGCGATGTCGGCGAGCTTGAGCCGCGTGAGCAATTCCATCGCCTCGTCGATCACGTCCTGCCGCTTGCCGGCGGGCCGGAACATGTCCGGCGCCGCTCCGACGCGCTCGGCGATCGCCATGTAGACGTTCTCCAGCACGGAGAGGCCGCGGAACAGCCGGTTGATCTGGAACGTGCGCGCGATGCCGAGTTTGACCCGTTCGGCCTGCTCGACGTTGTTGATGTTGCTGCCCTTGAACAGCACGTCGCCGGCGCTCGGCGCCAGCACGCCGGTGAGCAGGTTGATGAAGGTGGTCTTGCCGGCGCCGTTCGGGCCGATCAGCGCGTGGCGCGCGCCTTCCTCCAGCGTGAAGGAAACGTCGCGCGTGGCGAGCAGCGCGCCGAAGCTTTTGCTGAGCGAGCGCGTCTCCAAAAGCGCGGTCATTGTGCTTTACGCTCTTTGTATGGTCGCGTCAGGTTATCGACCATGCCGAGAATGCCGCCGCGCGCGAACAGCGCAATCGCCACGAGCAGCAGGCCGAGGCCGAGCTGCCAGGCGGTGGGATAGGCCTTCGACAGGAAGTGCGCGAGCACCATGTAGGCCACCGCGCCGATGATGCCGCCGTAGAGCCGGCCGTAGCCGCCGAGCACCAGCACGATGAGCACGGTCGCGGCGCGGTCGAGGCCGAGCACGCTGAGATTGACGTAAGCGTTGGCCTGCGCCCACAGCGCGCCGGCGACGCCGGCGATCGCCGCCGAGATCGTGTAGCAGACAATCAGCCGCATCCGCACCGGCGCGCCAACTGCGTGCATGCGGAGCGTGTTCTCGCGCATGCCGGTGAGGCTGTGGCCGTAGGGCGAATAGACCAGTGTGCGCACGAAGATGAAGCAAACCAGAAGCACGCCGAGCACGTAGAGATATTGCGTATAGGGGTAGAGCGGGTTGAATTCGAAGATGCCGAACAATGGTTTGATCGGCAGGCTGTCGAGGCCGTCGAAGCCGCCGGTGACCTCGGCGGCCATGTTGGCGATCTCCTCCAGGAGGCCCATGGTGCAGAGCGTGAGCATTAAGAGCGTCAGGCCGGTGGTGCGGAGCAGCACGAGGCCCGAGGCAAATCCGACCGCGCCAGCGACCGCCGCGGCGATGAACAGGCCCGAGACCGGCTCGGTCCAGATTTCATGCTTGGCCAGCATGCCGACGGTGTAGGCGCCGGCGCCGAAGAACGCCGCGTGGCCGAGCGTGACGATGCCCGCATAGCCGAGCGCGAGATCGAGCGAGATGGCGAACAGCACCGTGATGAGGAGTTCGGTGCCGAAGCCGAGATAGCGCGGGAAGGCGAAATAGAACGCGAGCGCGAGCAGCCAGGGCAGCGTCTCCGCGAGGCGGAAACGATGGCGCACGGCCAGCGCAAGCGCCGCGGGATTGTCGCTGCGGACCGGAGTCGCGCTCACGTTCGCACTCTCATGCCGGCCGCCCAAATAGCCCCTGTGGCCGCCACAGCAGCAGCATGATCGTCATCGCATAGATGAACACCGTGCCGCCCTGCGGCAGGTATTTCTTCAGCGTGAAGTCGAGCACGCCGATGATCAGCGACGCATAGAACACGCCGGTGATGCGGCCGAGGCCGCCAACCGCGACGACGATCAGGAACATCACCAGGTATTTGAGCGGGTATTGCGGATCGAGGCCGAGGAACTCGGCGCCGAGCCCGCCGCCCAGCGCCGCCATGCCGCTGCCGAACGCGAAGGTGATGGTGAACAGCCGCGTGATGTTGATGCCGAGCGACTCCGCCATCCGCCGGTTGTCGACCGCCGCGCGGATCTGCGCGCCCATGCGGGTGCGCTCGAAGCCGAGCCAGAGCCCCAGCATGATGACCACGCCGATCGCGATCAGCACGATGCTGTAGGTGCGGTAGGCCATGAAGCCGAGATTGAGTTGGCCCTGCAACGAGTCCGGCAGCGTGAGCGGCTGGGTTTCCGGCCCAACCGCCAGCGTCACCGTCGCAATCATGATGAACACCAGGCCGATGGTGAACAGCACCTGGTCGAGCTCAGGCGCGCGATAGAGCCGCTGATACAAAAGCCGCTCGAATACGACGCTGACGGCCGCGGTGACGATAAAGCCGATCAGGAGCGCCGGAACGAACGGCACGCCCAGCCGGTTCATCGCCAGCACGATGACGTAGCCGCCGATCATGGCAAAGCCGCCGTGGGCCAGGTTGACGAAGCCCATCAACCCCATGGTCACGGACAGCCCGACCGAGACGATGAACAGCACCATGCCGGCGGCCAGGCCGCCGAGCAGCATGTTGGCGATTTCCACGATCACGCGAAGGCCCGCCCGATATGGGCATGCAGCGCCGTGATTTGCGCCCGCTTCATTGCTTCATTCCCCCGCCGGTTGCCCCGGCTTGATGCCAGAAATACTAGAGCATTTCCCAATGCCTCCAAAGCAAAACCGCCGCCCTCGAGGGCGGCGGTCTGCCGATTGATACGCCGGATGTCTCAGCTCTTCGGCGCGCAGGGACCGACCTTCTCCGCCTTGCAGGCGTCCTTGACGTTGTCGATCTTGCCGAGCAGCTTCTGGTGCAGCTTGCCGTCCTTGCCCTTCACCACCTCGACCAGATACTCGTTCATGATGATGTCGCGGGTCTCGGGATCGATCGAGATCGGGCCGCGCGGGCTGTTGTACTTCCAGCCAGCGAGCGCCTTGAGCGCGGCGTCCGCGTCCATCTTGCCCTTGGTGGCTTGCGCCGCGTGCACGATCGCCGCCATGCCGTCATAGGCGCCGACCGCGATGAAATCCGGCGTCGAGTCGGGGCCGTAGTCCTTCTTCCAGGCGGCGACGAACTTCTTGTTCTCGGCGTTGTCGAGGTCGGCGTTGTAGTGGTGCATGGTGATGAGGCCGACCGCCGCGTCGCCCATCGCCTGCAGCTTGATGTCCTGGGTGATGTCGCCCGGGCCGATAAGCTTGATGCCGGCATCCTTCATGCCGAGCGCGCCGTAGGTCTTGGTCACCGCCAGCGCGTGGTCGCCGGCCGGCACGAAGACGAACAGCACGTCCGGCTTCTTGTCCTTGGCGCGCTGCAGGAACGGCGTGAAGTCCGGCACCTGGCCGGCGCCGCCCATCGGGATTTCGTCGATCACCTTGCCGCCATTGGCCTCGAACGAGCGCTTGAACGCTGCGAGGCTGTCCTTGCCGGGCGGGAAGTCGGAGTAGCCGACGATCGCGGTCTTGGCCTTGAGCTGCTTGGCGGCCGCTTCGCCCATCGCGTAGCCGGCGTGCCACATGCTGAACGAGGTGCGCACGAAGTACGGCGACATGGTGGTGATGTGCGCGGTGCCGGCGTTCATGATGACGGCGAGCTTCTTGCCGGCCGTCACGACCGGTGCGGAGGCGATGGCGTTCGGCGAATAGATCCAGCCGGCCAGCGCGTCGACGTTCTCCTGGGTCAGCAGCTCCTGCACCGCGATCTTGGAATCGGCGCCAGACGGGTTCTTGTCGTCGCGCTTGATGATCTTGAGCTGCAGCGGCTTGATCTTGTCGGCGTTTAGCTTGAGATACTGCTCCACGCCGCGGTCGATCTGCTGTCCGAGTTCGGCGCCGATGCCGGTGAACGGTGCAACCAGGCCGATTTTGACCGACTGCGCCTGTGCCAGCGCGGCCGACAAGGCAAGCGCGGCCGATGCAGCGAGAATGCGTTTGATCATTGAAATCTCTCCCGAAGTGCTTGAACCGGCGCCGTTGACGCTCGGCCGGTTTCGGCACGGATATTAGGGCGAAAGCGCGAACCATCGCAAGCGAGCGGGATCGCTGCGGCGCGGCGTTTCAGCGCATTTTGCCGCGAAATATGGCACTTCCCTCCGGGGGCCCCTTCCTATCTTCAGGTGGCAATGGGAGGCGTCCCACCTCGCGATGCCCGGCGCCACGCGGCGGGTCTGCGGCCGCGAGGGTTGACGAGAGGGCTCCTTCTCGACCACTGACTGGCGCCCGTGCGATGCTTTGTCCAACGCACGCAACAAGACTTCGAGTGAGGAGACGTTCCAATGAAAAGAATCACGTCCCCCTTTCGCGCCGACCATGTCGGGAGCTATCTGCGCACAGCCGCGATCACCGAGGCGCGTGCGAAGCGCGACAAGGGCCAGATCAGCGCGGCCGATCTGAAAAAGTTCGAGGATCAGGAAATCCCGAAGGTCATCAAGAGGCAGGAAGAGGTCGGTCTGCAATGCGCGACCGACGGCGAGTACCGCCGCATGTTCTGGCACTTCGACTTCTATGACGGGCTCGACAATGTCGAGATCTACGAGCTCGACCACGGCATCCAGTTCCAGGGCGTGCAGACTAAGCCCAAGAGCATCCGCGTCACGGGCAAGATCGACTTCACCAATCACCCGATGCTGGAGCATTTCAAGTTTCTGAAGGCGAACACCAAGGTGATGCCGAAGATGTGCATCCCGTCGCCGACGGTGATGCATTTCCGCCTGGAGCCCGGCTCGGTCGATAAGAAGGTGTATGCGGACCGCGACGCGATCTTCTCCGATCTCTCGGCGGCGTATCGCAAGGCGGTGAAGGCGTTCTACGACGCCGGATGCCGCTATCTGCAGTTTGACGATACCGCCTGGGCTTATCTCTGCTCCGACGTCGAGATGAAGAAGGCGAAGGAGCGCGGCATGAATGTCGCGACGATCGCCGACGACTACACACGCGTCATCAACGACTCCATCAAGGACAAGCCCGCCGACATGGTCATCACCACCCATGTCTGCCGCGGCAACTTCCGCTCGACCTGGATTTCGTCGGGCGGCTACGAGCCGGTGGCCGAGAAGATGCTCGCCGGATGCAACTACGATGGCTACTTCCTCGAATACGACAGCGAGCGCGCCGGCGGATTCGAGCCACTGCGCTTTCTGCCGAAGGGCAAGAAGATCGCGGTGGTCGGTGTCATTACCTCCAAGAGCGGCACGCTGGAGAGCAAGGACACGGTCAAGCGCCGCATCGACGAGGCATCGAAGTTCGTCCCGCTCGAGCAACTGGCGCTGAGCCCGCAATGCGGCTTCGCCTCGACCGAGGAGGGCAACGTGCTGACCGAGGAGCAGCAGTGGGCGAAGATGCGCGAGGTGGTCGAGGTCGCGGAAGAGATTTGGGGGAAGTAGGGCTTCGTGTCCCGGGCGCGGCGCGGCATGAAATGACGCGCCGCAGACCCGGGACTCCGGTTCTTCCTATAGGCAAACAACCGGGGTCCCGGATCAGCGGTGCACCGCATCGCGCTGCACCGCGTCTAGGACAAGCAAGTGGAGATGGTCATGAAACGCACCAAAGCCCCGTTCCGCGCCGACCATGTAGGCAGCCTGTTGCGAACAGCGCCCTTGAAGGACGCGCGCGCGAAGCACGCCAAGGGCGAGATCACCGCCGCGCAATTGAAGGCGGTCGAAGACCGCGAGATCGAGACGATCATCAAGAAGCAGGAGGAGGTCGGCCTGCAACTCGCGACCGACGGCGAGTTCCGCCGCTCGTGGTGGCAGTTCGACTTCTACAAGGATCTTGACGGCGTGGAGATGTACACGGTCGGCGAGGGCATCAAGTTTGCCGGCGTCACGACCAAGGCAGAGAGCGTTCGGGTCATCGACAAGGTTGGCTTCAGCACCCATCCGCATGCCGATCACTTCAAGTTCCTGAAGGCGCACACCAGGGTGACGCCGAAGATGACGATTCCGGCGCCGAGCACGCTGCACTTCCGGCAGGGCCGGCCGTCGATCAGCAAGAAGATTTATCCCGAGCTCGACGCCTACTTCGACGACGTCGCCAAGGCCTATCAGAAGGCGATCCGCGCGTTCTACGACGCCGGCTGCCGCTATCTGCAGATGGACGACACCGCCTGGTCGATGATGTGCGATCCGGGCGAGCGCGAGAGGTCGCGCGGCCGCGGCGACGATCCGGATTCGCTGCCGGCCAAATACGCCGCGATGACCAACAAGGCGCTCGAGGGCAAGCCTGCCGACATGGTGGTCACGCTGCACTCGTGCCGCGGAAACTTCCGCTCGACCTTCATCGCCAGCGGCGGCTATGAGCCGATCGCCGAGCGGCTCCTGGGCGAGGTCAAGCTCGACGGCTATTTCCTCGAATACGACAGCGACCGCGCCGGCGGATTCGAGCCGCTGCGCTTTATCCCGAAGGGCAACAAGATCGTCGTGCTCGGCGTCGTTACCTCCAAGAGCGGCAAGCTCGAAAGCAAGGACTCCATCAAGCGGCGGATCGACGAGGCCACCAAATATGTCGCGCTCGACCAGCTCGCGCTGTCGCCGCAATGCGGCTTTGCCTCCACCGAGGAAGGCAACGTGCTGGCCGAGGACGAGCAATGGGCGAAGCTCCGGATGATCGTGGAGTTGGCCGAGGAAGTCTGGGGGCGGTGATCCAATACACCGTCGTCATCACCGGGCCGCGCCGAAGGCGCGAGACCCGGTGATCCCGATTTAACTGGCACGACCGTGCCATGGGAATCGGGATGGCCGGGACGAGCCCGGCCATGACGGAGCAACTGTAGGAGTGCAATAGAAGTGCAGCGTGCCAAGCCTCCGTTCCGCGCCGACCAGGTCGGCAGCCTGCTGCGTTCGTCCGCATTAAAGGGTGCGCGTGCGAAGCGCGGGAAAAATGAGATCACCGCCGGGCAGCTGAAGGCTGTCGAGGATCGCGAGATCGAAGCGATCATCAAGAAGCAGGAAGCGGTGGGATTGAAGTCGATCACCGACGGCGAATACCGCCGCGCGTTCTGGAACTACGATTTTCTGGGCAAGCTCGACGGTGTCGAAGCCTATCTCGGCGAGCGCAAGATCAAGTTTCAGGGCAAGCAGCCCAAGCCGATGATGCTGCGGGTGATCGGGAAGCTGGGTTCCTACTCGACCCATCCGATGATCGAGCATTTCAAGTTCGTTCAGTCGCACACCGGGCAGACGCCGAAGATGACCATCCCGTCGCCGTCGTCGCTGCATTTCCGCTACGGCCGTTCGGCGGTGCCGGAAGCAATCTATCCCGACATGGCCGATTTCTACCGCGATCTCGGGGAGAGCTACCGCAAGGCGGTGCGCGCCTTCGCCGACGCCGGCTGCCGCTACATCCAGCTTGACGAGGTGAACTTCACATATCTTTGCGATCCCGCCCTGCGCCAGCAGGTCACCGAGCGCGGTGACGATCCGGCCAAGCTGCCGCACGAGTATGCCAGGATGATCAACGCGGCGATCTCCGACGCGCCGCCGGACATGATGACCGCGATGCATCTTTGCCGCGGCAACTTCCAGTCCACGTTCGTCGCCTCGGGCGGCTACGAGCCGGTGGCGGAAGTCCTGTTCAACGGGATCAACATCCAGGCCTATTTCATGGAATACGATAGCGACCGCGCCGGTGGCTTCGAGCCGCTGCGCTTCGTGCCCAAGGGCAAGACGGTGGTACTCGGCCTCGTCACCTCGAAATCCGGTACGCTCGAATCCAGGGATGAGCTCAAGCGCCGCATCGAAGAGGCGTCGAAATACATTTCGCTCGATCAGCTTTGTCTCTCGCCGCAATGCGGCTTCGCTTCCACCGAAGAGGGCAACATCCTGGCCGAGGATGAGCAGTGGGCGAAGCTGCGGATGATCGTGGAACTTGCCGACGAAGTGTGGGGGAAATAACTCCGTGCAACGCGCCAAGCCGCCCTTCCGCGCCGATCACGTCGGTAGCCTGCTGCGCTCTGCGGCGCTGAAGGAGGCGCGCGCGAAAAGGGAGCGCGACGAGATCACGGCCGAGCAGTTGAAAGCGATCGAGGACCGCGAGATAGAAGCCCTGATCGGCAAGCAGGAGGAGGTGGGCTTGAAATCCATCACCGACGGTGAGAACCGCCGCAAGTCATGGCAGATTGATTTTATCGCGGCGCTGCCGGGCATCGAGACATACAAGGGCACGCGCAAGGTCGCCTTCCAGGGCGGCGTGCAGCCGAAGCAAGACCTCATCCGCGTGGCGCGCAAGCTCGGCGACTTCGACACCCACCCGATGATCGAGCACTACAAGTTCCTGAAGGCGCACACCCGGCAGACGCCGAAGATGACGATTCCGTCGCCGTCGGCGGTGCACTTCCGCGACGGCCGCGATGCCGTGCCGGCGTCGATCTATCCCGACATGGAGGATTTTTATCGCGATCTCGGCCAGACCTACCGCAAGGTGGTGCGGGCTTTCGCCGACGCTGGCTGCCGCTATCTGCAGCTCGACGAGGTCAACTTGACCTATCTCTGTGATCCGAAGCTGATCCAGCAGGTGCGCGACCGCGGCGAGAATCCCGAGGAATTGCCGGCCGCCTACGCCCGGATGATCAACGCGGCGATGTCGGACATTCCCGACGACATGACCATCACCATGCATCTGTGCCGCGGAAACTTCCGCTCGACCTTCATCGCTTCGGGCGGCTACGAGCCGGTGGCGGAAACGCTGTTCAACACCATCAACGTGCACGGCTATTTCATGGAGTACGACTCCGACCGCGCCGGCGGCTTCGAGCCGCTGCGGTTCGTGCCGAAGGGCAAGCAGGTGGTGCTGGGTCTCGTTACTTCGAAGACCGGCACGCTCGAGTCCAAGGACGAGATCAAGCGCCGCATTGACGAGGCGGCGAAGTTCGTCCCCCTCGACCAGCTTTGTCTCTCGCCGCAATGCGGATTTGCCTCCAGCGAGGAAGGCAACATTCTTGCCGAGGAGGAGCAATGGGCGAAGCTCCGCATGATCGTGGAGATCGCCGAAGAGGTCTGGGGATGAAAAGAACCAAGCCCCCCTTCCGCGCCGACCACGTCGGCAGCCTGCTGCGCCCCGCCGTGTTGCATGAGGCACGGGCGAAGCGCGCCAAGGGCGAGATCGCGCCGGACGCCTTGAAGACGATTGAGGACCGCGAGATCGAGCGCGTCGTCAAAAGGCAGGAGGACTTGGGTCTCCATGCGATCACCGACGGCGAGTTCCGCCGCTCGTGGTGGCATCTCGACTTCCTGTGGGGCCTCGACGGTGCCGAGAAGCACATCATGGATGCCGGCGTGAAGTTCGCGGCCGTGAACACGCGGAATGAGGGCGTGCAGGTCACGGGCAAGCTCGGCATGGCCGGCCCGCATCCGATGGTCGAGCATTTCAAGTTTGTTGCGGCGCACACTAAACGCACGCCGAAGATCACCATTCCCGCGCCGTCGGCGATCTACGGCCGGCCAATGATGACGCCGATCAACAAGAAGGTCTATCCGGCGATGGACCAATTCTTTGCCGACCTCGGCGAGGCGTATAAAAAGGCCGTGCGCGGCTTCGCCGACGCCGGCTGCCGCTATCTGCAGCTCGACGAGGTGTTTATCGCCATGCTGTGCGATCCCAAGTATCGGGAGCAGATGGTGAAGCGCGGCGACGATCCGGAAAAGCTCGGCCCGCTCTACGCCGATCTCATCAACGCGGCGATGTCGGACATTCCCGCCGACATGACCGTCACGATGCATCTGTGCCGCGGCAACTATAAATCGACCTTCATGGGTGCCGGCGGATACGACGCCGAGGCGGACGTGCTGTTCAACCGAACCAACGTGCACGGCTATTTCATGGAATACGACTCCGAGCGCGCCGGTGGGTTCGAGCCGCTGCGGCTGGTTCCCAAGGGCAAGATCGTGGTGCTCGGCCTCGTCACCACCAAGACCGGTAAGCTCGAATCCAAGGATACGATCAAGCGCCGCATCGACGAGGCGGCGAAGTTCGTGCCCCTCGATCAGCTTGCGCTGTCACCGCAATGCGGCTTCGCCTCCACCGAGGAGGGCAACACGCTCACTGAGGACGAGCAATGGGCGAAGCTCAAGCTGATCGTCGAGGTGGCGGACGAGGTTTGGGGCCGTTGAAGCCGTCGCCCTGACCGATTGTGCGGCATGCAAAAGCGGAGCATGATTTTCTCGCAGAGCGGGGGACTTCCGATGAAATACCGGCCGTACATTTTGTTGCCTGTGGCGCTGCTGTTATCGGGCTGCGACGGGGATGACTGGAAGGAATCCTGGAATGCTCGCACCAGCAAGGGTCTCGCCCTCTGTCTGAGCAAGGACGAAAAGCAGAATCTCAGCCAGGAAACCGTCAGGCGCCACTGCCTTGCGAAGCACCAGCGGCCGGTCAACGTCACGCTGGACGGGCACGCGCGGTATGCCTCGGGCACGTTCCAGGGGCTTGTGACGAACGCGGGCCAGAACGTCATCGTGACGGAATACACAGTGGTCCTGAAGCACGCGAAATCGGAGAAAACCGACACCGCGGTGTTCTCCCAACGACTGGTTGAGCCGCAGCGCGTCGATGCGTTCGAGATCTCCAAGCTTAGCTTTTTTCCAATGGAAGACAGCGAGCTGAACAAGGAAAGGTTTTCCTGGCAGGCCAAGGACGTGAAAGGGGTGAAAATCGAGTTTTGATATGGCTTGCCAAACTTGGCTGGCCCGCTGACAAGGAAAGCGTGAGTGGAGACGGGAGGGATCGTGCCAGGGATCGTTCAAGACAAGGTTGCTATCGTCACGGGAGCAGGCCGAGGCATCGGCCGCGCCATCGCAATGCTGATGGCGGAGGAGGGCGCCAAGGTCCTGGTCAACGACGTCGGCGCGGCGCTCGACGGCTCGGGCGGCGATGCGGGTCCCGCGCAGCAGGTGGTCGACGAGATCAAGAAGAAGGGCGGCCAGGCGATCGCCTCGACGCTCTCGATCGGCGAGCCCGCGAACGGCGACAAGGTCGTGCAGGCCGCGCTCGACGCCTTCGGCCGCGTCGACATCCTCGTCAACAACGCCGGCATCCTGCGCGACAAGATTTTTCACCGCATGAGCTGGTCGGACTGGTCCGACGTGATCATGGTGCATCTGCACGGCTCGTTCAGCATGAGCCGCGCCTGCGCCACGCACTTCCGCGAACAGAACTCCGGCTCGATGATCCACATGACCTCGACGTCGGGTCTCATCGGCAACTTCGGCCAGGCCAATTACATGGCGGCGAAGATGGGCATCGTCGGATTGTCACGCGGCATCGCGCTCGACATGCAGCGCTTCAACGTGCGCTCCAACGCCATCGCGCCGTTCGCCTGGGGGCGGATGATCGGCTCGATCCCGACCGAGACCGATGCGGAAAAGGAGCGCGTCGCGCGGCTTCAGCAGATGACGCCGGAAAAAATCGCGCCGCTCGTGGTCTATCTCGGTTCGGACAAGGCCGAGGGCATCTCCGGGCAGATTTTTTCGGTGCGCAACAACGAGGTCTTCCTGTTCAGCCAGACCAGGCCGATCCGCTCGATCCACCGCTCCGACGGCTGGACGCCGGAAAAGCTCGACGCGCAGTTTAAAGGAGCCTTCGGCCCCTCGTTCACGCCGCTCGACCGTTCGGGCGACGTGTTTTCCTGGGATCCGATATGACGGCAAGCCCTATCCGCCGTCATGGCCGGGCTTGACCCGGCCATCCCGATTCGCGTTGCATGACGGTGTCACAGGAATCGAGATCACCGGGACTCGCGCCTTCGGCGCGGCCCGGTGATGACGGCTGAGGGTGTTGACGGGACAAAGCATGGCCATCAACTACGAAAAGCTCATGGCGCTCAAAATCCCTGACGCCGAGCACATTTACGGCGAAAAGGAAACGATGCTCTATGCGCTCGGCGTCGGCCTTGGCCACGATCCGACGGATTGCCAGCAGCTCGATTT
>SHVN01000023.1 GCA_009694215.1 Xanthobacteraceae bacterium
GCTCTCCAGCCTCCTGCTCATTGCAGCCGGGCAGTAGGCGTCCCACGGCCCGGAGCTGTCCGCCTTTGAACGCCACAAAAATACGCGACGTAGGATATTCAATCGCTTGGTGGTAAAGCGGCTTCCAGGCGTCGCACTCCCGTTGATAAATTTCAGCGGCCGCTCGCTCTTCCAATACGCGAGCCCTTTCGGCTGGGGTGGGGTCATAGCTCTTGAGTAGCTTGTCATAGAAATCCGGTGAAAGCGTCGATCGTTCTTCGATCAAAGCGATGTAAGCCGGATCGGGCGGCAAATTCGCCCGTTTGGTTTCTTCCTCAGAAATTTCCCACTCGGGGACTTCGACCGCCATCCTCCCCGCCTGAAACGTCTCACGAAGCTCCTTGCCCTCGAGTAAAGTGTAATTGGCAACCGCTGAAACGCGACCCAAAGCAGCACTTCCCCCAGGAAGCATCGCTCAGGGATTTCGACGGGTTGCAGGTATGTTGGCATGATGCATCTTAGGCAGATGCTTTCCGACGGGCGACGCGATTTTGGTGCGAAACACAGTCGCGTGCTGCCCCGGTGCTGCCCCGAACAATCACAATGTCAATGGCATATAAATCGCGCAAAGATTCTGAATCAAAATCAATGGGTTACTGGCGCGCCCGGAGAGATTCGAACTCCCGACCCCTAGATTCGTAGTCTAGTGCTCTATCCAGCTGAGCTACGGGCGCTTGCCGTTCCGCAAGGAAAATCCCGCGATGAGGGCGCGGAACGCGGCTAGAGCTATCGCCTCCATCCCTCATTGGCAAGGGTCGCCGCGGCGATCCGGTCTAGTGGCATTACCCCAGACCCGCGGTCGTGATGATGCAATCGGCGCCGGAGACCTTGAGGCGGTAGGAGTTGGCGCCGAAGCGCGTCACCGTTTCGCGCAAGAAATCCGAGGGGCAGGTGCCGCTGGCCGAGATCGGATTTCCCTTGAAGAGCAGCCGGGCGCCGTCGGCCTTGAGATAGATCTGACAGTTCGGATGCTCTTTGGCGGGGCAAATGACGATCGGGGCAAGCTCCGCCTGCGCGCTGGCCGGTGTCGCGGCGGCTACGGCAATGCAGAGCAACCCGCTCACGATGGCGGTCCGGGCAAGCATGGGCAAAATCCTTTGCCTGGGCATAACCCGATCCGAAAACCGGTGTCCACCCCGGATCAATTCCGGGGCAGGTTTTTCCGGGATCATGCTCTCCTGCTTGAGCATGGCCTTGTCCGAAAACCGGTTCCCACTTTTCGGGACCATGCTCTAGGCCCTCGCCCGCGCGCTGCGGTGGGCGTCGAGTTCAACCGCCCGGTCCGGAATGGTCAGCCGGAAGGTGGCCCCGATGGTGCCCTCCACGAGCTTGATCTCGCCGCCGTGGGCGCGAACCAGCTCGGCGGCGATGACGAGGCCGAGCCCGGTGCCGCCGCTGCGGGCGATCGACTGGAAGGCCTCGAACAGGCGATCGCGCGACCGCTCCGGGATGCCGGGACCGGTGTCCGATACCTCGATGACCACCACGGCGCCCTCGCGCCGCCCGGTGATGCGCACCTGATCGCGCGCCGGATCGTTCGGCGCGCGCGTCTCCAGCGCCTGCACCGCGTTGCGCGCGAGATTGAGCAGGATGCGAAGCAGCTGGTCGGGATCGGCATCGACGATCAGGCCGCGCTCGATCGCGGCGATCCAGGCAATCTTGGACTCGGCAAGCGCCAGCGTCTCGTGCACCTCCTCGATCAGCGCCTCGGCCTCGACCGGCCGACGATCGGGCGGCGGTTCCTGCGCGCGGCCGTAGGACAGCGTCGACTCGCAGAACGCGATGGCACGCTCGAGCGCGCGCATCAACTTCGGCGCGAAGCGCTGCACCCGCGGGTCGGGCAGGCTCGTCAGCCCCTCGGAGAAAAGCTGCGCCGAGGTGAGCAGGTTGCGCAGATCGTGGTTGATCTTCGACACCGCGAGCCCCAGCGCCGCGAGATGGTTCTTCTGCTGCAGCATCGAGGCGAGATCGCGCTGCATGCCGGCGAGCTCGCGTTCGGCCAGGCCTATCTCGTCCTGGCGGCTGGACACGGCGATGACACGCGCCGGATTCTCCGGATCGTCGCGGAACCGCATCATGTTCGCGGTGATGCGGCGCATCGGCCGCACCAGCATGCGATGCAGCGCCAGGTAGACCAGCGTCGCGGTGATGCCGGAGATCAGGAGCGACAGCAGCATGATGTTGAACGAGAAGCGAAGCATGGCCTGCCGCAGCGGCGCCTCGTCCAGCAATATTTCGAGGAAGTCGCCGCCCATCGGCGCCGGCCCCACCACCCGCATGACGTCGTTGTCGCGGGACAGGAGCGTATCGAACGCGTCGGCGATGGCGCGGAACCAAATCATGTTGCGCATGTCGATGTCGTGGTGGATCTCCGGCGGCATGTCGGAGACGGCGAGCAGCCGGCGCTGGGTGCCCATCTTCATCGCCACAGCGCGCGCGCCAACGCTGCCGAGAATCTGCCGCGCCAGGCTTTCCGGCACCATCCCGCTCGGCGCCGCGTCGAGCACCAGCGCCGCGGTGTGGGCGGCGGCGAGCCGGTCGCTCAGCCAATTGACGCGAAAGGTCGCGATCGACGGGACATAGATCAGCACTTCCGCGATCAACACGAACAGGATCGTAAGGACGAGGAGCTTGCCCGACAGGCCAAGGTTGAACCCGAGCCGCGCCAGCCCTCTCTTCGGTCCGTCTGCTGGTGCTGCTTCTTCCGTCATCTCAGCCAAACCAACGCAGCAGATTCGCGATGCGCCGCACCCAGGTGGTCGTCAAACGTGGCGTGAAGAAGGTGATCGCCGCTCGTTTGCCGATCTCCGCATAGGTCGGATAGGGGATCACGATTTCAGCGAAAGCGCGAATGTTAAGCCCGTGGTTGATGGCGAGGGTCCAGGCCGTGATCTGCTCGCCGGCCGCGGCGCCGACGATGGTAGCACCCAGGATCAATCCCTTGGCGTTGGTCACCACCTTGATGTGGCCGCGGGCTTCGCGCTCGGTCTGAGCGCGGTCGTTGTCCTGATAGGGCCAGCGCAGCACCCGGATGGCGCCGTAGCGCTCGCGCGCCTGGACGTCGGTCAGGCCGACATGAGCAAGCTCTGGATCGGTGAAGGTGACGCGCGGAATCTCGTCGGTGTTCATCTTGATCGGCAGGCGGAACAAGAGGTGCCGGATCAGCAGGCCGGCCTGGTGATTGGCTGAATGGGTGAACGCCGGCAGGCCGGTGACGTCGCCGATGGCATAGACGCGCCGGTTGCTGGTGCAGAAGCGCTTGTTGACCACGATGCCGAGCGGCTCGCGCTTGATTCCGGCAGCATCCAGATTGAGCCGATCGATGTTCGGCCGCCGGCCAATCGCCACCAGCAGATCGGTGCCGTGGATCGTCTCCTCGGTGTCGCCCTCGAGCACGACTTCGATCCGCTGGCACAGCCGACGCACCCGCTCGACCTTGACGCCGCTGCGGACGATGATGCCCTCGCGCGCGAACGCATCGAGCACGATGGCGGCGCACTCCGGATCCTCCTCGCCGAGCGGCCGCGCCAGGTCGAGCACGGTGACCTCGGAGCCGAGCCTTCGGAACGCCTGGGCGAGCTCAAGCCCGATCGGGCCGCCGCCGAGGACGATCAGGTGCTTCGGCCGCTCGCGGAGCTCGAACGCATTCTCGTTGGTGAGATAGGGCACCTCCTCAAGCCCGGAAATCGACGGCGCGATCGGCCGAGAACCGGTGGCGATCACGAAACGGCGGGCCCTGACCTCGACCTGCACGTCCAGCTCCGGACCGATGACGACGGTCTTGTGGTCGAGGAATCGCGCCTCGCCTTCGATCACGCGGACGCCCAGGCCCGCGAAGCGCTCTTTGGAATCGTTTGGCGCGATCGCGTCGATGACGCGGTGGATGTGGTCGTTGACCTCGTCGAACTCGACGGTCGGCTTCGCCGACCTCACTCCGAACGGCGCACTGGTGCGCATGGCCTCCGCACGCTTGCCCGCCGCGATCATCGCTTTCGACGGCACGCAGCCGGTGTTGAGGCACTCGCCGCCCATCCGGCCCTTTTCGATCAGCACCACCGGCACGCCGAGCGTGGCCGCTGCCGCCGCGACCGACAGCCCGGCGGCGCCGGCGCCGATGATGCAAAGATCGGGGGTGAGCTGCTCGGGCATGCCTTTGCTCTCGTCAAAGTCTCTCAGGCGGATTGTCAATCTTGCGCCCGAAGATGCGCCGGGCGAATACCGGAATCAGCGCCAGCACCGCGAACGCCGCCAGCGCGCCGAGCAACGTCGGCGTCAGCACATGCGATAGATTGAGATTGACGGTGCAGCCGGCGCGTCCCGCGGAGACGCAGGCTTTGTACTGGGCCTCCTGCATACCGATGACGCTGCCGAGTCCCGCCCCGAACACGGCAAAGGTCACCGTGGCCGGCAGGATGCCGATGGCGGACGCGGTCACAAAGGTCGAGAGCCGCACGCCAAACAGCGCGGCGGCGAGGTTTATGAGCCAGAATGGAAACGGCGTGAGACGCAGGAACAGCAGGTAGTTGAAGGCGTCGGCGCGGAATCCCTCCGCGAACTTCGCCGCGAATGGACCGGCCCGCCGCGTCAGCCAGTCCCCGGCGGCGCTCCGGGCGATCAGGAAGATGAAGGTGGCGCCGGTGAGCGCCCCGATCGCCGCGGCGACGGTTCCGACCAGGGGGCCGAACAGGAAGCCGCCGGTCACGGTCATAATCACGCCACCCGGGATGGAAAGGCTGATCACGGCAATATAGAGCGCAATATACCCGGCCACGGCGGCGACCATATGCCCGGCGATGAACCCGTCGACCGCGGCGCGGTTGCGGACCAGGGATTCAAACGAGATCTGGCGGTGCAGGCCGAGGCCATAGGCCAGCACGATCAGCCCCACGATCACGAGAATCGGCGCAAAACGCCGGATCGCAGGGCGGACCTGCTCCGCTCCATAAGCAACTCCTTGAGCTGCTCCTGGGCCAGTTCCCTGCTCCGGCGCACGGACGGGCGCGCGGCGATCGTCGGAAGGCGTGCTCACACGGGTACTCGCGGAAAAATCCTACGGCACTTTAACAAGGCAAAGGATACGGCACGATGTATACACGAGCCCGAAATACAGAACCTTTGGCGAGCGAAGCCATCTGCCTGATATTTGAGGTAAATCGTGATCGGAGCCCTCCGGGAACGGGTCGCATTGACGCCCCCGGCGGCCCTCCCGTATAAGCCGCACGCGACGGCGAACGGAGACATAGCTCGTGAAGCGGACCTATCAACCCAGCAAGCTGGTGCGCAAGCGCCGTCATGGATTTCGCCATCGCCTCAAGACCAAGGGCGGCCGCAAGGTGCTTGCCGCCCGGCGAGCCCGCGGGCGCAAGCGGCTGAGCGCCTGACAGCGGCGCCTGCGACCCCCGCGTTGACCATGGAGCGGGCCTTGGAGCGGCTCAGGCAACGCGCGGATTTTCTGGCTGCCGCGACCGGCGCCAGGGCCCCCGTCAGCGGATTCGTGCTGCAAGCGCTGGATCGGCGCGAGGATGGACCGGTGCGGGTGGGATTTACCGTCTCCAAGAAGGTCGGCAACTCGCCCGAGCGCAATCGCGTGCGCCGGCGGCTGCGCGAGATGGTGCGGCTTTCGCCGCCGGCCCGGATGCGACAGGGATTCGACTACGTGCTAATCGGACGGCGCGCGGCGCTGGAACTGCCGTTCGACCGGCTGATCGAGGATTTCGGCCGCGCCCTCGGCCGCGTGCATACGGTCCCGCCGGGGACCAGTGGGCACGGCGCGAGGGCCGGCAAGAGAAGTGGCGCGAGAACTGGCACCCGCCCGTCCACCACCCCACATGCAGGCACAAGGTAGAGCGCCGGACATGACCGACCAGAAGAACACCCTGCTCGCCATCGTGCTGTCGGCGCTCGTGCTGATCGCGTGGCAGTATTTCGTCGGCCTGCCGCAGATGGAGAAGCAGAAGCAGGAGGCCCAGCTCAAGACGCAGCAGCAACAGCAGCAGCCGGTGACGACGCCGGGCCAGACCGGCCAGGGCGCGCCCGCGGTTCAGCCCGGCCAGCCCGGCGCGGTCCCCGCCCCCGGCCAGCCGGCGGGCCTGCCCGGCCGCCCGCTGTCGCGCGAGGACGTCATCAAGGCCTCGCCGCGGGTCCTCGTCGACACGCCGCGGCTGCGCGGCTCGATCGCGCTCAAGGGCGCCCAGATCGACGATCTGGCTCTGACGCAATACCGCGAGACGGTCGATCCGAAATCGCCGGCGATCGTGCTGCTGTCGCCCGTCGGAAGTCCGCATCCGTTCTACGCGGAGTTCGGCTGGGTCGGGGGCGCAGGCACACCGGTGAAGGTGCCCGACAGCAATACCGTCTGGACGCAGCAGGGTTCGGGCGCGCTCGGCCCCGGCAAGCCGGTCACGCTCACCTGGGACAACGGCGAAGGGCTGGAATTCCGCCGTGTCCTCACGATCGACGACAAGTACCTGATCACCGTCGACAACCAGGTCGCCAACAAGGGCAGCGCTCCGGCCACGCTCTATCCGTTCGGATTGATCCGCCGCCACGGCACACCCGAGACGGCGGGCTATTACATCCTGCACGAAGGCCTGATCGGCATACTCGGCGAACAGGGCCTGCAGGAATTCACCTACTCGGCGATCGCGGACAAGAAGAACGTCTCGTTCAAGGCGACCAGCGCCTGGCTCGGCCTCACCGACAAATACTGGGCGGCGACGCTGATCCCGGACACCAAGGCGCCGATCCAGGCGCAATTCTCATACAACCTGACCGGCACGCTGAAGACCTATCAGACCGACTATCTCGGCGATGGCCAGACCATCGCACCTGGCGCGACCGGCACGAACCAGGCGCGGCTGTTCGCCGGCGCCAAGGAGGTCGCGGTCATCGACAGCTACGAGAAGCAACTCGGGCTCGATCGTTTCGACCGGCTGATCGACTGGGGCTGGTTCTATTTCATCACCAAGCCGATGTTCTGGTCGATCGACTGGATCTACCAGCACGTCGGCAATTTCGGCATCGCCATCCTGCTGATCACCGTCCTCATCAAGTTCTTCTTCTTCCCGCTCGCCAACAAATCCTACGCTTCGATGGCGAAGATGAAGGCGGTTCAGCCGGAGATGGTGGCGATCCGCGAGCGCTTCCCCGACGACAAGGTGAAGCAGCAGCAGATGCTGATGGAGCTCTACAAGAAGGAGAAGATCAATCCGCTGGCGGGCTGCCTGCCGATCCTGGTGCAGGTGCCGGTGTTCTTCGCACTCTACAAGGTGCTGTTCATCTCGATCGAGATGCGCCACGCGCCGTTCTACGGCTGGATCAAGGACCTCTCCGCGCCCGATCCAACCAACCTGTTCAACCTGTTCGGGCTGATCCCCTACGACCCGACCGTGATCCCGGTGTTCGGGCAGTTCCTGCATCTCGGCATCTGGCCTATCATCATGGGCATCACAATGTGGGCGCAGATGAAGCTCAATCCGGCGCCACCCGACCCGACGCAGAAGATGATCTTCGACTGGATGCCGCTGATCTTCACCTTCATGCTGGCGTCGTTCTCGGCGGGCCTGGTGATCTACTGGGCCTGGAACAACTCGCTCTCGGTGCTCCAGCAGAGCGTGATCATGAACAAGCACGGCGCCAAGATCGAGCTGTTCGACAACATCAAGGCAATGTTCGCCAAAAAGAAAGACGACGGCGACAAAAAGAAATAGCGCGCCGGTCAGCGCCTAAAAAAATGCCCCGCCGAAGCGGGGCATTCTTTTTTCAACGAAAGCCGCGCTGGATCACGCCGGCGGCGAACCCATGAAGTCGCGCTTGCCGACCTCGACGCCGCACTGGCGGACGATGTCGTAGGCGGTGGTGGAGTGGAAATAGAAGTTCGGCAGGGCGTTGCCGAGCAGGAGGCTCTGGCCGGTGAACTCGCGGACCTGCCCGCTCGGGAAGGTGATCTTGATCTCCTTCCCCTCGGTGCCGTCGACCTCGGCGGGCTTCACGGACTTGAGATAGTCGACGGTCTTGGCGATCCGATCCTTGAGCTGCGCGATCGTGGTCTCGTCGTTGGCGAACTTCAAAAGTTCCTTGCCGGAGAGCCGGCCGGCCGCGTTGGCGGCGTGATCGGTCGCGGCGCGGACCTGCCGCATCAGGTTGAACATGTCCGGCGACAGCCGCATGTTGAGGAGGTCCGCTTCGTTGACCTTGCGGGCCGTGGCCCAGGCGGCCGCCTTGTCGAGCACGCCCGACAGGCCGTTCAGATGCTGCATGAAAACCGGAATCGAAACCGAGTACATGGAAACAGGCATGGAAAGAGACCTCTCATCGTGACAATCGGAAGCATGGAGCCTAGCCTAACCAGCGTGAGCACTGCATCTGAATTTTCAGCCGCCGAGCGCGAAGCCGGCCGCCTCCTGTTCGCGCAGCCGTGGGACTTCGCCACCGCGGCGAGTTCACTCGAATCGCTGCCCAAGATGCGCGGGATCGAGATCGCCTTCGCCGGCCGCTCCAACGTCGGCAAGTCGAGCCTGATCAACGCTTTGACCGGGCGGAATGCGTTGGCCCGCACCTCGCACACCCCCGGCCGAACCCAGGAGCTGATCTTCTTCTCCGCCGACCCCAATCTGACCCTGGTGGACATGCCGGGCCACGGCTATGCCGCAGCGCCGAAGGACATCGTGAGGGCCTGGACGCAACTGGTGCAGGATTACCTCGTCGGCCGCGCCAATCTCGCCCGGGTCTATGTGCTGATCGATGCGCGGCACGGCCTCAAGGACGCCGATACGCCGCCGCTCGACGCGCTCGGCAAGGCCGCGGTGAGCCATCAGATCGTGCTGACCAAGGCCGACCAGGTGAAGGCCTCCGAACTGGCCGAACGGATCGAAGCGATCGAGGCGGCGCTGAAGAAGCGCCCTGCCGCCTTCCCGCATGTGCTGACGACCTCCTCGCGCACCGGCGACGGCATGCCGGAGCTGCGCGCGGCGATCGCGCGGCTGAAGGCGGAACGCGGCGCATAAGCCGGCGTCGAATTGCGTCGGTCCGGAGCCGGGCAATTGACCCTCGCAGCCCGCGCCAATGTCGGCTAGAACCATCGCGCTAAAAACGCACCGGAAAGCCGCCGATGAACGACAAGGCCAAGATCGACCCGCAGGAACAGGCCCGCATCCTGTCCGAGGCGCTGCCGCACATGCAGCGCTACGACGAGGAAACCATCGTCATCAAGTATGGCGGTCATGCCATGGGCGACGAAAACCTCGCACGCTCGTTCGCGAAGGACATCGTGCTGCTCGAGCAGACCGCGATCAATCCGATCGTGGTGCATGGCGGCGGGCCGCAGATCGAGGCCATGCTGAAAAAGGCCGGGGTGCAATCCCAGTTCGCCGGCGGATTGCGCATCACCGATGCCGCCACGCTGGAAATCGTCGAGATGGTGCTGGCCGGCTCGATCAACAAGCAGATCGTCGGCTACATCAACGCCGCCGGCGGCAAGGCCATCGGCCTGTGCGGCAAGGACGGCAACATGGTGATGGCCAAAAAGGCAACCCGCCGCGTGGTCGATCCGGACTCGCGCATTGAAAGGGTCGTGGACCTGGGCTTTGTCGGCGAACCGGACAAGGTGGACACCACGGTGCTGGACACCGTGCTCGGCAAGGAGTTGATCCCGGTGCTGGCGCCGGTTTGCGCGGCGGCCGACGGCGGCAGCTTCAACGTCAACGCCGACACCTTCGCGGGTGCGATTGCCGGCGCACTCAAGGCCAAGCGCTTTCTGCTGCTCACCGACGTGCCGGGCGTGCTCGACAAGAACAAGGAGCTGATCAAGGAGATGTCGGCGGCCGACGTGCGGCGGCTCATTGCCGACGGCACCATCTCCGGCGGCATGATCCCCAAGGTCGAGACCTGCCTCTACGCGCTGGAAAAGGGCGTCGAAGGCGTCGTCATCCTCGACGGCAAGGTTCCGCATGCGGTGCTGCTCGAACTGTTCACCGACCTCGGCTCCGGCACCCTTATCCATCGCTAATCGCCGCCCGTACGGCACACGCATCTTTGGGCGAAGGGCCTATTGTGGGAGACATCCGGCGGATTCTGGTGGTGGGGGGCGGCGTCGGCGGCCTGACGACAGCCGCGAGCTTCGCGCGCTGCGGTGTCGAGGTGGTGTTGATCGAGCGACGTCCCGCGTTCGACATCCCCGGCGTAGGCCTTGGCCAACCCGCCAACGCACTGCGCGTCTACGACGCACTCGGTCTGCTCGATCAGATTCTGGCCACCGGCTTCAGCTACGACAGCATGTGGCTGTTCGACCCAGCGCGGCGGCCGATCGTCGAACATAAATTCCTGATGGGCGACGAGCGGATTCCGGCGTTCTGCGCGCTGTCGCGCCTGGAACTGCACGAAATCCTGCTCGGCGCGGCGGAGCGCGCTGGCGCGGAAGTCCGTCTCGGTGTAACGGTCAGTGAAATCGACGATGACGGCGACCGTGTCGCGGTGCGCTTCTCGAACGGCGAGCAGGACACATTCGATCTGCTCGTCGGCTTCGACGGCATCCGCTCCACAACCCGGCTGCATGTCGCCGGAACGGCGTTCGCCCCCCGCCCCTCGGGCTACGGCGCCTGGCGCGTGCAAGCGCCGCGGCCGGATGACGTGCGCGGGATGGAGTTCCTGCAGGGCGTCGGCAGCAAGACCGGGGCGATGCCGCTGAGCAATAACATCATGTACCTGTTCCACATCTGCCCCGAGGCGCCCGGCGCGAACTTCGCCGGACAGGATCAGGCTCGCCTGTTCAAGGAACGTCTCGCGCAATACGGCAGCTACGTCGCCGAGATCGCAGCATCGCTGACGAGCGAATCGGACATCGTCTACAGCCCGATCGAGCCCCTGATGCTGCCCTGGCCCTGGTTCAGGAAACGGGTGGTCATCGGCGGCGACGCGGCCCATACCTTCGCTCCGCATCTCACGCAGGGCGCAGCCATGGCCGCCGAGGACGGGTTCGTCCTGGCACGGGAGGTGCTGAACGACGACGTTCCGCTCGATGACCGGCTGATGCGTTATTCGATGAAGCGCTATCTGCGTTGTGCGTTCGTCTATACATTCTCCGGCCAATGGCTGCTGGATGAGCAATCGGTCCGCACGCCGGAGGATCTGGAAGTGGCTCGCGCCGAGCTCACGCAGAACGCCTCTGCGCGCATCGGCGTGAGCGACCGCATCCTCGACGGCGCTTTCTAGGATCACCGTGAGCCCCCTGACCTCGCCCACCACAACGAACCGGCTCGCCGATCTCGCGCCGGGAATTATCGCCGCCTCCACGTTCGCATTCAGCAACGTTCTGAGCAAACTTGTGATGAACGCCGGCGCCGACGTGCTGACGCTCTCGCTGTTTCGCGGCCTGCTCGGCGTGGCGCTCCTGTTCGTCTGGCTGCGCGTCGGAACGCCACCGAAGCAGCACACGCCGCGCCAGCGCTGGATCAGCCTGGGGTTGGGCGTGCTGTTCGCTGGCGTCGTGTTCGGCTTGTTTGCCGCGTTCCACGCGGTCACGGTGGCGCTCGGCATTCTCACTTATTTCGTCTATCCGCTGGTCACGGGCCTGCTTGGCGCGCTGCTCGGCATCGAGCGGATCGGCTGGCGGGGCGCGCTTGCGGCGCTCGCGGCGTTCTGCGGGCTCGCGCTGATGATGCGCGCGCATCCGCAGGACATCGCGATCGCCGGTATCGCATTCGCGCTGATGGCCGCGGCGTGCCGCACTGCGATCCTGCTCATCACGCGCGCGACGCTGCAGGACGCCGATCCGCAGGTGACCACCTGGTACACCATCCTCGGCTCGACCGTCGTTCTCGGCATGGTCGCGCTCGTCCAGTGGAACTGGCAGGGACCACAGACACCCGGCGGCTGGGCGGCGATGATCGGCGTCAGCGTCGGCACCACCATCGCCGTGCTGGCGCTCTTCGTCTCGATCAAACGCATCGGGCCGTTCCGAAGCGCGCTGGTGATGTTTCTGGAGCCGCTGCTGTCGACGGTATTCAGCGCGCCCGTGCTGGGCGAGGTCATCACGCCCATCCAGGCCGTCGGCGGTGCCGTGATGTTGGCCGCGCTCGTTTCGTTCCAACTCCGGCGCTAATGCATAATTGCATTACGCTGAAACAACTCCGTTCGCTCCCGCGTAAGCGGGAGCCCAGTTCTTTGGCCAAACCGCTGGGTCCCCGCTTCCGCGGGGACAAACGGGGATGATTCAATCTAAAACAACTGCGCTCTAGGGCAGGCGGAACAGGACCGGCAGAACGCCGATCTGCTGAAAATGCTCCAGCGCGTCGGAAAGCGGAATCGCCAGCAGAAAAAACATCGCGTCGGCGAAGGTCCGGAGCACCTTGGGCGGCATGATTGTCAGCGTCGGGTTGTCACGCCACAAGCCGGGATTGGGCAGTAACCGCGGCACCGATGCCTTGTAGGCTGCGAAGGCCGCGCCATAGCGTTCGGCCAGGAGGCGCTCCTCCTGCAGGGTCACCGCGTAGAACAACGCCAAGACAAGCAAGCCGAGGACGAGAGCCACCACCCAGCTCCCGTGCTGCGCACCGGCACCGGCCGTGCCGATAATGGAAAAGACATACAGCGGATTTCGCACGACCGAATAGGGTCCGACGGTGACAAACTGCTCGATCTTGCGTCCGCCGATATACAGCGAACACCAGGTGCGCCCCGCGATACAGACGACAATCGCGAAGATGCCGGCCCACTCGATCAGCTTATCGACGCCGATCCCGCGCTCCAGGCTCGAATTGGTCACCGCAAACATCAACACGCTGATCGCAATCGACCCGCCCAGAATCCATTTCCGGGTGGTTTGAACCTCGGCAATCTTCATGAAATTCCAAATCCCCACCGCCGACTGCATCGGCGAGCGAACAGAGCGAGCCGGTTTGGCTAAAGTAAGACCGCCGCCTTGGACCCGGATTCAGCCCAAACCTGCGGCCAAGCGAGACTGTTTCTCCGGTTTCATGCTACCGGCGGCCTTCCATAAGGCTCCGTCGCACGACATCCTTGCACAACCGCACGGCAAAGGACTCGCCGACCCTGCGTTTGCGCTATCCTTCGGGGTCACCCACCCGCACGCCAATTGCGGATTTCGATGAACCCTGCCATGTCGAAATTCTTCAGTGCCATCTTATTTACGCTGTTGGCGCTGGCTGCGCCGGCCCAGACGCAGCCGCAGACCACGACCGACATCTTACTCGTCCTGGCAGTCGATGCGTCAGGCAGCGTCAATCAGCCGCGCTTCGAACTGCAGCGCCGGGGCTACGCCGATGCGTTTCGCAACACGCAGGTGCTCAACGCCATCCGCGGCGGCTCAACCGGTTCGATTGCGGTCACGATGGTACAGTGGACAGGCTACGCAATGCAGGTGCAGGCTGTGCCCTGGACGCTGATCAAGGACGCGTCGTCGGCCAGCGCCTTCGCCGACGCCATCGAGGCCGCGCCGCGGCAATTGTTCGGCGGCGGCACCTCGATCAGCGGCGCGATCGATCACGCCATGCTGCTGTTGCCGAACGCGCCCTATCGCGGCCTCAAGCGCGTGATCGACATTTCCGGCGATGGATCGAACAACCGCGGCCGCGACGTCCGCGAGGCGCGCGACGAGGCGGTCCGGGCTGGCGTGATCATCAACGGCTTGCCGATCGTGTCGCTCGAATATGGTCTGGACAAATACTATTTCGACAACGTCATCGGGGGGCCGGGCGCGTTCATCGTGCCGGCCGATTCCTACGAGAACTTCGCGCAGGCCGTGGTGCGCAAGCTCATCCTGGAAATTGCGATGAACTGAGCCTGCCGGCTGTCGCTCGAAACCCGCCGCCTGTCAGCGGCCGTCCGCACCGCTGGTCACCCGCATCCTGAACTTGCGGCCCATGTCCTTGCAATCCTCGTCGGTTTTCAGCCCGGCCGCATGGATACCGTGCGTGGCCAATTCCTCGTCGCGGTCCTCAGTGTCGCCGGTGACGCCGACGGCGCCGATCACCTCGCCGTTCTTGTCGCGGATCTGCAGGCCGCCGCCCTCGGCGAAGATCCTGTCGCCGCTCGCCGTCATCAGGTAGCGCATGAAGGCCGGCTTCTCCTCGTTGCGGATGCGGACGAACTTGGAGCTGCGGCTGAGCGCCAGCGCCGCGTAAGCCTTGCCGAGGGCCATTTCGAACCGGATCATCGAAGCACCGTCCTCCTTCTGGAACGCCTTCACGATGCAGCCCGGCTCGACCACGACGACGCTGATCGGCCGGCAGTCGAGTTCGATGCCGCGTTTGATAGCCGCCGCAATGATTTGGTTAGCCTGGTCGAGTGTGATCGACATCAAATTCCTCCCCGTTCCGGTGCGACTTTAGCGCACTCGTGATAAATGTTGCGAGCGATTCGCATGGCGGTCCGGCTTAAATCCTGTCTGGCATCGGTGCTCGTGGCTTTGGCCGCGACGATTGCGCTTGCCCAGCCGGCGCAGGCCGACCTGCAGATTTGCAGCCGCATGAGCTACGTGATCGAGGCGGCCATCGCCATCGAGGACAAGGGCGCGGCCGCCTCCCGCGGCTGGTTCCGAATCGATCCGGGGCAGTGCCGCACGGTGCTGCAGGGCGCGCTGCCGGGCGAAACCCTCTATCTCCACGCCCGCGCGTTGCCGGTGTACGGCGGCTCGCCGCTGCCGCAGGCAGGGCACGCGGATTTCTGCGTCGCTGCCGACACTTTCGTGCTGCCGGCGACGCAAAGCTGCAACCGCTCCGGGCAGCGGATCGCCCGCTTCACCGCCGTCAAGCCGACCGAGACCGAGAAGGGGCTGACTGCCTATCTGGCGGAAGACGCCGAATACACCGACGAGCAGGCGCGCGACGCCGGCATCCAGCGCCTGCTGGTGATCGCGGGCTACGACGCAAACCCGATCGACGGCATCCGCGGCGCCAAGACCGACGCGGTGCTGGCGCAGTTCATCGCCGACAACAGGCTGGAGAACACCGCGGCCGGACGAAAGGACTTCTTCGACGTGCTGATGACCGCCGCGCAGAAGCCGAACAGCGCGCGCTTTGCCTGGTGCAACGAGACGCGCAATGTGGTGATGGCGGCGCTCGGCGTCGAGGAACAGGGCACGGTCGTCACCCGCGGCTGGTATCGCGTCGCACCCGGCAAGTGCCTGCGCCCCGACCTCACCGGCAAGCCGCAAAAGCTCTACAGCTTCGGCGAAGCGGTCGGCGCCGACGGCGCTCCGATCAAGGAGCCCGCCCGCGCCGCCGGCCCGGCGGTTTCCTGGGGCGGCTCAACCATCCTGTGCACCCGCAACGTCAAGTTCGAGCTCAGCGACCACAAGGACTGCGCCGGCCTGGGGCTCACCTCGAGCGGCTTCGCCACCGTGGAACTGACCGGCAGCGGAACCACGGTGCAGTTCAAGTAGGCCATTCCCACCCTTGCGGACCGCGCGCAGACGGTGCATTCGTCACCGCATGAGCATGCAGCCTTCCGCAAAAGCCCCGCCTCGCCGCTTCGGCTCGGTCGAGACCTGGGTGTTCGACCTCGACAACACGCTCTATCCGCACGACCTCAATCTCTGGCAACAGATCGACGATCGCATCCGGTCGTTCGTCTCGAATTTCCTGACGGTCACCAAGGACGAGGCGTTCCGGGTCCAGAAGGACTATTACAAGCGCTACGGCACCACCATGCGCGGGCTGATGGCCGAGCACGGCATGAAGCCCGACGACTTCCTGGAATTCGTGCACGAGATCGACCATTCACCACTGCTGCCCAACCCGGAGCTTGGCGACGCCATCGAGAAGCTGCCCGGCCGCAAGCTCATCCTCACCAACGGCACCCGCAAGCACGCGGAATCCGTGATGAAGCGGCTCGACATCGACCGCCATTTCGAGGACGTGTTCGACATCGCCGCGGCCGACCTCGATCCCAAGCCCCATCCCCAGGTCTACGACCGGTTCCTGCACAAGCACGGAGTCGACCCGCGCAAGGCGGCGATGTTCGAAGACCTGTCGCGGAACCTGAGCGTCCCGCACGCGCTCGGCATGACCACCGTTCTGGTGGTGCCGCCGGCCACGCGCGAGGTGTTCCGCGAGGGCTGGGAGCTGGAGGGCCGCGACGCGGCGCACGTCGATCACGTCACCGACGATCTGACCGGGTTTTTGCGGGCGAATTGCTGGCGCTGACCGGTCTTACGACTTGATGAACGCCAGCAGGTCGGCGTTGATCGTGTCGGCATGCGTGGTCGGCATGCCGTGTGGGAATCCCTCGTAGGTCTTGAGCGTGCCGTTCTTCAGCAGCTTTGCCGACAATCGCGCGGAGTCGGCGTAGGGCACAATTTGATCGTCGTCGCCATGCATCGCCAGGACCGGCACCGTGATTTTCTTGAGGTCCTCGGTGAAATCGGTCTATGAGAAGACGACAATGCCGTCGTAGTGCGCCTTCGCGCCGCCCATCATGCCTTGCCATCACCAGTTCTGGATGATCGCTTCCGAGGCTTTCACGCCAGGCCGGTTGATGCCGTAGAACGGCCCGGCCGCAATGCCGCGGTAGAATTCCGAGCGATTGGCAGCGAGCTGCGACTGAAACCCGTCGAACACTTCCTTTGGAAGGCCGCCGGGATTGGCGGTGGTTTTCACCATCAGCGGCGGCACCGCGGAAAGTATGGCCGCCTTCGCCACCCGGCTCTCGCCATGCCGCACCACATAATGCACCACTTCGCCGCCGCCGGTGGAATGGCCAACGTGGACAGCGTTCTTCAAGTCGAGCTGGGCGGTCAGCGCCGCCAGGTCATCGGCGTAATGATCCATGTCATGACCGTCGCCCACCTGAGCGGATCGGCCATGACCGCGGCGATCGTGAGCAATGACGCGATAGCCGTGGTTGAGGAAGAACAACATCTGCGCGTCCCAGTCGTCGGCCGACAGCGGCCAGCCATGGCTGAACACGATGGGCTGTCCCTTGCCCCAGTCCTTGTAGAAGATGTCTGTGTCGTCCTTGGTTTTGATGAAGGGCATGTCGCTCTCCTGAATTCAAACCGCTTCGTTCGACGAAACCCGAGAGGTGATCCCAGCAATGCCGGTTTGAAGCACAGCCAAGCGAGCGCAGCGATTGTACGTTGGGATTATGACATTCGGCTTATGACTTTGGTCGGACCGCCGCGCGAGAAGCAGAACCGGCCTCAAGTCCGACCCGCTTGACATCGCTGCTCCGGACCCCGACAAACCGCACGTCCAGGGACCGTCATGCATACCGATCTCGCCAAAACCATCGACGACGCCTTCGAGAAGCGAAACGACATCACCCCCGCGACCAAGGGGCCGGTGCGCGAGGCGGTGGAGACGGCGCTCGATCTGCTCGACCGTGGCAAGGCGCGGGTCGCCGAGCGCGGCGGCAACGGCGCCTGGAGCGTCAACCAGTGGCTCAAGAAGGCCGTGCTGCTGTCGTTCCGGCTGAGCGACAACGGGCCGGTGGCCGGCGCCGCCGGCGGCTCGACCTGGTGGGACAAGGTGCCGACCAAGTTCGAGGGGTGGGACGCCAACCGCTTCAAGGAGGCGGGCTTCCGCGCCGTGCCGGGCTCGGTGGTGCGGCGCTCGGCCTATATCGCGCCCAACGTCATTCTGATGCCGTCATTCGTGAACCTCGGCGCCTATGTCGATTCCGGCACCATGGTGGACACCTGGACCACCGTCGGCTCCTGCGCGCAGATCGGCAAGAACTGCCATCTCTCCGGCGGCGTCGGCATCGGCGGCGTGCTTGAGCCGCTGCAGGCAAACCCGGTGATCATCGAGGACAACTGCTTCATCGGCGCGCGTGCCGAAGTGGCCGAGGGCGTGGTGGTGCGCGAGGGCTCGGTGCTGTCGATGGGCGTCTATCTCGGCGCCTCGACCACCATCATCGACCGCGAGACCGGTGAGACCATGCGCGGCGAGGTGCCGCCCTACTCGGTCGTCGTGTCGGGCTCCATGCCGGGCAAGCCCTTGAAGAACGGCCAGCCCGGCCCAAACCTCTACTGCGCGGTGATCGTCAAGCGCGTCGACGAGAAGACCCGATCCAAGACCAGCATCAACGAACTGCTGCGGGATTGATCTGCGCCTGGCGCGGGCTTCCGCGCCCGATGACCCTTTCACCGCCATCACCGAGGCGATAGATACCCGGCATTGCTGCACACACAGGGGCAGACAATGGATTGGGGCCATCTGTTCTTCAAATTCGACGGCCGGACCAACCGCGCCAAATTCTGGATCGCGGCACTGGTCTATACCGTGATCAATCTTGTCCTGGCCATTCTCGGTTACGTGACGGATCAGAGCGGCATCTTCCAGGCCATGAACGGCATGCTCAGCATCGTGATCCTGATCTCCAGCATCGCCGTCGGCGTCAAGCGCCTGCATGACCGCAACAAGTCCGGCTGGTATCTCCTGCTGTTCTACGCCGTCCCCGGCGCTCTGGTATTCGCCGGTATCGTGATCGGCGCGCTCATGGAGGACGTCACAATCGTCGCCACCGTCCTTGGCCTGGCGGCGTTCGCCATCGGCGTATGGGCGTTCGTGGAGATGGGTTGCCTGCGCGGCACCATCGGGACCAATCCATATGGGCCCGATCCGGTGGCGCCGGCCACCATCCCACCGGTGCGGACCCCGGTTTGAACGGCGGACCGGAACCGGCGCATTGACGCGGGCGGCGTCCCGCCGGATAAAGCCGCTGCATGACCGCCGATCCCGTCGCCATCGCCCGCGATCTGCTGCGCTGCCCATCGGTGACACCGGTGGAAGGCGGCGCGCTCAGCTTTCTCGAAACGGTGCTGAAGAACGCGGGCTTCACCGTGCACCGGATGACGTTCTCCGAGCCCGGCACCGCCGACGTCGAGAACCTCTACGCCCGCATCGGCACAGGCTCGCCGCACCTCATGTTCGCCGGCCACACCGACGTGGTGCCGCCCGGCGATCCCAAGGCATGGTCGCACGCGCCGTTCGCGGGCGATATCGAAGGCGGCGTGCTCTATGGCCGCGGCGCGGTGGACATGAAGGGCGCCATCGCCTGCAAGCTCGCAGCCGCGCTCGACCATCTCGCCGCGAACGGCGGCAAGCCGAAGGGCTCGATCTCGTTCCTGATCACCGGCGACGAGGAGGGCGTCGCCGTCAACGGCAGCCCGAAGCTCCTGAAATGGGCCGCGGCGCATGGCGAGAAGTTCGACCATTGCGTGCTGGGTGAGCCGGGCAACGTCGATGAGCTTGGCGACACCATCAAGCTCGGCCGCAGAGGCTCGCAGAACGGCGTGCTGGTCGTCACTGGCAAGATGGGCCACGTCGCCTATCCGCACCGCGCCGACAATCCGGTGCGCGGCCTGGTCAAGCTGATGGGCGCGCTGATGGACGAGCCGCTCGACAAAGGCAGCCACAAGTTCGACCCGTCGAACCTGGAATTCACCTCCATCGACATCGGCAACCCGACGGTGAACCTCATCCCCGGCGAGGCGCGGGCGCGCTTCAATATCCGCTTCAACGACTGCCACAGCTATGCATCGCTGCAGGCGCTGGTCGAGCAACGCGCGGCGAAGATCGCCGGCAACAGCGTGAAATGGAAGATCGACTGGGAGCCTTCGAATGCCGACGTGTTCTACACCGAGCCGAGCCCCTTCACCGACGTGGTGATCGGCGCGGTGGCCGAGGTGACCGGCCGGAAGCCGAAGCTCTCAACGTCAGGCGGCACATCGGACGCGCGCTTCATCAAGGACTATTGCCCCGTGGTGGAGTTTGGTCTCGTGGGCCAGACCATGCACGCCACCGATGAGCGCGTGCCGGTGGCCGATCTGCAGACATTGACCGCGGTGTACCGCAGGATTCTCGACAACTACTTCCGCTGAGGCCCATGAACGCCCCTTCGGCGCCCCCCGGGACGTAGGGCCGCACCATACGGAATGGATCGCTTCCGCGGGCTATGCCCTATAGTGGGCGCCCCACGCCCGAGTGCATCGACATGAGTCGCGTCGTCTTCGCCCTGCGCACCTTCCTCAGCCTGGCGCTGCCGTATTTCCGGTCCGAGGATCGCTGGCCCGGACGCTTCCTGCTTGCCGGCGTGATCGCGGCCGAGCTCGGCCTGGTCTATGTCGCGGTCGCCATCACCAACTGGAACGCCGGCTTCTTCAATGCGCTGGAAAAGCGCAGCTGGGAGCTGATGTCGCCCGAGCTGGTGAATTTCTGCTTCCTCGTCGTCGGCGCGGTCGTCACCGGCATGGCGCAGTACTATTTCGGCCAGGCGCTGACCATCCGCTGGCGCCAGTGGATGACGCAGCGATACGTCGGAATCTGGATGGCCAAGGCGCGCCATTACCGGATCAACTTCGTCAATCAGAACGTCGACAATATTCACCTTCGCATCGCCAACGACGTGTTCCTGTTCATCCAGCGCACCCACGAACTGGGCACCGGCCTTCTCGGCAGCGTCGCGGCGCTGGCGTCGTTCTCCTACATCCTCTGGGGCGTCTCGGCGATGGCGCCGCTGCCGCTGTTCGGCGTCGACCTGTCGTTTCCGGGCTATCTGATCTGCATCGCGCTCGCCTACGCCACGACCGGCACGCTGATCGCCCATTTCATCGGCCGCACCCTCATCCCGCTCAACTTCAACCAGCAGCGCTACGAATCCGATTTCCGCTTCGCGATCGCGCGCGTGACCGACAATGCCGAGCCGGTGGCGCTGATGGGCGGCGAAGCGGTCGAACGCCAGGAACTGGGCCGGCGCTTCGCGGCGCTGGTGGTCAACTGGGTCAGGCTGGTGCGGCTGCAAACTCAACTGCACGGATTCATTTCCGGCTACGGCTATATCTCCACCGTGTTCCCGATCCTGATCGGAACGCCCGCCTATCTGGTCGGTGCCATTCCGCTTGGCGTTCTGATGCAAGGCGCGCTCGCATTCCAGCGGGTCGAGGGCGCACTTGCGTTCTGCATGAGCTCCTACAGCAAGATCGCCGAGTGGAAGGCGATCGTGGACCGCCTGTCGCAATTCGAAGCAGCGATGGTCGCGGTCGACAGCCCGGCGCTGCCGGGTGCCGCGATCGATCTGGCGGCCGCGCCGGGTGGCGAGCTTTCGGTTCGCAATCTGGTGATGCGGGTGTCGAGCGGCGAGCCGGTCGCGACGGTTGCGGACCTGGAGGTCGCGCCCGGTGAGCGGGTGCTGATCGCGGGCACCTCGGGCTCCGGAAAGTCATGCCTGCTGCGGGCGATCGCCGGCATCTGGCCGCTGGGTGAAGGCACCGTGCGGCTGCCGGCGGACGCCCGCGTGATCGCCCTGCCGCAGCGGCGATACTTTCCGCTCGGCACATTGCGGCAGGCTTTGACCTATCCGACGCCGGCCGACCGGGTCGCCGACGCCGAAATTCGCGCGGCGCTGGACGCCGCCGGCATCGGCGGTCTCGCCGGCCGGCTCGACGAGGTGGCCGAATGGACCAATGTGCTCTCAGGCGGCGAGCAACAGCGCATCGGTTTCGCGCGCGTGCTGCTGCACCGGCCCGACGTGGTGCTGCTCGACGAAGCGGTCTCCAACCTCGAGGAGACCGAGGCCCGCGAACTCTACGACATGCTGTCCGAACGTCTGCCGTCGGCCATCGTCATATCGGTCGGCCGGTCGGCGATGCTGGCCGGCCTGCACCGCCGCACGTTCGAAATGAACGCTTTGCCGAAAGCCGCCCGCACCGCGAACTGCGGGACGCTCGCCGCGCTGCAGACCTAGCAGCCTCGCTCACATTCGATTTCAGAAAACCGGGAGAGGCCAATGCTCAAGATGAATTACTGGACCGACAAGTGGGACCTGCACGTCGACGTCTGCCCCTGCGACGTGCATTTCAACGATTGGATCAAGGCGCGCAAGCTCAAGAACAAGCTGATCTATCATTTCGGCACCGGGACCCATCACGTCATCGGCATCGAGCAGGCCACCAACAAGTCCGGCAATGTCGTGTTCGCGATCACGGCGTCGAAGGAAGAATACGATTCCTACGTCGAGCTTTCGACCAACAAGGCGCAGGTCACGAAAAGCTATCTCGCGTATTTCGGCGACATCTACCTCAGCAATCCGAAGCTGCTGCCGGAGTTCGACGTCGTCACCATATTCCATCTTTGCGAGTTCTTCTTTCCCAACACGGCGAGCAAGGCCTATGGCGGGCTGGACGACGCAAAGCTGCTCGACCTGTTCACCGCAAAGACCAAGCCGGGCGGCTACATCCTGTTCTACACGCGCTCGATCGCCTTCCCCAAAGCCGCGCCGATCATCGCGAAGTGGGAAAAGAAGGGAAAGGTGAAGCGCGTCGGCGAGTTCAAGACGCTGCTGGTCTACCAGAAGAAGCGGTAGGCTCGCCGCGGCCTTTTCACCTCTCCCCGCTTGCGGGGAGAGGTCGCCGAGTGAAGCGAGGCGGGTGAGGGGGTTGTGACCTATCGAGAGGATTCAACCCCCTCACCCCTACCCTCTCCCCGCAAGCGGGGAGAGGGAGCACGCTGCCAATACGGCAGATGCTCCAATCCATCTCGAACATCAAAGCAGGTCAGCCGCCCCCGAGCGTGATGCCGGCCTTCCTGGCGAGTTCGAGCCATTTCGTGACATCGGAATTCACGAAGGCCTTGAACTCCGCCGGCGTCGTCGGCGTGGGCTCGGCGCCCTGCTCCGCCAGCCGTTTCTTGAGATCGTCCGATACGAGCACCTTGCGGACGTCGGCGCTGATTCGCTCGGCCAGCGCTGGAGGCATTGTGCCCGGCGCGAACAGGCCAAACCATCCGAGCGAATCGTATTTCGGCAGCCCGGATTCGGCAATGGTTGGGAAATCCGGGAACAGCGACGAGCGAGTCGCGCCGGTCGTCCCAATCATCCGCAGCGTGCCGGCTGAGATATGGGGCGTCACCGTGATCGCGGGCGCGAACAGAAGCTGAATGCGACCCCCGAGCAGGTCCGGGACCGCCGGCCCCATGCCGCGATAGGGCACGTGCAGTATGTCGATGCCCGCCATCTGCGCGAACAGCGCGCCCGACAAGTGAGAGGCTGCGCCCGAGCCGGAGGAGCCGTAGGACAGCGCGCCGGGATTCTTCTTGGCGTGCTCGATCAGTTCGGCGGCGTTCTTCGCCGGCACTGACGGATGCGCCACCAGAATATAGGGCGGCGCCGAGACGAGCGAGACCGCCGCCAAGTCGCGCGAAATCTCGAATGGTGCGGGCGTGTTGACGGCGAGGGACATGATCGCGCTGGTTGCCGCCATCAGCAGCGTATGGCCGTCGCCGGTTGCCGCGATCACCTGCCTGGTGCCAATCAGCCCGCCGGCACCCGAGCGGTTCTCGACGATCACCGTCTGGCCCCACATCGTCTGCAACTGCTGGCTCATGGCGCGGGCCAGGATGTCGGTGCCGCCGCCAGGCGCGGCCGGCACAACAATGCGGATCAGCGTGCCCGGGAAGTTCTGAGCGTTCGCAGGCCAAGCGGCGCTCGCGAGCAGAGACGTAATCAGGAGGCTTCGTCGCGTGATCATGATGATGGAGTCCTGTCGGCCCGGATTGTGACGCATGCGCCGCTTAGTAGTCCACCCGCACCAGATACAGCCCATCCGGCGGTGCGACCGGCCCGCAGAGCGTTCGGTCGCGCGCGGCCAGCACGCGGGCGAGATCGGAGGCCGTCCATTTGCCGTCGCCGGCCAGCACCAGCGAGCCGACCATCGAGCGCACCTGGTTGTGCAGGAACGAGCGCGCCACGGCGGCAACGTGAATTTCGTCGCCCGCGCGCGACACGTCGAGCCGATCGAGCGTCTTCTCCGGCGACTTGGCCTGACATTCGGTCGAGCGGAAGGTGGTGAAGTCGTGCTTGCCGACCAGGCGCTGGGCGGCTTCGTGCATCGCCTCGGCGTCGAGCGGGCGCGGCATCCGCCAGGCGCGGCCGCGGTCGATGGCAAGATCGGGCCGCCGGTTGGCGATGCGATAGAGATAGTGCCGCCGGGTGGCCGAGCGGCGCGCGTCGAAATCGCCCGGCACCTGTTCCGCCGACAGGATCGCCACCGGATGCGGGCGCAGATGCGCGTTGAGCGCGTCGCGGATGGTGTCGGTCGGGCGCTCGGCTACGAGGTCGAAATGCGCGACCTGGCCGAGCGCGTGCACGCCCGCGTCGGTGCGGCCGGCGCCCCGAACCATGACCTTCTCGCCGGTGAACGCCTCGATCGCCGTCATGATCGTGCGCTGCACGGATGGCGAATTCTCCTGGTACTGCCAGCCGGCGAACGGCGCGCCGTCGTATTCGATGATGATTTTATAGCGGGGCATGGCTCAGCCGAGCGCCAAGCCGGAGCGAACGGGCGTGCCGCGCAGGAATTCGTCGGCCTTCATCGGCCGTCCGCCGGCCTTCTGCAATTCAACGATGCGGATGGAGCCCTCGCCGCAGGCGACGGTGAGCCGATCGTCCAAGGCCATGCCGGGCGCGCCGCTGCCCTCGCCCTTCGTGGTGCGGAGCACCTTCACCCGCTCGCCCAACATCTCGCACCAGGCGCCGGGAAACGGCGACAGCCCGCGGATGTGGTCGTGCACCGCCTGCCAGGGCTTGCTCCAATCGAT
Source organism: Xanthobacteraceae bacterium (assembly GCA_009694215.1). GTDB lineage: Bacteria > Pseudomonadota > Alphaproteobacteria > Rhizobiales > Xanthobacteraceae > Z2-YC6860. The sequence goes on from SHVN01000023.1 coordinate 24,591, forward strand.
GCGCGTCTCGGCCTTGTCGATTTTCGCGGCATAGGTGACGCCTTCGGCGGGCTGCGGCGTAAACTGCAGGGTGCCGCGCTCCAGCGCGCCGAGCGCGCGCGCCATCAGGTCGGCGCTGAGCCGGGCCATCGCGTCGTGCAATTCGCCCGCGGCCATGTCAGCGCCGATCCGCATGCGCTCGATCATCGCCATATCTCCGGTGTCGAGGCCCTCGTCCATCCTCATCACCGTGATGCCGGTCCCCGCGTCGCCCGCCATGATCGCGCGGTTGATCGGAGCCGCCCCACGCCAACGCGGCAGGAGCGATGCATGCAGGTTGAAGCAGCCGAGCGGCGGCGCGTCGAGGATCGGCTTCGGCAGGATCAGGCCGTACGCGACGACGACGGCGGCATCGGCCCGGTGCGCAGCGAACGCGGCCTGCGCCTCCGCGCCCTTCAGCGACGCGGGCGTATGCACGGCAAGGCCGAGGCACTTCGCCTCGCGCTCGACCGGCGACGGCACAAGCTCGAGCCCGCGGCGGCCGCCGGGCTTGGCCGCCCGCGTGTAGACCGCGGCGATGTCGTGGCCCTGCCCGGCCAGGCCGAGCAGCGTCGGCACGGAGAAATCCGGCGTGCCCATGAAGATCAGGCGGAGCGGCATCAGTTCGCAATCCTTTTTCTGACTCTCCCCGCCTCATCCTGAGGAGCGATCCGAAGGATCGCGTCTCGAAGGATGGGGCGGCCCCATGCTTCGAGACGCATCGCTTCGCGATGCTCCTCAGCATGAGGCCGAGAGAGGTCGCAGATCAACCTACTCCGCCGCGCGATTGCCGGGCTGCTTGCCAAGCTTTGCCGCCTTGGCAAATTTCTTGATGACGCGGTCGCGCTTGAGCTTGGAGATGTGATCGATGAACAGCACACCGTTGAGATGGTCGATCTCGTGCTGCAGGCAGGTGGCGAGCAGGCCCTCCGCCTCGGTCTCGTGCGGCTGGCCGTCGAGATCGATATAGCGGACCTTGACCCGCGCCGGCCGCTCGACCTCCTCGTAGTATTCCGGAATCGAGAGGCAACCCTCCTCGTGGGTGTTCTTGTCGCAGGATGTGGAAACCAGCTCCGGATTGATGAACACCTGCGGCGCCCGGGGCTCATCCTTCTTGGCGAGATCCATGGTGACGATGCGCTTCGGCTCGCCGATCTGGATCGCCGCGAGCCCGATGCCAGGCGCTTCGTACATGGTCTCGAACATGTCCTCCACGAGCTGGCGCACCGCCGCATCGATCTTGGCCACGGGCTTCGATTCCAGCCGCAGCCGCTTGTCCGGCAAAATCAGAATGTCCCGCACCGTCATGGATCGCGATTTAAGGGCTGGACTTCATGGGGTCAATGTGTTCTCTATTTGTTCCTGTCGAGAAACCACTCACCTCCGATCGCGCCGAAGCGAATCGCGTAAAGACTTGATCCCATGGAAACCGCCCTCCTCGTCACCCTCGGACTGGTTGTGGGCCTCGCCATCGCCGGCCTCGCCATCTTCGTCGGGCGGCAGCGCTCGGCCGATCCGGCCGCCGCGCAGCTTGCCGACCAGCGCGTCGTCGAACTGGGCGCCCGCGTCCAGCAGATGGGCGAACTCCTGCACCAGGCGCAGGCGCAGCTTCAGAACTCGGTCAACGAGCGGCTCGATGCCGTGAGCCTCCATCTCGGCACATCCGTGCAGACCGCTACCAAGCACACCGCCGAGAACCTGCAGAAGCTCAACGAGCGGCTGGCGGTCATCGACAATGCGCAGAAGGGCCTGACCGACCTCACCTCGCAGGTCACCTCGCTGCGCGATGTGCTGTCGAACAAGCAGACCCGCGGCGCCTTCGGGCAAGGGCGCATGGAGGCGATTATCCAGGACGGACTGCCGAAGGGCGCCTACGAATTCCAGTACACACTCAAGAATGGCAAGCGCCCCGACTGCGTGGTGCTGCTGCCCGACCAGCGCCCGCTGGTGATCGACGCGAAGTTTCCGCTCGAAGCGGTCACCGCGTTCCGCGACGGTAAGACCGAGGACGAGCGAAGGACCGCGGCGCAGCGCGTGCGGCACGACGTGATGAAGCACATCAACGATATCGCCGAGAAGTATCTGTGCCCCGGCGAGACCCAGGACACGGCGCTGATGTTCGTGCCGTCGGAATCGGTCTATGCCGAGTTGCACGACGGCTTCGACGACGTCGTGCAGAAGGCCTATCGCGCCCAGGTGATGATGGTGTCGCCGACCCTGCTGATGCTGGCGATCCAGGTGATCCAGCAGATCCAGAAGGATTCGCAGATGCGCGAGGCGACCGATCTCATCCGCACCGAGGTCGGTCACATGATGAAGGACGTGAAGCTTCTGGGCGAGCGCGTCCGCAAGCTGCAGATGCATTTCGGCCAGGCCAACGAAGACCTCAACACGATCATGACCTCGGCCAACCGCATCGAAAAGCGCGCCTCGCGCATCGAGGAGCTGGAATTCGACGGCGACGTGGCTCCTGCCGGCAATGTCATCGCCGCGCCGCTGCGCAAGGTCGGAGCGGGCGAGTTTTGATAACCAATTACCAGACCGATGGGCTGGCGGGACACCCTCCCCGTCATTCCGGACGCCGCCAACGGGTCCGCGCAAAGCGCGGCCCGATGACAGGCTCCGCGGCGATCCGGAATCCATGCTCCCAGTGCATGCGCAATGAAACACAGGGGTTATGGATTCTGGGTTCGCGAGCTTCGCTCGCGCCCCGGAATGATAAACTATAGGCTGCGGCATCGCGGGGAAGCTTCGAGTCGATGACAGCCACCGCCGAGACAAAGCCCGCAAAACCCGGCTGGCGCGAGACGCTCACGGTCTATCTCAAGCCGCGCGTGCTGATCGTGCTGTTCCTCGGCTTCTCCGCGGGCTTGCCGCTGGCGCTGTCTGGCTCGACGCTGCTCGTGTGGATGCGCGAGGCCGGCGTCGACCTCGGCACCATCGGCCTGTTCGCGCTGGTCGGCACGCCCTACACCGTCAAGTTCCTGTGGGCGCCGGTGGTCGATGCGCTCGACGTGCCGGTGCTGTCGCGATGGCTCGGCCGCCGGCGCGGCTGGCTGGTGCTCTCACAACTGCTGCTGATGGCGGCGATCGTGCTGCTCGCGTTCTGCAATCCGGCGCTCTCGCCCTGGTATCTGATGTTCGGCGCGGCGCTCCTGGTGGCGGCGGCCTCCGCCACCCAGGACATCGTCATCGACGCCTTCCGCGTCGAAAGCCTGGACCCCGGCGAGCAGGCGGCGGGGATGGCGTCCTACGTCGCCGCCTACCGCATCGGCATACTGGTCTCGACCGCCGGCGCGCTGTTCGTCGTAACCGGCTTCGAGGATGTAGGCGCCGGCAAGAACGCCGCCTGGACGCTGGGCTATATCGTCATGGCCGGGTTCGTGGCGGTCGGCATGGTGACAGCCCTGATCGCGACCGAGCCCGGGCGTTCAGCCGAGGCGCGCGCGGATCGTGACGCGCACGCCGCCGAGAGCCCGGTCCGGCGCGTGGCCAGGGCCGCCGCCGGCGCGTTCTCGGAGTTTCTCACCCGCGAGATGGCGATTGCCGCGCTGGCCTTCGTCATTCTCTACAAATTCTGCGACGCCTTCGCCGGCGCGATGACGACGCCGTTTGTGATCGATCTCGGCTTCAGCCGCAACGACTACGCCGCGATCGTGAAGGGCATGGGGCTGGCGGCAACCCTGATCGGCGGCTTCGCCGGCGGCTTTGTCGCGCGCGCCTATCCGCTGGCGACGAGCCTTTGGATCGGCGCGTTCCTGCAGATGGCGTCGAACCTGGTGTTCACCGGCCTTGCCCTCGCCGGCCATAACTATTGGGCGCTGACCGCCGCCATCATTGCGGAGAATTTCACCGGCGCTATCGGCACAGTAATTTTCGTCGCCTACCTCTCGGCGCTCTGCCAGTCGCCGCTGCACACGGCGACGCAATACGCGCTGCTCACCGCGCTGTCGGCGGTCGGCCGCACGTATCTCTCGTCGGGCGCGGGCTTCGTCGCCGAGGAAACCGGCTGGGCTACGTTCTACACGCTCAGTGCGCTCACCGCGCTGCCGAGCCTCGTGCTGCTCTGGTGGCTGCAGTCGCGCGGGCATTTCGACAGGCTCGTGCCGGCGGGGAAATAGCGAGTACTACCGCGAGGACTGGGCGCGCTCCCCGCCGGAAGCCGAACCTTCGGAAACCGGCTCGACGCCCTGCCGCGGGGACACCTGTCTCGGGAAGACCTGCCACCTGTCCCGGCTGTCCCATTCGAACGGCTCGCCGTCGCAATGATCCTTGTTCCAGACGTTGAGCAGGCGGAAATGCCAGCCGGTCCATTTCATCTCCTGGATCGTGCCGCAGTCGCCCGCGCCGCGCGCCTTGTGGCTGAAACTGAGCGTCCGTGTCTTGGGATCGAAGCCCGGCGACGACACGCTGTAGGAGCGCAGGATGCGGCCATCCTGCCAGCTTTCGATCGCCAGCAGCTGGGCGTGATCCGGCCGGTGCTCGGGTACCGCGAACAGGATGCTTCCGGCGTTGGTGGCAGAGCGCCAGCAGGTCACTTCGACGATCTCAAGCCGGCTGCTCAGCCGCTCAATGCCGATGACCTCGGCCTCCTCGGGTGGGACGGTGCAACCGGCCTTCTTGAGGCCCGCTTCGATGACCGCATCCGGCAGCGCGAGCTTGTCGGGACCGGCCACGCTGGCGGTCAGCGAAATGGTTAACAGCAGGGCGCCTGCGGTGGACATGCGATTCTCCGGACCTCGTCCTGGAACAGGAATTTGTCCGAAATTCGATTCCTGTCCCGAATTGGGTTCGGGACGAACTCAAGCAAGGACCATGCCTACAGTGGCGTCCGGCTCCGGATCGCGGCCGATAGCGTGCCCTCGTCGAGATAGTCGAGCTCGCCGCCCACCGGCACGCCGTGCGCGAGCCGCGTCACGATCACATTGGCGCCGTGCAGAAGGTCGGTGATGTAGTGCGCCGTGGTCTGGCCATCCACGGTGGCGTTGAGCGCCAGGATGACCTCCTTCACCGCGGGATCGTGCGCGCGGGAAATCAGCGCGTCGATGGTCAGGTCCTGCGGGCCGATCCCGTCGAGCGGCGACAGCGTGCCGCCGAGCACGTGATAGCGCGTATTGAGAACCTCAGCGCGCTCGAGCGCCCAGAGATCGGCCACATCGGCCACCACCACGATCATCGAGCTATCGCGCCGCGGATCGGCGCAGACCGTGCAGGGATTCTGGGTGTCGATGTTGCCGCAGGTCTTGCAGACCTCGATCTTCTCGATCGCGGTCTGCAGCGCGGCGGCGAGCGGCGCCATCAGTGGCTCGCGCTTCTTGATGAGGTGCAGCGCCGCGCGGCGGGCCGAGCGGGGGCCGAGCCCCGGCAGCCGCGCCAGGAGCTGGATCAGGCGTTCGATCTCGGGTCCGGCGGTGGATTTGGACATGAGGTGATGGCTAACGAGAATCGGAATGAGACAATAGTCAGCAACGCCTGCAAACACGACGCCTAAAACAACTTCAGCCCCGGCGGCAGCGACAGGCCGCCGGTGAGGCTTTTCATCATGTCCTGCATCACGTCGTCCGCCTTGCGGCGCGCATCCGCGTGAGCCGCCACCAGCAGGTCTTCGAGGATTTCCTTTTCCTCGGGCTTCACCAGGGAGTCGTCGATCTTAACGCCCTTGAGCTCGCCCTTGGCGGTGAGCTTGACCGCGACCATGCCGCCGCCGGACGTGCCCTCGACCTCGATGCGGTCGAGCTCCGCCTGCATCTCCTGCATCTTGGACTGCAATTGCGCAGCCTGCTTCATCATGCCCAGAAAGTCGGCCATCGCACATTCCTGCTGTCAGTTGTCGTCGCGTTCCCAGTTGTCGCCGAAACCGATATCGTCGGGAAGTGGCGGCAGATCCGGGTCGGCGGCCAGCGGCTCCGGCAGGGCATCCTTGGCCCCGCGCACGCCGACAATCTCGGCGCCGGGGAATCGTTCCAGCACCGCCTTCACCAGCGGGTCGGCGCGCACGCCGACCTCGAGCTCGGCTTTCTTGACATCCGCCACCGATTTGAGAGTGGGCTGACCGGGCTCGCGCGAGATCACCACCATCCAGGAGCGGCCGGTCCAGAGCTGCAGCTTGCGGGACAGATCGTTGACCAGCGTCTTGTTGGCGCTCGGCTCCAGCGCGATTTCGAGCTTGCCGTCCTCGCAGCGAACCAGCCGCACGTCGCGCTCCAGCGCCAGCTTGGCCTGGATGTCGCGCTTGTCGCTTGCGAGCGCCACCAGCTCCGCGAAGCTGTTGATGGCCAGATGCGGCGAGCTTTGCGCAACCGGAGCGGACTGCGCGGCCATGGCGCGCGGGCCGCCGCGCGGCGAATCGTAGCGTTGCGCGGAAGCGGGGGCGGCGGCGATCGCGCTCGGTTGGCCCGTGGCGCTGGGATTGCCTGCGGCGCTGGGACTGCCTGCGGCACCTGGTTGGCCTGCAGCGCTTGGTTGGCCTGCGGCGCCTGGTCCGGCGCCGGTCCCTGCGCCACCGCCGTCGAGCGAGCGGATCACCTCGTCCGGCGTCGGCAGGTCGGCCACATAGGCGATGCGAACCAGCACCATTTCGGCCGCCGCGAGCGGCCGGCCCGAGCCTTGCACCTCGGTGATGCCCTTGAGCAGCATCTGCCAGGCGCGCGAGAGAACGCGCATCGACAGCGCGGCGGCAAGCGCGCGGCCCCGCGTGCGCTCGGCTTCGCCGAGCGAGATGTCGTCGGCCACCGCCGGCACGATCTTCATGCGGGTGACGAAATGGGTGAATTCGGCGATGTCGGCCAGCACCACCAGCGGATCGGCGCCGATGTCGTATTGCTCGCGCAGCTCCTTCAGGGCCGCGGCGACGTCGCCCTTCATCAGCGATTCGAACAGGTCGATGACGCGGGTGCGGTCGGCGAGCCCCAGCATGGTGCGCACGTCAACCGCCCGCACGGTACCCGCGGCATGCGCGATCGCCTGATCGAGCAGCGACAGCGCGTCTCGCACCGAGCCTTCGGCCGCTCGCGCGATCAGCGCCAGCGCCTCGGGCTCCGCGCCGATATTTTCTTTCTCCGCGATACCGCCGAGGTGCTTCACCAGCATCGCCGCGTCGACCCGGCGCAGGTCGAAACGCTGGCAGCGCGACAGCACCGTCACCGGCACTTCGCGAATCTCGGTGGTCGCGAAGATGAACTTGGCGTGGGGCGGCGGCTCCTCCAGCGTCTTGAGCAGCGCATTGAAGGCAGCCGTCGACAGCATGTGGACTTCGTCGAGGATATAGACCTTGTAGCGCGCGCTCACCGGCGCGTAGCGCACCGCGTCGTTGATCTGGCGCACGTCATCGACGCCGTTGTGGGAGGCGGCGTCCATCTCGATCACGTCGATGTGCCGGCTTTCCATGATCGCCGGGCAGTGGATGCCGAGCTTCGGCATGTCGACGGTCGGGCCCTTCACCGAGCCGTCGGGCAGTTCGTAGTTGAGCGCCCGGGCAAGGATGCGGGCGGTGGTGGTCTTGCCGACGCCGCGGACGCCGGTGAGGATCCAGGCCTGCGGGATGCGGCCGGTCTCGAACGCATTCGAGATGGTGCGGACCATCGCCTCCTGGCCGATCAGGTCGTCGAAGGTCGCCGGCCGGTACTTTCGGGCCAGCACGCGATAGGCCGCGGCCGGCGCGTCGCCGTCCAGCCCCAGGGCGGCCTGCTCCGGCTCGACCGGCGCCGGACTTGCCTTGGCGGATTTCTCGCGTTTGGGGACGTCGTTCATGCTGCCCTGCATCTTACGCCGTGACGGGCTGGAGTGCCGCATGATTGCGCGGGCGAACCCGCGCAAGACAAGGAGGCTGTGAATTCGGTGGGAGGCTGACGAGCGACCCGATCCGTGCTCGTTAGGGCTGCGTCCTTCCGGACCTGACCCGGTTGGCGAGTGGCTCGTCCACCGCCAACCTCCCGTCCCCTATATCGACTGTCCGGCGGGCCAAAGCAAGCCGCCGGACCACCCTCCATTCCCTTGCCCCCGCTGGCTTTGGCGCCGAAATCACGCGATAGAAGGGGCATGATTTCCCCCCACACAGCCGACTGGGAGCTCGACCCCCTGCTCGAGCGCGACACGCTCCCGGTCGGGAACATGCCGCTCAGCCGCGTCCTGCTCATCAAGGACGCCAACTACCCCTGGCTGCTGCTGGTGCCGCGCCGGCACATGGCCGTGGAGTTCACCGATCTCGACGCGATCGAGCAGGCGCAGCTGATGAACGAGATCGCCCACGCCTCCCGCACGCTCAAGGTGCTCACCGACTGCGACAAGATCAACGTCGCGGCGCTGGGCAACGTGGTGTCGCAGCTCCACGTCCACGTCATCGCGCGCTCGCGCGGCGATGCCGCCTGGCCCCGGCCGGTGTGGAACGCCGTGCCCCCGCGCGAATACCACCCGCGCGATCTGGAGAAGCTGCTGAGCACGTTGCGCGAGCGGCTCACGCTGAATCAGCTTTAGTCACGTCGTATAAGGCGTGTACTGCTTTTCCTCGACCAGCCCGGAATCCAGCAGTTCGTTGATCCGGCGCTTGATGAGCGCGCGCTTGTCGTTGTTGAGATAGACCGAGCGCGTCAGCTCGATGAACTCCTGATCGAACGTCTTGGCCGCCTCCTTGGCCCGGGTGCGGTTCTCGATGTCCCAGAGCGCGCCGTTGATCGACTTCAATTCCTGCTTCAAGGCGTCGAGCGTGGCGGGCGCGGGCTTGAGCTGCTCGAACGCCCGGTTCAACGCCGAAAGCTCGTTGCGGACATTGGCGACCGCCACTGGCGAGGTCAGCCGCTGCGCCTTGATCTCCAGGATGGTGATCTTGTCGATCAGCTCGCCCCAGGAAACCTCGACGGTCGGCATGCTGCGGGGGGACGGTGGGGCGGACAAGCTCAAACGGCGCTCCAAGGCTGCGAATTCAGCCGGAAATTCGGCTGCGTCTTTGAAAGTCGGGACACTATAGAATAAAACGGCGCGGTGAAACCTTCCACGATCCCGCTCCCGGCCAAGATCCCGCTTCCGGCGAAGCCGCGCATTCTGGTCGTCTCGCTGCGGCGCATCGGCGACGTGCTGCTGACGACGCCGCTCATTCACAGCCTGCGCCGGGCCTTTCCCGACGCGGCGATCGATGTGTTGGTGTTTTCCGGCACCGCCGGCATCGTCAAAGGCAATCCGGACATCGACCGCGTCATCGCCATGCCTGCCCGGCCGGCGATCGGAGAGACGCTGACTCTCGTCGGTCGCCTGTTCAGGCGCTACGACCTCGCGATTTCGACCCAGCCCGGCGACCGCCCGACAGTGTTCGCGCTGCTCGCCGGGCGAAGCCACGCCGGACTGACCGACGCGGACGCGCCCGCGCTCGGGCGCTTGCTCAAGAGCCGCCTCCTTCACCGCAGCACGCCGCTGGTGCCGGACATCCACCGCGTCGAGCAGATGCTTCGCCTCGGAGACGCGCTCGGCATTGATCGCGTACCGGAGCTCGTTTGCCCCGCGGCGGGACCGGCCGACTCTATCGCGCCCGGCGAAAACTATGCCGTGATCCACGCAGCGCCGATGTTTCGCTACAAGCAATGGACCCGCGAGGGCTGGCGCGCGCTGGCCGCGGGACTGGCGCAGCGCGGCCTGCCGGTCGTCGCGATCAGCGGGCCCGACGAAGCCGAGCGCAGATATCTCGAAGACGTGTGGCAGGGCGTCGCCGCCGTGCATGCGGCGGCATGGCCCACCACCGTGGCGCTGCTCGCCCGTGCGCGCGTCTATGTCGGGCCGGACACCTCGGTCACCCATCTCGCCGCCGCCGCCGGATGCCCGACCGTAGCGCTGTTTGGGCCGATGGACCCTCGCGTTTGGGGCCCCTGGCCGGTCGGCGGCATGGACTCGCCGTGGCAGGCGAGCGGCACGATCCAGAATCGCGGTAACGTCTGGATCGTGCAGAATCCGCTGCCGTGCCTGCCCTGCACCTTTGAGGGCTGCGAACGGCATATCGGGAGCACCAGCGTCTGCCTGGAGGAACTCCGCGCCGAACAGGTGCTTGCCGCGGTCGATCAAGCGCTGGCGACGGCGCCGCGGCCGCGCGCCGCCGTGGCTTGACCGGCCTGCCTCCCCGCTTCAATGTCCGGCCCGATGTCTCCCCGCCACGATCTCGGACCCAGGCTGCACCTGGGCTACACCCAGAGCCCGATCGATCGCATCGCCGAGCGGCGTCTCGACACCGCCTGGCTCGGCGCCCGCGCGACCGATGCGCGAACGCGCTCCGTTGTCATCGGCGGCGAGATGATCGTGCTCAAGAAGGGCGACGGCCTGCACGACCCGCTGTTCACGCCGGATGAGGCCCGCGCGCTCGCGCCGAACACCGAGACCGTGTTCCTCGGCCTGCTCGACGGAGCCGCGCGCTTCGGCACCGGAATCGCTCCGGCGGATGCCGAGGCGCTGAAGGCGCGCGGCGATCTGTTCGTCATCGATCTGCGTTCGATCGCGGTCCAGGGGCTCGTGACACCGGAACACTTGCCGCCGCTCGCCGAAGCCAAGGCAATGCTGCACTGGCACGCGCGCCATCGCTTCTGCTCCAACTGCGGCGTCAAGACCGAGATGGCGGAGGCCGGCTGGAAGCGCGCCTGCCCGGCCTGCAAGGTCGAGCATTTCCCGCGCACCGATCCGGTCGTCATCATGCTGACGGTGCACGGCGACCGGGGCCTGCTCGGACGCTCCGGGCGCTTCGCCGCGACGATGTGGTCCTGCCTCGCTGGCTTCGTTGAGCCCGGTGAAGCCATGGAGGACGCGGTGCGGCGCGAGACGCAGGAAGAGGCCGGCATCAAATGCGGCCGCGTGAAGTATCTCTATTCCCAGCCCTGGCCGTTCCCGATGTCGCTGATGAACGGCTGCCTCGCCGAAGCGCTGAACGACGACATTAAAATGGATGCCAACGAACTGGTCGATTGCCGCTGGTTCACCAAGGACGAGTGCGCGGCCATGCTGATGCGAAAGCATCCCGAGGGCCTCACCTGTCCGCCGCCGGTCGCCATCGCCCACCACATCATCCGCACCTGGGTGGAGAGCGACGGTGACCTCTTCTAGCCCGCCCACGGTTCTGTGCGCCGGCATCGCGGTGCAGGACATCGTGTTCCGGGTGGCGGAGTTTCCGCAGCCCGGCGGCAAGTGCATGACCAACGAATTCATCGTCATCAG
>SHVN01000154.1 GCA_009694215.1 Xanthobacteraceae bacterium
GGATGTGCTTAGGCGGCAGGAGCGAGCCGTTGTCCTTGGCGGCGCGCTTGGCCGCGCCATAGGCGACGTAGGCCGCGTTTGATTTCGGCGCGGTGGCGACATAGATCACCGCCTCAGCGATGGCCAGTTCGCCTTCGGGCGAACCTAGGAAATCGTAGGCGTCCTTGGCGGCGTTGCAGATCACCAGGGCCTGCGGGTCGGCGAGGCCGATATCCTCGACCGCCATGCGAACGATGCGGCGGGCGAGATAGAGCGGGTCCTCACCGGCGTCGAGCATGCGCGCGAGATAGTAGAGCGCGGCGTCCGGATCGGAGCCCCGCACCGACTTGTGCAGCGCCGAGATCAGGTTGTAGTGGCCGTCCTGCTTCTTGTCGTAGATCGGCGCCCGCCGCTGCACCACCTTCTGCAGCGCAGCCTGGTCGAACAGCTCGCCGGGCCGCGCCGCACGCCAGATTTCTTCGGCGAGCGTGAGCGAGGCGCGCCCGTCGCCGTCGGCCATGCGGGTGAGCGACATTCGCGCGTCGGGATCGAGCGGGAGCTTCCTGCCCTCGAGTTCCTCGGCGCGCGTGAGCAGCTTTTCGACCGCCGCCGCATCGAGCGATTTGAACACCAGCACCCGCGCCCGCGATAGCATCGGCGCGATCAGCTCGAACGACGGGTTCTCGGTGGTGGCGCCGACGAGCACAATGGTGCCGTCCTCCATCACCGGCAGGAAGCTGTCCTGCTGGGCGCGGTTGAAGCGGTGGATTTCGTCGACGAACAGCAGCGTGCCCTGCCCGGTCTCGCGGCGCGCGCGCGCCTCCTCGAACACCTTCTTGAGGTCCTGGACGCCGGAGAAGATCGCGCTGATCTGCACGAACGCGAGGCTGGTTTCGTGCGCGAGCAGGCGAGCAACAGTTGTTTTTCCAGTTCCGGGTGGCCCCCAGAAAATCAGCGAGCCGAGCGAGCCCGAACCGAGCATACGGGTCAGCGCGCCGTCGGGCCCGAGCAGATGGTCCTGACCGACCACGTCGGCGAGCTTTTGCGGGCGGAGCTTGTCGGCGAGCGGCCGCGGTGCATCATTGTCGAGGCCCGCCGCCGCGAACAGGCTCGGCCCCGCGCCGCGTTTGGGACGCGTCGTCATCCGCCGAACACGGCCGAAATCTGCTGACCGCCGCGCTGGATCACCACGCGCCATACGCGGGCGCCGGCCTCCGCGATCTTTTCGAGGTCGCGGGTCCTGGAGACCTTGGCGTTGTTGACCGAAAGCACGACATCGCCACGCTGGAAGCCAAACTGCTGCGCCAGCGTGCCGTCGGCGACGTCGAGCACGACCACGCCCTCGGCCGACGACGCCAGCCGCATTTCCTCCGCCAGCGCCGGCGAAAGGTTGGCGACCTTGGCGCCGTGGAACGGCGAGCGCGCCTGAATCACGATCTCGTCGCGCGGCGCTTCGGGCGCGGTCTCGAGCGCGACCGCGACCTTGCTCTCCCTGCCGCCGCGAACAACGCCGAGCGAGACCTGACCGCCGAGCGCATGGGTGGTGAAGCGGTAGTTGAAGGCGTTGGGATCGTCGACCGCCTGATCGCCGACTGCGATGATGACATCGCCGGGCTTGAGCCCGGCCCGGGCCGCCGGGCTTTTCTCGGTCACGCCAGTGACGACCACGCCGCCCGGCCGCTTGAGGTCGAACTCCTTGGCAAGCTCCGGCGTCACCGTCTGCAGGTTGGCGCCGAGCCAGGGCCGCTTGACGGCGCTGCCGCCGCCCTTGGCCGAGGCCACGACCACACGCACCATGTTGACCGGAATGGCGAAGCCCACGCCCTGCGAACCGCCCGAGCGCGAGAAGATCGCGGTGTTGATGCCGACCAGACGGCCGGCCATGTCCACCAGCGCGCCGCCGGAATTGCCGGGATTGATCGCCGCGTCGGTCTGGATGAAGAACTGGTAGTCGGTAATGCCGATCTGTGTGCGCGCCACCGCCGATACGATTCCGTGGGTCACGGTCTGGCCGACGCCGAACGGGTTGCCGACCGCCAGCACCACGTCGCCGACTTCAAGCCCGTCGGAATTGCCGAAGTCGAGCACCGGAAAGCGCTCGGCGCCGTCCTTGACGCGCAGCACCGCGAGATCGGTCCGCGCGTCCTTCAGCACCACCTCGACCGGAAACTCCCGCTTGTCGGCAAGCGTGATCTTCACCTGGTCCGCACCGTCGATGACGTGATTGTTGGTGACGACGAGGCCCAACGGATCGACGATGACGCCGGAGCCAAGCGACTTCTGTTCGCGCGGGGCGCCGAACTGCGGCCCGAAGAAGCGCCGGAAGAACGGATCCTCCATCAGCGGATTGCGGTTTTGCGTGGTCTTTTCGGCCGAGACCGTGACGACGGCCGGCACCACGCGCTTGACGATCGGCGCGTAGGACATGCGCAGCGCTTCGGCCGAAGGCGGCACCACCCGCTCCTGGGCGGCCGCGCCCTGCGGCAGCAGCAGCGCCAAGGCGGCCAGCGCGAGAAGGAAATTGAGGCGATCAGGCATGACATGAACCCCAGGTCGGCGACCCGCGATATAGGCCGCGCGCCGCGGCAATAGAAGGGCGCGGATTGCCGCCATCCCCCGCCCGGCGCGCACCGGCCGGGCCGAAAACAGGCCTATTCCTTCGGCGGCACCGTCCGCAGATAGGCAACGACCGCGTCGAGATCGGCGTCCGTCATCTTGGCGTAGAGCGCATAGCCCATAGGCGGCTTGAGCGGCGAGCCGTCCTTGCGCTTGCCCTGGGTGATCGCGGTCTTGATCTCGGCGTCGGTCCAGGCGCCGATGCCCTTCTCGCGGTGCGAGGTGATATTGCGGGACACCGCCACGCCCCAGGGACCCTTGAACTCCTGCCCACCTTTGCCGACGTTGCCGAAGTCGTGCCTGCCGTTCACCATTGGCGAATGGCACTCCATGCAGTGGCCGATGGTGGCGAGATAGAACCCGCGCTTGACCGGATCGCTCATGTCGGCCGGGTTCGCCGACTTGTCAGTGCCGACCGGCCCTTCGCTGTGCATCGCGCTCTTGTAGACCGACGGTGTTACCTCGTTCTTCACCGCCGGCACCGACTTCACATAGGCAACGACCGCGTCGAGGTCAGCCGGCAGGAATATCTTGTAGAAATTGAACGGCATGAGCGGCGCGAGCGGCGTGCCGTTCGGGCGCACGCCTTGCTGCAGCGCCTTTTTGATATCGGCGTCGCTCCAGGCGCCGATGCCGGTGTCCTTGTCCGGCGTGATGTTGGAGCCTTTGACCTTGAAGGTCGGCTCGTCCCAGGTCTGCGGCCCGCCGGACAACTGCCTGCTCATGTCGAACACGCCGCCCGGCCCGCGCGGGGTGTGGCAATTGCCGCAGGTGAGGATGGAATTGACCAGATAATCGCCGCGCTGCACCGCGGTCTGCGCGCTCGCTCCGCTCGATAGCGCGATCGCGGCGGCCAAACCCAGCATCCACCTGGCCATGACGTCCTCCGTCCCGCCGTTGTTTTTAATCTTTCCAAGGATAACTCCGGGCCGGCGGTTTGCCAATCGCACGAAATCACAACAATAAATGGTCAACGCCCGCCGGCCGCGGACAGGATGCGGACCATCCCGGAATAGCCGGACTTCCTGGCATGGGCGAGCGGGGTCATGCCGTCGCGGTCGGCAATGTTCACCTTGGCGCCGGCTTCGACGAGCAGCCGCACGATCTCGGTGTGGGCCGCGCCGCCATCGCCGAGGATCACCGCCTCCAAGAGCGCGGTCCAGCCGAGGTTGTTGATGTGATCCTTGTCGATCGCGGTCGCGAGCAGGAGCTTCACCGCCTCGACATGACCGTGATGTGCGGCCGGAATGAGCGCCGTGCCGAGATAGCGGTTGGTGGATTTGAGATCGGCGCCGGCGCCAAGCGTCATCTTGAGGATTTCGGTGCGCCCCTCGGCGCCGGCATAAAGGAACGGCGAGTCCTGGATGAAATCCCTGGCGTTGACGTCGGCGCCCTCCTGGATCAGGAACTTCGCGACCTCTATGCGGTTGCGGTGGGTCGCCGCCAACAGCGCGGAGCGCCCGCGCTGGTCGCGCGCGTCGATGCGGGCACCGTCGGCGAGACTCTTGCGCACCACCGACAATTCGCCGCGCTCGGCCGCCGCTATCATCTCGCGCTCGGGCCCGTTGGCCTGCTGCGCGAGAGCAAATCCGGCTGACGCAAAAAGCAAAAAGGCGGCCGAAGCCGCCTTTGCAATCCGTGACGCAAGCATCGGATGCTACGCCGCGGCGTTGGCGTCTTCGTCGACCTTTCGCTCCTGCACCGGACCGGAATCCAGCCCCTTGGCCGACTCGTCGCGGTCGACGAACTCGATGACACCGACGGCGGCGTTGTCGCCATGCCGGAAGCCCGCCTTCAGGATGCGGGTGTAGCCGCCCTTTCGATCCTTGTAGCGGGGGCCCAGCACGTCAAACAGCTTCTTGACCATCCCGACGTCGCGGATCTGCGCGATGGCCTGGCGGCGCGCGTGCAGGTCGCCGCGCTTGCCGAGCGTAATGAGCTTCTCCACCACGGGGCGCAGCTCCTTGGCCTTGGGCAGCGTGGTGGTGATCTGCTCGTGCTTGATCAGCGCCGCGCACATGTTGCCGAACATCGCCTTGCGATGCTCCGCCGTGCGGTTGAGCTTGCGGTAAACCTTGCCGTGACGCATCGAAATATTCCTTATCTTCTCTGTGTCGCGACGGTTCGTCAGACGCTCTGCTCAGGTGGGCTTCCTGCGTTCGCCCTGAAAGTCATGCCCGGCGATAGGCCGGGCATGATGAACGGCTGGCTAGTAGTGATCTTCGAATCGCTTGGCGAGCTCTTCGATGTTCTCGGGCGGCCAGCCCGGCACTTCCATGCCGAGGTGCAGGCCCATCTGCGCCAGCACTTCCTTGATCTCGTTGAGCGACTTGCGGCCGAAGTTCGGCGTGCGCAGCATCTCGGCTTCGGTTCTCTGAACCAGATCGCCGATGTAGACGATGTTGTCGTTCTTGAGACAGTTGGCCGAACGCACGCTGAGCTCGAGCTCGTCGACCTTCTTGAGGAAGGCCGGGTTGAAGGCGAGGTCGGGGATCGCTTCCGCGGCCTGCTCCTTGCGGGGCTCCTCGAAGTTCACGAACACGTTGAGCTGGTCCTGCAGGATGCGCGCGGCATAGGCGAGCGCGTCCTCGGGGCCGACGGTGCCGTTGGTCTCGATCGTCAGCGTGAGCTTGTCGTAATCGAGGATCTGGCCCTCGCGGGTGTTCTCGACCTTGTAGGAGACCTTGCGGCACGGTGAGTAGAGGCTGTCCACGGGGATGAGCCCGATCGGCGCATCCTCGGGACGGTTGCGCTCAGCCGGGACGTAGCCCTTGCCGGTCGCGACCGTGAACTCCATGCGGATCTCGGCGCCCTCGTCCAGCGTGCACAGCACGAGGTCGGGGTTGAGCACGACGATGTCCCCGACGGTCTGGATGTCGCCCGCGACCACGGTGCCGGGACCGGACTTCTTCACCACCATGCGCTTGGGGCCTTCGCCCTGCATCTTGATGGCGATGTCCTTGATGTTGAGCACAATGTCGGTCACGTCCTCGCGGACGCCGGCGATCGACGAGAACTCATGCAACACGCCGTCGATATGCACCGACTGCACTGCGGCGCCCTGCAGCGACGAAAGCAGAATTCGCCGCAGCGCATTGCCGAGCGTCACGCCGAAGCCCCGCTCCAGCGGCTCGGCGACGAGCGTCGCCTGGCGCTTGGGGTCGGAGCCGAGCGAAACCTGCAGCTTGTTCGGCCTGATCAGTTCCTGCCAGTTCTTCTGGATCACGTTTGCACCCGTCGAATGTGGCGCTGCCTTGCGCGCCTCCCACTCCGCCCCGTGGGTATTGTCGGCGGCAGCCTGCGGCATGTCCGCCGGCCGGATGTAAGAGTCGCTCATACGCGTCGGCGCTTTCTCGGCCTGCAGCCGTTATGAGGAATTGGCGTCACGTCGCGGATCGAGGTGATGGTGAAGCCCGCGGCCTGCAGTGCGCGCAACGCCGACTCGCGGCCGGAGCCGGGGCCTGCGACTTCGACTTCGAGCGTGCGCATGCCGTGCTCGGACGCCTTCTTGGCGGCGTCCTCGGCAGCCATCTGCGCGGCATAGGGCGTCGACTTGCGCGAGCCCTTGAAGCCCATGGTGCCAGACGACGACCAGGCGATGGCGTTGCCCTGGGCATCGGTGATGGTGATCATCGTGTTGTTGAACGAGGCGTTCACATGCGCGACGCCCGACGCGATGTTCTTGCGTTCGCGCTTGCGGACGCGCCCGGTGGCTACGACTTCCTTACCCATTCACGATCCTTTCGCGCCCGCTGTCGGAGCGGGCAGATCCAAGATTCGGCTTGAACTCTACGCGGTCGCCTTCTTCTTGCCGGCGATCGCCTTGGCCGGACCCTTGCGGGTGCGGGCGTTGGTATGAGTGCGCTGGCCGCGGACCGGCAGGCCCTTGCGGTGGCGCAGGCCGCGGTAGCAACCGAGATCCATCAGCCGCTTGATGTTCATGGCGACCTCGCGCCGCAGATCGCCCTCGACCATATAGTCGCGGTCGATCATCTCGCGGATCTGCAGAACCTCATTGTCGGTCAATTGCGACACCCGACGCTCCATCGGGATGTTGACCTTTTCCATGATGTCCTTGGCATTCTTCTGGCCGATGCCGTGGATGTACTGCAGCGCGATGACGACGCGCTTGTTGGTCGGAATGTTCACGCCTGCGATTCGGGCCACGATGTCACTCCTGTTCCGGCCGGTATTCGAGCGCCTTGCCGTTCCCGCCTGGTCCGAAGTCCCGGACGGGGTTTCCAAGCAATAATACGACGCCCTCCCCTCCACACCGGGGCCGGCATCGTTCGAACTCTGCCAGACTGAATAGCGAGCTTATTAGGGGATTCAACCTCACTTCGTCAACCTCCGCGCTCGCGCGGCTTTTCGGCCCTTTTTCGGGCTCCGGGCAGGTCTACGGGGGGCGGACTTGGACGCCCCTTTGGACCCCCTCTTTGAGCCCTTCTTGGCGGCAGCCTTCGCGGCCTTGGCGCTCTTAACCTTGCCCGGCGCTTTCTTGCCACCGGAGGCCTTGGCGGACGCGGATTTCCCGCTGGATGAGCCTTTCCGGGCCGTTGCGGGACGAAACGCGGCATCCGCCAGCGCCCGCCCGATGGCTTGGGCCACGTCCCCGATCGAGGCCATGCCGTCGACGGTCCTCAGCGCACCCTTGGCCCGGTAGTACTCAACCAGCGGCGCGGTCTGAGCCTGGTAGGCCGCGAGACGCTGCTTGAGCACCTCCAAGTTGTCATCGGCCCGCTGTGGCTCGCCGCGGAGCTTCATTTGCTCGATTCGTCTCTCAATTCGACGAATCAGGATGTCGGGATCGACCTTGATCTCTACCACGGCGTCGAGCCGCTGGGCCTTCTTGGCCAGCATGCGGTCGAGCGCCTCAGCCTGCGGCACGGTGCGCGGGAACCCGTCGAGAATGAAGCCACGCTTGGCATCGGCATGGTCGATGCGGTCGGCGACGATCGCCACCACGACCTCGTCCGGCACCAGGGCGCCACGCGCCATGATGTCCTTGGCCTTGAGCCCGATCGGCGTGCCGGCCGCGACGGCCGCACGCAGCATATCGCCGGTGGA
>SHVN01000155.1 GCA_009694215.1 Xanthobacteraceae bacterium
TTCTGCAAGGCGTTCTTCGAGGTCGAAAACGTCAACATGCGGTTTCGCCCGTCGTTCTTCCCGTTCACCGAGCCGTCGCTCGAAGTCGACATCCAGTGCCGGCGCGACAAGGGCGAGGTCCGGTTCGGCAAGGGCGACGACTGGCTGGAGATTCTCGGCTGCGGCATGGTGCATCCGAACGTGCTGCGCAACTGCGGGCTCGATCCGGACGAGGTGCAGGGCTTCGCCTGGGGCATGGGGATCGACCGCATCGCCATGCTGAAATACGGCATGCCGGACCTGCGCGCGTTCTTCGAGGCCGACGTGCGCTGGCTCGCGCACTACGGCTTCCGGCCGCTCGACTTCCCAACGCTCGCCGGGGGCTTGAGCCCATGAAGTTCACCCTGTCCTGGCTCAAGGAGCATCTCGATACCGACGCCTCGCTCGACGACATCGTGCAAAAGCTCACGATGATCGGGCTCGAGGTCGAGAGCGTCGAGGACAAGGCCAAGCAGCTCGCGCCCTATGTCATCGCCAAGGTGGTCGAGGCGAAGCAGCATCCCAATGCCGACCGGCTGCGCGTCTGCATGGTGGACACCGGCGACGGCAAACCGATCCAGGTGGTCTGCGGCGCGCCGAACGCGCGCACCGGCATGACCGGCGTGTTCGTGCCGCCGGGCGCGTTCGTTCCGGGCAAGGGCATCACGCTCCAGGTCGGAACCATCCGCGGCGTCGAGAGCCGCGGCATGCTTGTGTCCGAGGCCGAGCTGCAAATCTCCGACGACCATGATGGCATCATCGAATTGCCCGACGACGCGCCATTGGGCGCGAGCTTCGCCAAGTACAAGGGCCTCGACGACGCGGTGATCGACATCAACCTCACGCCGAACCGGCCGGACTGCACCGGCGTCAACGGCGTGGCACGCGATCTCGCCGCGGCGGATATGGGCGCGTTCAAGGAGCGCGCGCCGAAGATCGTCAAGGGCGAGTCCCCCTGCCCGGTTGCGGTGAAGCTCGACTTCGGCCAGACCCATCCGCTGTGTCCCGCGTACGCGCTACGCCTCGTCCGCGGCGTCAAGAACGGGCCGTCGCCGGAGTGGCTGCAGAAGCGGCTGAAAGCGATCGGTCTTCGCCCGATCAACGCGCTGGTCGACATCACCAACTTCATCACCCACGACCGCGGCCGGCCGCTGCATGTGTTCGACGCGAAGAAGGTGAAGGGAAATCTCACCGTGCGCCGCGCGAACAACGGCGAGCAACTGCTGGCGCTCGACGGCAAGACCTACACGCTCGACCAGACCATGTGCGTGATCGCCGACGACAACGGTCCGGAGTCGCTCGCCGGCATCATGGGCGGCGAGGCCTCGGGCTGCGACGAGAACACCACCGACGTGCTAATCGAGTCGGCGCTGTGGGATCCGATCAACATCGCCCAGACCGGGCGCAAGCTCAGCATCAACTCGGACGCGCGCTACCGCTTCGAGCGCGGCGTCGATCCGAACTTCATGGCGCCGGGGCTCGAACTCGCCACGCAGATGGTGATGGAGCTCTGTGGCGGCACGCCTTCCGAGGTGACGGTTGCCGGCAAGGCCGAGGCGCCGGAAAAAATCGTCGACTTCCCAACGAGCGAATTGAAGCGGCTCGCAGGCCTCGATCTCGGCCTGATCGAGATGCGCCGCGTTCTCACCAAGCTCGGTTTCTTTGTCGCGGGGCAGGACGCCCGCGTGAAGGTCGCGGCGCCGTCGTGGCGGCCCGACATCGAGGGCAAGGCCGACATCGTCGAGGAGATCGTGCGCATCGTCGGGGTCGATCGCATCCCGTCGACACCGTTCGAGCGCGGCGACGCGCCGCGGAAACCCGTTCTGACCATCGCGCAGGTGCGGACGCGCAAGGCCAAGCGCGCGCTCGCCGGGCGGGGCCTGACCGAAGCCGTGACCTGGTCGTTCATCTCCAAGCCGCAGGCTGAATTGTTCGGCGGCGGCGCCAAGGAGCTGGCGCTCGCCAATCCGATTGCGGCCGAGCTGTCCGACATGCGGCCGAGCCTCATTCCGGGCCTCGTCGCCGCCGCGCAAAAGAACGCCGACCGCGGCTTCCCCGACGCGGCGCTGTTCGAGGTGGGGCAGATTTTCAAAGGCGACAAGCCCGAGGATCAGTTCATGGCGGCGACCGGCGTGCGGCGCGCGCTCGCTAAATCGGGCGGCCCCGGCCGCCATTGGTCGAGCAAGGCGGCCGACGTGGACGCCTTCGACGCCAAGGCCGACGCGCTCGCGGTGCTGGCCGCCGCCGGCGCTCCTGCGCAGGCGATGCAGGTCGTGCCCGGCGGCCCGGCCTGGTTCCATCCCGGCCGCTCCGGCACCATCCAGATCGGCCCGCAGAACATCCTCGGTCATTTCGGCGAATTACACCCCCGCGCGCTGGAGGCGCTCGACGCCGAAGGCCAGTTCGTCGCCTTCGAGGTCATTCTCGAACGCATCCCGGAGGGCGAGGCGAAAGCCACGCGAGCCAAGGCCGTGTTGGAGCTGTCGCAATTCCAGCCCGTTACGCGCGACTTCGCCTTCGTGGTCGACCGCGCGGTAAAAGCCGCCGACATCCAGCGCGCCGCGCAGAATGTGGACCGCAAGCTGATCGCCGGCGTCAGCGTGTTCGACGTCTATGAAGGCCAGGGCATCGAGACCGGCAAGAAGTCGGTCGCCATCGCAGTGACGATCCAGCCGCGCGAGAAGACCATGACCGACCAGGAGATCGACACGCTGGCGGCGAAGATCGTCGCTGAAGTGAACAAGCGCACTGGCGGCGTGCTGCGCGCATGAGCGAATAGCCGAGGGAACCCGTCTTCAACAAGGGCCCGAGCGGCAAGACCATCGCCGTCATCTTCTTCGTCGCCGCCGGCCTGATGTTCATCGGCTTCATCATCGGCAACACCGCGCGCAGCAAGGACGAGGCGATCGGCGCGATTCTGGCGACCATGCTGGGCCTGCTGCTGTTCGCACTCGACTTCATCCTGCGTGTGATCTGGCTGGCGCGCCGGAAAAAGGCCCGCGACCGGGCGCAGTCCTCCAGCGAGTGGTCTCACCATGCGCATGATGTCTCCCGATGCCATCCCTCGCCTGAAAACGATCGGCATCCTGTCCGGCGGCGCAGTCGTGCTCTTCCTCGTCAGCGCGTGGCTCATCGCGGGCGGTTCGGACTATGAGATGTACGGATTCCCGTCGCTGCTGATCGGCATGGTCCTGCTGTTCCTGGCGCTGGTCCTGCTCGCATTGCGGGCGATCAACCGGCGCCAGAACCCGACCCTGCCGAACTGACTGCGCCAGACGCAGAGCGCTCTGCGACGAGTGGCGCGTGACCCTGGGCATGGCGTTCGGCTAGGATCGCCGCAACTTGTGCGTCAGGGAGTGAAGTCCATGGAAATGGGTGTGAAGGCCGGTGGGAACGCCGTCGTCGTCGAGCAGCCGAAGAACCGGCCGACCCGCAACTCCAGCGAACTCGATATCTGGCTGGAGAAGGCCGAGGCGATGGGCGAATTGAAGCGCATCACCGCCGAGGTCAGCCCCGACCTCGAAGCCGCCCACATCACCTATCTGGTCGGGCTCGAAAAAAGCCCCGCGCTCCTGTTCGAGAACATCAAGGGCCACCCCGGCCACAAGGCCCTCTACAACATGATCGGCTGCAACCTGTCGCGGTTCTGCCTGATGATCGGCGAGGAGCCGGTCGAGCATCCGCTGGAGGCGGTGAAACTCCTGCAGCAGAAGTTCGGGCGCAAGATGGCGTCGGTGGAAGTGCCCGCCGAGCGCGCGGTCTCCAGCCAGAACATCGTCAACGGTGACGAGATCGACATCCGCCAGTTCCCGGCGCAGCGGATGTGGCCGCTCGACGGCGGCATGTATCTCGGCACCAACGACGCCGTCATCACCAAGGATCCGGAAACCGGCCGCATCAACGTCGGCTGCTACCGCATGATGATCAAGGGGCCGCGCGAGATCGGCGTCTATACCTCGCCCGGCAAGGACGCAACCAACGACCGCGAGAAGTACTGGAAGGCGGGCAAGCCAATGCCGATCGCCGCCTGCTACGGCATCGATCCGCTGCTGTTCCTGGTGGCCGCGACCAGCCTGCCGAAGACCGAGTGCGAGTACGACTACTACTCGGGGATCAAGGGTTCGGCGATCGAGCTGTTCACCTCCGACCTCACCGGTCTGCCGCTGCCGGCGCATGCCGAGATCATCATCGAGGGTCATCTCTATCCGGACGAAACCTTCGCCGAAGGCCCGTTCGGCGAGTTCACCGGCTATTACGGGCGGCCGAGCGGCGCGACGCCCTACATGCGCGTCGAGCGCCTGCGCTACCGCAACAACCCGACGCTCTCCTGCGCGCTGATGGCCGACGGGCCGTCCAACGAGTGCGGCCTGTTCTGGGCGGCGGTGCGCTCCGCCGGCATCTGGGCCGACCTGCAGAAGCTCGGTATCCCGGGCATCCAGGGCGTCTGGTCGGTGCCGGAAGCCGCCGGCTGGGGCATGACCGTCGTGTCGGTCAAGCAGATGTACGCCGGCCACGCGCCGCAGGTGATGGCGCTCGCGGCGCAATGCACCGCCGGCGCCTACTTCGGCAAATACGTGATCGTCGTCGACGACGACATCGACCCGAGCAACATCGGCCAGGTGCTGTGGGCGATGGCGACGCGCTCGCGGCCGTCGCAGTCGATCGACATCCTGCGCGAGACCTGGAGCACGTACCTCGATCCGAGCCTCAACCCGCAGGAAATCAGGCCGTGGGGCTCGAAGGCGCTGATCAACGCCTGCATGGATTACAAATACATCAAGACGTTCTCGCGGCGCACCAAGCTCGACAAGAAGACCTACGAGCAGGTGGCGGCGCGCTGGAACGAGCTTGGGTTCGAGGGTAAGGCGCCGGTAATGACGATCTTCGAGGACATGATCAGCGCGAAGGATTTGACATAGCCAACAGCAGCGTGCCCCGGATGCGGCGCAACACGAAGCGAAGCGGAGTGATGCGACGCTGATCCGGGGCCGTTCCAAGCTCCAAATCCTTGAAGGTCCCGGGTCTGCAGCGCACCGCTTCGCGCTGCGCTGTGCCCGGGACACGAGCTCAGTGCTAGGGAGAAATCCATGAACGTCCAGAACCAGCCCAAAGGCTCGCGCGAGCGCACGCTGGACGAGGTCAAGGCCGAGTTCATGCGGCGCGCCGGCAAGCTCAATCCGTTCGAGGACATCAAGCACGAGGATGCCGAGACGGTGATGGGGGCGCTCAAAAATCTCGACCGCGATCACTGGGCCGAGGAGTGGAGCAAGATCGGGCTTGGCTACGAGGCGAAAGGCAACGCGGCGGCCAAGGCCGGCGCGAGCGGCAAGGAACTGGCCGAGCTCTACATGCACGCCTTCGACGCCTGCCGCGTCGGCCGCTATCCGACGCCAAGCTCGCCCGGCAAGCTCGCCGCCTACCGCCATTCGCTTCGTATGTTCCGCAAGGCGGCGGCGCATTTCGATCCGCCGCTGGAAATCATCGAGCTGCCGTTCGAGGGCAAGACACTCGTCGGCTATCTGCAGAAGCCGCCGGGTGTGACGAAGCCGCCCGTGGTCCTGCACTGGGGTGGCGTCGATGGCTGGAAGGAAGACCGCCTGAAGATTGCCAGGGCCGCGATGGATGCGGGCCTCGCCTCGCTCACCATCGACATGCCCGGCAGCGGCGAGAACCCGGTGCTGTACCGCGATCCCGCCGCCGAGCGCACCTACCTCGCATGGCTCGACCACCTGCCGGGGCGCGCCGACGTGGACGGCAGGCGCGTCGCGGTCTGGGGCGGCAGCTTCGGCGCCTACTGGGCGGCGCGGCTCGCCTTCACCGCCGCCAACCGCATCAAGGGCGCGGTGTTCCACGGCGGCAACGTGCACTACGGCTTCCAGCGCGAATGGCTGGTTCCGGCCTTTACCACCGGCGGCGCGACCTATCTGTTCGGCGCGGCAAGCCTGCTCGAGGCGCGCGGCCGCGCGATGGGGACGAAGACGCTAGAGGAGTTTCTCGACGCCGCGCCGACGCTGTCGCTGAAGGCGATGGGGCTGCTCGACAGAAAATCGGCGCCGCTGCTCGGCGTCAACGGCAAGCTCGACGATCAGGCACCGATCGCCGACGTGTACCTCTTGCTGGAGCACGGCAATCCGAAGTCGGCGCGGGTCTACCCCGAAGGCCACCACATGGGCCGCACGCCGGGGCAGCATCCCGACGAGATCGCCAGCACGATCGTCGGCTGGCTCAAGGAGCAACTGGGGCGGTAGCCCCGCGGCTTCCAGCCTGCGGCGCGCGTCAGGGATTGCGGCGCGAAGGCTTGCAGAAGCTGGAATCGGGGTTGGTGTAGCACCATCCCGCCGCCGACCCCGACGCCGGCCGCTCGCCGGATGGTGCGGCTCTCGCCGGTTTTTTTTCCGACAGCACTTCGATTTCGGCCTTCGGCGCCGCGGGCTCAGGCTGGCCCATAATATGGCGGATCACCGCCTCGGCCGCGCGCGTGCCGGAATCCCAGGCGCCGCCCACGGTGCCGTACATGGTCTCGTGCACCGCCTCGCCGGCGAAGAACACGCGGTTCCGGATCGGCTCCATCAGAATGCGACGCGCTCCCTGGCCGCCCGGCGACGCCGACGCGAATGCGCCGAGCGCCCAGGGATCCTTCTTCCACTGCGTCGCCTGCGTGCGCTGCAGCGCCTTCTTCACGCCGGCGCCAAACATACCGCTCAGCCATTCCACGGCAAACTCGGTCATCGCCTTGTCGCCCTGCTCGGCGAGGTCGCGGCCAAATTTGCCTCCGACCTCGACCACCGTAAGCGGCGTGCCTCCGACATTGGCAAGCAGACCTGCGGTGCGCGGCCCCGACGATTTCTCGATCACCAGATCGTCGCGCTGCAGGCCGAGCGGATTGCCCGTGAGCTCCAGCGCGATGTGGTCGAAGCTGCCGAGCTTGAGCCTTTCGAGCGCGTCCTGGTAGCGCTTGGGCAGGCCGCCGTCGAACTTCATGCGGTCCAGTATCGCGTTGGTTGACGCGGTGATGATGATGTGGCGGCCGGTGACAGTGCCCTTCGTGGTCGACGCCTCCACCTTGGTGCCGCGGCCGGTGATGTCCACGAGCTTCACCGCGGTGTCGAGCGACACCGGAATGCCCTCGGCGAGCTTGGCGAGCAGCGCGCCGTAGCCCTGGCGGCAGAACGCGCCGGCGGCGCGGTCGGCAGCGCGGCTCAGATCCATCGCCGAAATCTCGTTGAGCTCCTTGCCGCTTCCGTAGGGGCCGAGCGCGAACTCCACCGTGGAGCGCCATTCGCCAAGGTCGCGTGGCATCGCGCTCAGGCAATCGGCATCGGCCCTGCCGCGCGCGGCGTCGGTGATCGCGCGGCTGGCGCGGCCGGAAGCGACCAGATAGTCCTCAAGCTCGCTTTCGCGCGCGTTGCGCCGACCGATGCGGATGCGCTGGGCCGACGGCGCGGCATAGATCTCGAGCCCAGTCCGCGACGCAAGCCTGGTCAGCGGATTGCTGTCCGGGGTATAGATGACATGCGCGCCGCGATCGAACGGCACGCCGAAGCTCGTCGTCTCGGCGACGCAGCGGCCACCGATCCGGTTCGACGCTTCGACCAGGGTGAAGCTCCGCCCGGCGGCGGACAACCGCCGCGCCGC
>SHVN01000156.1 GCA_009694215.1 Xanthobacteraceae bacterium
GAGCCGACATTCGCGGACCCCACTGATTTACCTCATTGTTGCGCAGCAGTAGCGACTGCGCCAACCGCCCCGGTGTGACGGTACACAATGGGGATTATGTCGTCCCGCGAGCCGCTATTGGTAAAAAGTGCGCGGTCTTGAAATGCGCCTTGCCGACGAAGCCGGTGCGGTAGCCCGCTTTCGCAAAGCTGCCGGCGAAACCCGCCTCGCCCACCGCATCCGGCAGGTCGATGCCGTTGTCGGACACACCGTGCGTGGCGGGCAGCAGGCCGGTGAGGATCGAAGCGCGCGAAGGCTGGCACACCATGTTCGGCGTAATGCAGGCGGCAAAGCGCGTGCCTTCGCGCGCGAGCATGTCCAGGTGCGGCGTCTTCACCTTGCGCCCTTCGAAGCCGTAGCAATCCGCGCGCTACTGGTCCGAGGTGATGAACAGGATGTTCAAGTTGTCGCCTTTATATCGCAGGATTCAATCGGCCGCGATCCGGCCCGCCAGGGCGGCGTCCAGCCCTGTCGACTCGGCGTGCCGTGACGGCGCCGAGCGCTGATACGGCCAGGCCGCGCCGGCAGCGAGCGCCGCAGCCTCTTGCGCGCCTGAAATCACGCAATCGATGACCGGGAATCCGGCGCGCGGCGAGACGCGCGCCGCGAGACCGGCGAAGCCCGCGCCGCCAAGGATCACTGCGCCGACGCCTTCTTTCGCCGCGCGGCACTCGGCGACGAGAATATCGACGGCGGCATCCGGATTGGCGTGGGCTTGCGCTCCGGTGAGCGCGATCGTGCGCACCGACGCGAGCGCGTCGCCAAAACCCAGCTCCCGCGCGAGGCGCGTCAGCATCGGCCCCCAGCGATCGCCGCCCGTGACGATCGTGAACCTGGGCGCCTGGCGTAGGGCCACCCGCATCGAGGCTTCCGCCATCCCGACGACCGGCACCTCGCTCAACTCGCGCAGCGCGAACAACCCCGGCTCGCCGAAGCAGGCAACGAGCACCGCGGCGCAGCCCGCCGAGTGGTTTGCCCACGCCTCCAGCGCGGCGTGCGCGCCGATCGCGCTGGAGGCTTCGCTCGTGATGTACCGCGCGCCGAATCGGCCGCCGACCATGCGCCATTCGATCTGCGGCTGCGCCGCGCGCAGATGTTGCGCCAGCGCCGCGGTGATGGAGGCCGTGGTATTCGGATTGATGGCGAGAACGGTCGGCATCAGGCGACGGCGGCCGTGTGAATGCAGCGCACCGCATGCCCGTGCCCGAGTTCGACCGCGGCGGGCGCGGCCTCAAGACAGGCGCTGGTGGCGGATGAGCAGCGCGGCGCGAAGGCGCAACCGGGCGGCAGGCTGGCCAGATCGGGAGGACTGCCGGTGATCGTCGGCAGGCGCTTGCCCGACAGCCGCCCGCCCTGCGCCCGCGTGGACAGCAGGCCGATCGTGTAGGGATGGCGCGGCGCACGGATTACGTCGCGCACCGCGCCGATTTCGACGATGCGCCCCGCGTACATCACGGCAATGCGGTCCGCCACTTCGACCCCGACGCCGATATCGTGCGTCACGAAGATCATCGCGAGGTCCAGCTCGCGCTGCAACTCGCGCAACAGCAGCAGGATCTGCACCTGCACCGTGGCATCGAGCGCGGTGGTGGGCTCGTCGGCGAGCAGCACCTTGGGATTGCAGGCGAGGGCGAGGGCGATCATGGCACGCTGGCGCATGCCGCCGGACAGCTCGTGCGGATAGGAATCCAGCCGCCGTTCGGGGCTGGGGATGCGTACCCGCTCGAACAGGCCGAGCGCGCGCTTGCGCGCCGCGTCGGCGGACACGCCGCTTTCGTGCTTGCGGATGGCTTCGGTGATCTGCGCGCCGAGCGTATACACCGGATCGAGCGCGAGCATCGGTTCCTGGAAGATCATCGACACCGTCTTGCCGCGGAAATCGGCGAGCGCGGCGCCCGACAGGGCCATGACGTCGATGCCGGCGGCCACGATCGATCCCTCGATGCGGGTCTTGTTCTCCGGATGCAGGCGCAGGATCGAGCGCAGTGTCACGCTCTTGCCGGAGCCCGACTCGCCGAGCAGCGCGACCACTTCTCCGGGCACGAGCGCGAGGTCCACGCCGTCGACCGCGCGCACCGGCTTCGCGGCACCGGTGAAGGCGACTCGCAGGTCCCGTATCTCAAGTATCGAGCCGGTCACGGGACGCCTCCCCTACGCCGCTTTTGCCGGCGCACTGCCGTGTCCGGAACCCGCATCGAACATGTGACAAGCCACCCAATGCTCGCGCGAGTGTGCCGCAAGACCCGGTGCGCCCTTCGCGCAAACAGCCTGCGCAGATGCGCACCGCGTATGGAAACGGCATCCGGCGGGCGGATCGATCGGGTTGGGCGGATCGCCGCTGATGGGCGCGGCAACGGTGCGGCGGTCCGGGTCCATCGATAGCAGTGAGCCGAGCAGCGCGCTCGTGTAGGGGTGGCGGCTGCCGGTGTACAGGTCTTCGGTCGGCGCCAACTCGGCGACCCGCCCCAGATACATCACCAGCACCCGGTCGGCCATGAAGCGCACCACTTCCAGGTCGTGGCTGATGAACAGATAGGTCAGGCCGAATTCACCCTTCAGATCGAGCAGCAGGTTGAGCACCTGCGCTTCCACCGACTTGTCGAGGGCGGAAACCGCTTCGTCCAGCACGAGGACGCGCGGCTGCAGGGCGAGCGCGCGCGCGATATTCACGCGCTGCCGCTGCCCGCCCGACA
Source organism: Xanthobacteraceae bacterium (assembly GCA_009694215.1). Lineage (GTDB taxonomy): Bacteria > Pseudomonadota > Alphaproteobacteria > Rhizobiales > Xanthobacteraceae > Z2-YC6860. Next base: position 2,733 of record SHVN01000156.1, read on the forward strand.
GTTCGTGCGTGAAGCGTCCCGCGAAGCGCACCGGATCGAGCCCGACCCGCTCCAGCAGCGCATGCGCGCGCGCCTGTGCGACATGGCGCGCGATGCCGTGCACCATCGGCCCGAACACGATCGATTCCTCCACCGTCAGGCGTGGATTTAGGGAAGCGTAGCTGTCCTGGAACACCATCTGCACCTGCCGCCGGAACTCCTTGAGAGGCAGCGCTACGCTGCCGACCGTCCTGCCGCCGAAGCGGATCGTCCCGGCGGTCGGCTCGATAAGATGCAGCAGCAGCCGCGCGGTGGTGGACTTGCCGCAGCCCGATTCGCCCACCACGCCGAGCGTCTCGCCCTGGCGCAGGTCGAAATCCACGCCATCGACCGCCGACACGAAGCTGGTCGTGCGCCCGAGCAGGTTCTTCTTCACCGGGAAGTGCTTCACCAGGCCCCGCACCTGAAGCAGCGGCGCGCTCGCATTTTCGTCCTTCATGTCTTGATATCCATCGCCGAGCGCAGCCCGTCGGTCATGAGGTTGAAGGCAATCGAGGTGATGAAGATCATCACCCCGGGCAGCGCGCACAGAAGCGGCTGGGTGTACATCGCGGTGCGCAGGGTGTTGAGCATGAGGCCCCAGTCGGGCTGCGGCGGCTTGACGCCCAGACCGAGGAACGACAGGCCTGCGGCGAGGATCATGGACACGGCGATCAGGCTCATCGCGTAGACGAAAATCGGCCCGAGCACGTTGCCGAGCACGTGCTTGCGGATGATCAGCAGCGCACCGGCGCCGCTCGCCTTGGCGGCCTCCACGTAATCGCGCGTTCGTACCCCGGTAGTCACGCTCTCGGCCACGCGTGCGATCGGCGGAATGAAGACCAGCGTGAGCGCGATCAAGCCGTTGAACAGCCCCGGGCCGAGAGCCCCGGCAAGGGCCACCGCCAGCAGCACCGAGGGGAATGCAAAGAACACGTCGACGGTGCGCATGAGCAAGGTGTTGGTCCAGCCGCCCGAGTAGCCGGCAACGACGCCGATCGCGGCGCCGATCGCGAGCGCGCAGAGCACAGGCACGATCCCCATGAAAAGCGATATCCGCGCGCCATGGATCAGCCGGCTCAGCATGTCGCGGCCGAGTTCATCGGTACCGAGCGGATAGCCCTCGGTCCCGGGCGGCTTCAGGCGCTGCAGCGACATGCCCTGAAAAGGATCCTGCGGCGCGATCCAAGGCGCGAACACCGCCATCAGGATCAACCCCAGCACCACCAAAGCCGCGAGCAGCGCGACCGGGTCGCGCAGGAAACGGCGCCACACCGTGACCCAGTAGCCAGGCGAACGCAAGATCTCTTGGGCGCGCTCAGGCACGCTGGATCCGCGGATCGAGAATGGTCTGCATCACGTCCACCACCAGGTTGAGGACCACGAAGAACATCGCCAGCACCAGGATCGTGCCCTGCAGCAGCGGCAGGTCACGCTGGAAAATGGCGTCATTGAGCAACAAGCCGGTGCCGGGCCACGCGAACACGGTCTCGATCAGGATCGAACCGCCCAGCAGATAGCCCAGCTGGATGCCCATCACCGCAAGCGCCGTCGGCGCCGCGTTCTTCACCACGTGGCCGAACACGCCCAGCTCCGAGAGTCCCTTGGCGCGCAGGCCGACGACGAACTCCTGCGACAGGATTTCGGCCACCAGCGCGCGCACCGTGCGCGCGATGATGCCCATCGGAATCACCGACATCGTCACCGCGGGCAGGATCAGGTACTGGACGTGTACCCAGTTCCACTTCCAGTCTTCCGAGCCGCCTGGCCCGGCGCCGGTCGGCGGCAGCCAGCCCAGCGTCGCGGCGAAAATGATGACCAGAACCATGCCCAGCCAGTAGTGCGGCACCGATACGCCGAACACCGACAAGGCGGACGCCGCCTTGTCGACCCAGGTATCGCGAAAGTAGCCTGCCACGAAGCCGAACAAGGTTCCCAGCAGGAAGCCGATCGCGGTCGCCAATGCCGCCAGCATCAGCGTATTGCCGACGGCTTTGCTGATTTCCGTGCTCACCGGGCGCCCGGTGCGAATGGAAGTGCCGATATCGCCTTGCAGCGCGCGCCACAGCCAGCGCAAGAACTGCTCGTGATACGGCCGGTCGAAGCCGTACAGCGCCATCATCTGTTCCTTGATCACCTGCGAGGCATCAGGCGGCAGCACCGACACCAGCGGGTCGCCGGGCGCGAGGTGAACCAGCGCGAAGCACACGATGGTCACGCCAAGCATGATCGGCAACGTGAACAGAATGCGCTTGGAAGCGTAGAAGATCACGGCATGACCGGTACGGCGTGCGAGGACCAAACGCAGCGGCGGGCGGGCACCATGCCCGCCCGCCGCGTGAGGAAGAAACCTACTGCATGCTCATCGTCGCGAGGTCGATGAACCAACTCTTGGGCTGGACCACGCCCTTCACCTTGGCGCTCATCGCCCGCGGGCCCACGTCGTGCGCCACCCACAGGAACGGCGCCTCTTCGACGATGCGCGCATGCAGCCGCGCGAGCGCCGCGTCGCGGCCCTTGTCGTCGAACGTGGTACGCGCCTTGGCGATCAGTTCGTCGAATTCCGGGTTGACGAAATGACCCCAGTTGTTCGACACCGGCGGCTGCGTCTTGCTGGAAGTGAAGCGCACCATGGCGAAGAACGGATCCATCGCCGCGAAGGTCACGTTGGTGGCGTTCGCGCCGCGCGACTTCGGGTCCTTCGCGCCTTCGCGCCAGTTGGTGAAGAGAGCGTTCCACTCGATGACCTCAAGCTCGACGTCGAAGTAGCACGCCCGCAGCGCCTGCTGCACGAACTCGTTCATCGGCACCGGCTGCATCTGGCCCGAGCCCGACGCCGAGGTGAGGGTCTTCACCTTAAGGCGCTTGGTGGCGCTGAATCCGGCGTCGCTCATGAGCTTCTGCGCCGCCTTCAAGTCGTACTTGATATCGAATTTCGGGTTGCCCCACCACGGGTGGCCCGGCGGCACCGTGCCCTTCGGGATCTCCATCAGGCCGCCCAGCACCTGCCTGAGCTCCTCGCGATTCACGCACAGGTTGGCGGCGTGGCGCACGCGCCTGTCCAGCCAGGGCGAACCCTCGACAAACGAGAATTGCCAGGGCCAGACGTGCGGCTGGGCATTGGTGTACAGGACGAATCCCTTTTGCTTGAGTTGCGGCACCGCATCGGGCGCGGGACTCTCGATCCAGTCCACCTGGCCCGAGAGCAGCGCCGCAGTGCGGGAACTCGCCTCGGGCATCGGCAACAGCACCACGCGGTCAAGCTTGGCGCGGCGTTTCGGATCCCAGTACGCCTCGTTCCTCGCGTATTCCACGCGTTCGCGCGGCGAAAAACGCGCCATCTTGAACGGGCCTGAACCCGATGCGTCGGCGGCAAACGCCGCCCAGGCCTGCTTGGCGCGCTCGGCCGGGTCGGTCACCGAGCCGAGGGCGTCGTACTTTTTCTGCCAGTGCGCCGGCGAAGCGATGAACAGGTTCGTCAGATTGATCGGCAGGAAGCTGTCGGGCTCCTTGGTGGTGAGTTCCACGGTGAAATCGTCGATCTTGCGCGCCGACACGAGGTTCGGCATGCGCGAGATCGTCACGCCGATCTGGTCGGGCGCGAAATGCCGGGCGTCCTTGTTCAGCACCTTCTCCACGTTCCAGACGATGGCATCGGCCGTCAGGTCGCTGCCGTCGTGGAACTTCACGCCCTTGCGCAGCTTGAAGGTCCACTTGGTCTTGTCGGCGTCGCCAACCTTCCACTCGGTCGCCAGGCCGGGAATCAGCACGCTCGGCTTGGTCGCCGAAGACAGGTCCCAATGCGTCAGCGCATCGTAGAGCGGTATGCCCGTGAAGCGGTTGCCCTCGAAGCCCTGGTCCGGCTGGCCCGAGGTCTTCGGGATGTCGGCGGCGGTCATCGCAATACGCAGCACCGACTGCGCCTGAGCCTCCTTCACGGCCGGCAGCGTCGCCACGGCGAACAGCGCCGCTACCGCCAATGCGATCGATATTCCTTGCATGCTGGTCTCTCCTTCAACTGGTTGATGGCCGATTCGCGCGGCTACTCTATGAATTCTAGCAACAAACGGACCAAGAAAAGCGCCGCGGCACCCCCGCGATAGTATGATTTCGCCATGCCCGCACTCAAGGTGGACGGTTCCCGGCTGTGGAACTCGCTGATGGAACTGGCGAAAATCGGCGCCACGCCGAAAGGCGGCGTCTGCCGCCTCACGCTGTCCGACCTTGACCGTCAAGGCCGCGACCGATTCAGCGCCTGGGCCAATGAAGCCGGACTCAGCGTTCGCTGCGATGCCATTGGCAACATCTTCGCGACGGATAGGAAAATCTATCCACCCTTTGCCACGCGGCGCCGCACGATTTGCCCATTCTCCCGGTCCCCGGCTCCGGTTTGAATGTCGGCTTCGGGTCGGAAGCGGCCGTTCGGAAGCCAGTTCGCCGCGGTGCGGTAAGGAATTGTCGCATTGAGCCGAACGACCCGTAACGGACAAAGGCGGTCACCGAGCCTACGGATTAGCTGGCCGCCCTCGCCCGCTACTGCGCGCTGCATGCCGACTAAGATATTGTGGGCGTCCACCACTTTACCTTTGGCGGAATGGCCTCCAGCGCGGCTTGGATGAACGGTTATATTGCCCCGCGCGACATGCTGTTGTATGTTGTACGATCTCAGGCCAAACAATCAGGAGGGGACACCATGGACGATCATTCTCGCGATCAATCAGGGAATCAGCCGGCGCAACCCGGGCGCCGCGTCGCCCTGAAAAAGAGCGCCGCGCTCGCCGGCGCAGCGGCCGCCGCGCAGCTCGGCTTTCCGGCGCTCGTGCGCGCGCAGGCCGATACCGTCAAGTTTGCGCACTTGACGCCGCGCACCGGCTTTCTCGGGCAGCTCGGCGACTACGGC
>SHVN01000157.1 GCA_009694215.1 Xanthobacteraceae bacterium
GCGTATCGACGGCGTCGCCCAGCCGGCGCTCGACCGACAGCGGAATGAGCGGCGCGAGCCGGTCCGACAGCGCTGGCAGCCCGAACACCGCGACCAGCACGAGCGATACCGTGGCGGCGATGCTCCAGCCGATCACCCGCTTGCGCAGGCGCCGTTCGGTCCCGCCGGTGCGGTCGAGGCTGTCGGCGCGGGTGTCGATCTCGGCGATCAGCGCGGGGTCGTGGATTTCGAGCCGCGCCAGCTCCGGCCCGCCGGCGCGGCGGAGCCGCATCACGTGATCCGGCGCGGGCTGCGCCCGCAACTCGCCGTAGGGCCATTCGCCGATCGCCGCGCCGCCGGAGCCGAGGATGCGCAAGGCCTCGGGTCCCGCCTCGACCGTGACGGTATGGCGCGTGCTCATCGTGCCGTCGAAATAGTGGCCCGCGCCGGTCGTCATCTAGAACCCGCCGACGTTGAGGGCGTCCGCCAGGCCTTCGCCCACCGCGGAGCTCGGCGCGCCTTCGGCCCGGACCCGGTCCAGCGCGTCCGCGCCTTCAAGCTCGATGGATTCCATCCCGCTGCGCCAGAGCGCGAGCTTGACGGTGCCCTGATAGATCGTCGAGTAGCCCAGCATGATCACCACATAGAACGCGATGCCGGCCAAGGCGTTGACCGCTTCGATCACCTCGGATCTGGCGAAGGCGTCCAGCACTGCGTTGAGCGAAAAGAATGCGGCCCCGCAGGCGACGGTGGCCGCGATCGAGAACAGCAGGCCGTACCACAGAAAGCGAAGATAGGCGCCGTAGATATGCTTGGTGCGAAGCTGCGAACGGATGGTGAGCGTGCCGAGCCGCAGGCTCGAAATCCACCAGCGCAGCAGCATCGCCTGGAACACCGGGAACAGCACCGCGGCCATGAGAACGCTTACGGTGACGGCGCCGGCCGACACCACGGCGGCCACATAGACGGCGGGTAACGCGGTTTCGAGCTGATTGAAGAACTCGGCCCCGCTGTTGGCCTGGGCGGCGGCGGCGATGACCTTGTCCCACTCCACGGGCGCCGCGGAATAGGTAACCGCGACGGCGAGCGGCCCGATCACCGCGAGCCACATCGGCAGGCCGCGGAAAAACAAGGCGGAAGCCCGAGCCCTCGAAGCGGCCCTGGAGATCGCCGTAGAAGGTGTGCCGCATCTTGAAGCGTTCGAGGCGCGATTGCGCGAACGGGAAGGCGAGGCCGATCGTCAGCACGATCGTGCTCCACCAGAATGCCGCGCAGACCGCATAGCGCAGCGCGGAGCCCCGCTGATGGCAGCGCACGCCGCGATAGACGGTGCGGGTGAGGCGATAGCGGCGGGCGCGGTAGATGGGGAACTGGCCGAGAAAGAACAGCAGCGGAAAGCTCAAGGTGCTGACGAACTGGCCGACCGGGCCCATGCTCAGGGCCGCCACGGCAAATCCGAGATAGAGCGGCACAAGCAGCGCAACCGCGATCAGGAACCCGATCAAGAGCTCATAGGCCGTGCCGGTTTATTCTAGCGTCTCGCCGGACACCTCGGTGTTCGACCACAAGAAGCGCCGCACGTCGGTGGCAAACCAGAACCGGTAGATGCCGAGCGTGACCGCGAGCAGCGCCGCGCCGCGAATAAGCAGCCGCCAATAGGCGCGCGGGTTGCCGACGAAGCGGACCGCCGGCGCGGCGGGGGCGGGCATGGCGGGCGCCGCGGTGGCGCTCGCATCGGCGGCGGTCATCGGATGTTCTGCGGGCAGGGAACGGGTGGCGGCCTTACTTTAGCAAGCGGCCGCCAAACTCTCGACGGTCATGCCGGGGCCGGCGCCCGCCGCGATTTCGGCATTCATTCTATGGAAAAGCGCATGTTATGCGGGACATCCGGCAGAGAATCAGTCCAACTTAGCGGTGTTGAGGCGCTACTGCCCTCCGGCGCCTCGCAACCAAGAGGGAAAGACCATGGCGAAGAAAGCAAAGAAGGCGAAGAAGGCAAGGAAGAAGAAGTAGATCGCGTGGCTCGGGCGCGAATGCCCGAGCCTAATTTCATGGGGCGGACCGTTCCCCGCCACGCTCATTCGCACCGGCCGCGGCTTCACTGGACCGGCAGCCGATAGTCCTTGAAGCGCTCGCGCAATTCGGTCTTCAAGATTTTGCCGGTCGCGGTGTGGGGAATTTCCTCCACGAAGGCCACGTCGTCCGGCATCCACCACTTGGCGATCTTGCCCTGCATGAAGGCCAGGATCTCGTCTTTGCTGGCCTTCTGGTCCTTCTTCAGCACGATGACCAGCAGCGGGCGCTCATCCCATTTTGGATGCTGCACGCCGATCACTGCGGCCTCGGCCACCTTGGGATGGCCGACCGCGAGGTTTTCCAGGTCGATCGAGGAAATCCATTCGCCGCCGGACTTGATGACGTCCTTGGAGCGGTCGGTGATCTGCATGTAGCCGTGCGGGTCCATGGTGGCGACGTCGCCGGTGTCGAAGAAGCCCTCCTTGTCCAGGATCTCGCTGTCGTCCTTGAAATAGCGCCGCGCCACCGCAGGCCCGCGCACCTTCAGCCGGCCGAAGGTCTTGCCGTCCCAGGGGAGCGGCTTGCCGCTGTCGTCGGTGATCTTCATCTCGACGCCGAACGGCGGATGGCCCTGCTTCATCTGGATGTCGAGCTTGGCCTCGCCGGTCAGCGCCGCATATTCCGGCTTCATGGTGCAGAGCGAGCCGAGCGGGCTCATCTCGGTCATGCCCCAGGCGTGGATGACCTCGACGCCGTAATTGTCCTGGAACTTCTGCGTCATGGCGCGGGGGCTCGCCGAGCCGCCGATCACGATGCGCTTCAGATACGGCAGCTTGCCGCCGGTCTTTTCTAGCTCCTGCAGTAGCGCCAGCCAGACGGTTGGCACGCCGGCGGTGAACGTCACCTTGTACTTGTCGAGCAGCTCGTAGATCGAGGGGCCGTCGAGCCTGGCGCCGGGCAGAATGAGCGAAGCGCCGGTCAGCGGCGTCGAGAAGGCGAGCGACCAGCAGTTGGCGTGGAACAGCGGCACGACCGGCAGCACCACGTCGCGCGCCGCGATCCCCTTGGCGTCCGGCAGCGACGCCATGAAGGCGTGCAGCACGTTGGAGCGGTGCGAGTAGAGCACGCCCTTGGGATTTCCGGTGGTGCCGGAGGTGTAGCACATGCCGGCGGCGGTGTTCTCGTCGAAGCTCTTCCAGGCGAAATCGCTGTCGGCCTCGGCGATCCACTCCTCGTAGGAGACGGCGTTCTTCAGCGTGGTCTTGGGCATATGCGCGGCGTCGGTGAGGACCACGTAGCGTTCGATGGTTTTCAACCCGTGGGCATTCTTCTCCAGGATTGGCAGGAACGTCAGGTCGACGAACATCATGCGGTCTTCCGCATGATTGACGATCCAGCAGATCTGCTCCGGAAACAGCCGCGGATTGACGGTGTGGTAGATCGCGCCGATGCCGAGGATGCCGTACCAGCACTCCAGATGCCGCCAGGTGTTCCAGGCGAGCGTCGCCACCCGGTCGCCCAGCTTGATGCCGTCGCGGTCGAGCCGCTGCGCCACCTTGAGCGCGCGCGTCCTGATCTGCGCATAGTTCGTCGTATGGATCGGCCCTTCGACCGAGCGGGTCACGACCGGGCGTTCCCCATGCTGGATCGCGGCATGGTCGATGATGCGATGGCACAGGAGCGGCCAATCCTGCATCAGGCCAAGCATGGGATTTCCTCCGAAAGAACCACCGTTATGACTTCGGTTTTTGCCGAATGGATGCAGCAGCCTATCAGCCGGACCGGCCGGGCCGGAAGCGGCGGGCAACGAGTCCGCGCCTCAGGGCACCCCCGGTATCCATTTATTGCGCGGGGAATCCTCGGTCTCCCAGTTCCGGGGCCGCTGCGGGCGGTCTTCGTGCCAGGGTCTGGGATCGAAATATCCGAGTTCCTCATCCTTCATCTGATCCATTTCGGCGTAGAGCTCGGTGCGAACGCCATCGGGGTTCCGGTGATAGCAGGCGCAGTTGTGACCGATGGTGTGGCGTGCCGGTCCCCAGTCGAGCGGGAAGTTGTTGCGGACCAGCAGGTCCGAAGCCCTCACCAGCTCCGAGAAATCCTTAACCTCGAAGGCGAGATGGCCGAGCCTCGTCTCGCCCTTGAACAGATTGATGGTGTGGTGGTCGGGGGAGCATCGCAGAAACATGGCCCGGCCTTCGCGCCAGTCCGACTTCCGGAATCCGAGCTGGTCGATATAGAAATCGGTGGTGTCTTCGATCGCGGGCAGGAAGCAGGCGACGTGACCGAGCTTCAAGGCGTTGATGCCGCGATCCCTGGCATCGGCTGCGACGAACCCGATCGAGTTGAACAACTCGATCTCCGTGCCTTTTGGGTCCTTAAATGCGAGGACACGCGTGAGGCTCGGGCTGCGGCCCTTCCTGATTTCCGCCGGCAACCCGGCCTTCCCCAGAATAGCCCGAGCCTCCTCCAGCGACGTGCGCGGCGATATTTCAAAGGAGATGCCCAGAAGCTCGGGGCGATCGCCATGCTCCAGCACGACGCATTCGAGCCCTTGCCGCGTGGAAAGAACCGCGCGGCCCTCGTCGCGATGCGACAGGACGAGACCGATGACGTCCTCGTAGTAGCGGACCATTTCATCCATTCTGCTGGTCGAGAGCGTGGCATATGCGAGGCGTCTGCACTGGATCACCGTTGACCTCCGATCTTGGCGTCCGTCATCGTATCGGCCTAAGCAGGCTCTGTGGAAGGGCTTGGAAGCGTCGTTGCTGCCTCAGGAAAAGCGCGAGAGCCGGAAGCGGCTGATGTCGTGCCCGGTCCCGCCCTCGGTCGCCAGATCGGCCAGGATTTCACCCATGACCGGCGCGAACTTGAAGCCGTGGCCGGAGCAGGGCGAGGCGACGATGACGTTCGGCGCGCCGGGCAGCCGGTCGACGATGAAATCGTGGTCCGGCGTCATCGTGTAGACGCAGGTCTTGGCCGCGGCGAGCGGGCCGTTCGCCGCCGGAATGTGGCTCTCGATTGCGGAGCGGATCAGCGTCTCGTCCAGCTCTGACACCGGCCTTCGCGGATCGTCGGGATAGATGGTTTCGTCGCGGTGATGGTGCTTGGCGATCTTAACGGTGCCCGCGGGCGACATCGGAAAGCCGTAGTGCATGCCGTGGCGGCTCTCCAGGATGAACACCGGCAGGTGGCCGGGGGCGAACGGCGCCGGATCGCGCGGCTTGAACCAGGCCATCAACTCGCGAGTGGCCCGTAAGGGCGCCCGCAGATCGGGCAGCAGGTCCATGACCCAGGGGCCCGCGGCGACGACGGCGCAGCGCGCCTCGATGTCGCCGTCGCTGGTGCCGATCCGCACGCCCTGGCCTTCCTGTGCGATCGAAAGCACGCGGACGCCGGTCCGGATCTCGGCTTTGGCCGCGCCCGCAAGCTCCACCAGCGTTTCGACGGTGGTCTCGGCGGCGACGAAGCCGCCGTCGGGCTGAAGTACGCCGGCGAAGTCGCGCGGGATGCGGAAGGCGGGAAAGCGGCGCATGGTTTCGGCGCCGTCGAGGATTTCGTGCGGCAGATCGTGCTGGCGGGCGGCCGCGAGCGTGCCGGACACCAAAGGCCCGACCGGCATGCCGATCTCGAGGATGCCGGTGATGCGCATCAGCTTGCGGCCGGAGTCTGCTTCGAGCTCCCGCCAGAGCTGATAGCTTCGCCGCAAGAGCGGCACATAGGACGGATGCTCGAAATAGCCGAGCCTGATGATCCGGGTCTCGCCGTGCGAGGAGCCCTGGCTGTGCCCGGGCAGGAAGCGCTCGATGCCTGCGACATGGAAGCCGCGCCGCGCCAGTTGATAGAGCGCCGCGCTGCCCGTCGCGCCGAGCCCCACCACGACCACGTCGAATCGTGCCATGGAAAAATCCCGAATCGAGGACACCCGATTGAGGGCAGTGTTGCTCTTGTTTAGGTTGCTCGGAGGCCGCGTTCAATGCGGCGATGGTCAACGCATGATCCCCACGCGCATCGTCCTTGCCTTCCTCGCATTTGCCGTCTCGCCCGGCGCCCACGCGCAGGGCGATCCGGATTTTGCCAAACTCGCCAGAAGCGCGGGCCAGCCGCAAATCCCGGGGCTGCGCATCGTCTATCTCACGCCGCTCGGCGATCCGGCGCAGGCGCCGTGGAAGAACATCATCCTGCACCAGACCGAGGGCGCGCCGGGCGGGGCGAAGTCGCTCGCCGAGGGCCAGGCGAAAAATCCCTCGCGGCGCGGCGTCACGATCTGGGTCGAGACCGACGGCACGGTCTACTGGTCGACGCCGGAGACCTTCGTCACCACCCACGGCGACGGCGCCAACCGCAACGACAACAAATACATCGACAATTCGAAGACTTACCGCCAGGTGATCAGGACCAACTCGATTGGCATCGAATTCAACGGAAACGCCCCCGACGTGCGCGTGCCGCCGACGCCCGAGCAGTTCGCGGTCTCGCTCATCCTGGTGCGGTTTCTCCAGGAGCGCTATGGCGTCCCGCCCGAGCGCATCTACGCCCACAACTGGATCGACTATAAGGACGCCCGCTATTGCGAGGGCTGCGAGCTGGCGCTGCGCGCCCGCGCCCAGGGCTACCGGCCGGGGCAGGGCGAACCAATACCCGCCTCCGGCGTTATGACCCCGGCCGGACGCTGATCGTCCCCGCCTCGCGCTTGCCGCCGAAGGTCTTGAAGGATGCCGCAGTTCGTCCGGTTGATGATCGTGCTTGCCGCCATGATCGCCGGCGGGCCGGGCTTGTTTCGCGCCAGCATTCCCGAGATGGACCGCGAGCTTTACCGGGAGTTGCACCGCGGGCCGCAGCTGCCGCCGCCCCGCCGGCGGCGCCCCCGCCCGAGGTGCTGGCCTGCTACGAGCGCCTCGCCGCGGTCGCGCAATATGCGCCGGTGCCGATGCAGCCCGAGCCCGCGCAATGCGCCGCGATCGATCTGGTGCGGGTCGGCAAGGTTCTGATGCCCGATGGGACGCAGGTTTCGTTCAATCCGCCGCCGACAGCTCCGCTGCAACATGGCGGAGGCGGTGGCGCAGTGGATCCGCGCCGAGGTCGGTCCCGCGGCGGCCGAGCTTGGCGCGCCGCTTACCGCCGTCACCGACGTCGATTCATACCAGTGCCGTGGCCGCAACAATGTCCCGGGCGCCAAGCTGTCCGAGCACGGCCGCGGCAACGCGCTCGACATCAGCGCCATCAAGCTCGGCAACGGCGCGCTGTTCAACCTGACCGATCCGCTGGTGTCCAAGCCGTTCCGCGAACAGATGCGTGCGCTTGCCTGCGGCCGCTTCACCACCGTGCTGGGGCCGGGCTCGGACGCCTATCACAGCGACCACATCCATCTCGATCTCGCTGAGCG
>SHVN01000158.1 GCA_009694215.1 Xanthobacteraceae bacterium
CGCATCGCTGGATTGCGCCGCGCGGCCATGACGGCCGCGGGCCATGATGCTAGGACTGGCATGCCAACTGTCGGGACATGCCTCACGTGACCATACATACCGAAGCCGGGCCGCGCCCGAGCGGGATCGATTCCAGTTACGCCTGGATCCGGCTTGCCGTGGCGCTGCTGCTCGGCACCATCGGCAGCGTCGGCATGTGGTCCTTCGTGGTAGCGCTGCCGGCGGTGCAGGCGGACTTCGGCATCGCGCGGGGCGCGGCGTCGCTGCCGTTCACGCTGACGATGATCGGCTTCGGCTTCGGCGGCATCGTCATGGGCCGGCTGGCCGATCGCTTCGGCATCGTCATGCCGGTGATCGCCGGCGCGGTCGCGCTGGGCGCAGGCTACGCGCTGTCGGGAATTGCGACCGGCATCGGCACCTTTGCGCTGGCGCAGGGGCTGCTTGGCCTCGGCAGCGCTGCGACCTTCGGCCCGCTGATGACCGACATCTCGCACTGGTTTGTCCGCCGGCGCGGCATCGCTGTGGCGATTGCCTCCTGCGGCAATTATCTCGCCGGCGCGGTCTGGCCGCCGTTCATCCAGCATTTCATCTCGACCGATGGCTGGCGCGCCACGCAGATCGGCATCGGCGTCATCTGCGTCGTGACGCTGGTGCCGCTGTCGCTGCTGCTGCGCCGACCTGCGCCGTCGCAACATTCGGCCGCCTCCACCGCCAACGCGGCGGGCAAGCTCGGCTCGCTCGGCGTCTCGGCGAACACGCTGATGGTGCTTCTGTTCATCGCCGGCATCGCCTGCTGCGTCGCCATGTCGATGCCGCAGGTGCATATCGTCGCCTACTGCGGCGACCTCGGTTACGGGCCCGCCCGCGGCGCCGAGATGCTGTCGATGATGCTGGGCTTCGGCCTGATCAGCCGCATCGCCGGCGGCTTCATCGCCGACCGCATCGGCGGGGTGGCGACGCTGCTCATCAGCTCGGGCCTGCAGGGCGTGGCGCTGTTCCTGTACCTTTTCTTTGACGGTTTATTTTCTCTTTACGTCATCTCGGCGCTGTTCGGCCTGTTTCAGGGCTGCATCGTGCCGATGTACGCGATCATCGTGCGCGAGTATTTCGCGCCGCAGGAGGCCGGCACGCGGCTCGGCGTGGTGCTGCTGGCGACGCTCGGCGGCATGGCGCTCGGCGGGTGGATGTCCGGCGTGATCTTCGATCTGACCGGCTCATATCAGGCCGCGTTCCTCAACGGCCTCGGCTGGAACCTGATCAACGTGTCGATCGTGACGTGGCTTTTGTTCAGGCCCGGCCGCCGCATGGCCCCGGCCTGATTCCGGAAGCGCAAAATTCTACAGATAGGCTTAGCGGAAACACAGGCCTCGGCGGGTATGGTGTGGCCACAGCAAAGGCCGAGGTAGCGGTTAATCGATGGTTACCCAGCAGCTCGAGAAAGCCATGGAAGGGCTCGTTGTCCTGGTCGCGGACAGCAACCCCTATCTGCGCCGCCTGACGTGGATGATGCTGATGAATCTCGGCGTCAAGTCGATCTATGAGTCGGGCGACGGCGTCGCCGCCCTCGATGCCATCCGCGCGGTCAACCCTGACGTCATGATCATGGATTGGGAGATGCCGGTTCTCGACGGGCGCGAGGTTATGCGCATCGTGCGGTCGCCGGGCGACTTTCCCAAGGCCAATCTGCCGGTCATCATGCTGACCGATGTCGGTCTGCATTCGCGGGTGACGGCCGCCATTCGCGTCGGCGTGCACGAATTCCTGGTCAAGCCGATCTCGCCGAAGACGCTGCAGCAGAGGCTACTCGGCATCATCCTCAATCCGCGGCCGATGGTGCGGGCCGGAAGATTCTACATTCCGATGCCGCGCCGCCGCATCGAGCTAAACGAGTTCATCCACCCCGCCTAGCGTTCAGCGCTGGCAGGCTTCAGCTTTTCCCGGCCTTCAACTTCAACAGCGCATCCGCATTGCCGTGCGTGAGCCTGGCCATGTCGGCCGGCGCGAGCGCGACGCCGTCGAGGAATTCGCGGCCCTTGGCGTCGGGCGCGTAGGGGTAGTCGACCGAGAACAGGATGCGGTCGATGCCGAACGTCTGCAGCGCGGCGATGAACGGCGGCTGGCTGAAGATGCCGCTGGTGGTGATCCAGACCTGGTCGAGGATCTGGCGGGTGATCGGCCGCTTCAGGTGCCCGATGTCGAGCGCGGCGACTTCGTCGATGCGCGCCATCATCACCGGCAGCATCTCGCCCATGTGGCCGATGATCAGCTTGAGCTTCGGATGCTTGTCGAGCGTGCCGGCCATCGCCAGGCGAAGCGTGTGGATCGCCACCTCCGAATGCCAGCCCCAGCCGGCGCTTTCCAGCACACGGCCCGAGCCCTCATCCAGCCCGGAATAGTAGGCCTGCCGCACGGATTCTGGCGGAAGGTGCGGATGGATGTAGACCGGCACGTCGAGCTCGACGGCAGCCGCGAGCAGGCCGTCATAGCTCGGATGATCGAGGAACCGGCCCTCGGTCGTGCCGTTGATCAGCGCGCCGAGAAAGCCGAGCTGCTTCACCGAGCGCTGCAACTCGTCGGCGCAGGCGTCCGGGCTCTGCATCGGCAGCGCGGCGAACCCCGCGAAGCGGGACGGGTTGCGGGCGACCGCCGCCGCCAGATGGTCGTTCATCTCGCGGGCGATGGCGACGCCGTCGGGGCCGGGCACGAGATCGGGGCCGGGGCCGCTGTTGGAGAGCACCTGGACCGTGATGCCGGCGTCGTCCATCGACTTCAGGCGCCTCTCGCCGATCTCGGGCAGGAGCTCCATCGGATTCGGCCGGTCGGTCGGCGGCTTGCGGGCCTTGTAGCCGCGGCGGCTGATGACGCCGGGGTCGATGCGCTTGACCAGGGCCGGTACCGAGAAATGCTCTTCGAGCGCGACGACACGCATGGACGATATCCTCCCCGTTGTTCCGTGCGGTTGTCGCATTCATTGTTGCGTTCCGGCAAGCGGGTTGGCCGCAAAACGGCGGACTTTCGTCGGCCCGTCGCGCCGCCGTCTAACGATCGATTGAAAATTCGCCGAGGGTGACGCGCGCTGCGCGCCGGTTCAGGCGGCCGCGCTGCGGCGGCCGATCCGCACGACCTTGTTGGGCAGCGGCTCCTGACCGGTGGCCGCCATCATTTCCGGCGTCGCGATGGCGAGCCGGTTGCGGCCGTCCTTCTTGGCGCGGTAGAGCGCCCGGTCGGCCTGCAGCAGGATCGCCGGCAGATCGAACGGCCCCTGCGAACTGAACGCCATGCCGGTCGAGACGGCGGCGCCCAGCAGGCGGCCGTCGATATCGGCGGCCGCCTTCTCGAAAGCGACCTGGACGCGCTCCGCCACCGTCGCCGCGATCTCGCGGCTGGTGTTGTAGAGCACGGCGACGAATTCATCGCCGCCCCACCGAGCCGGCCTCTCCGATATGGGCCTTGGCAATGTCGGCGAAGATCTGCAGCGTGCGGTCGCCGACGGCGTGGCCGTACTGGTCGTTGATCGACTTGAAATGGTCGAGGTCGAACAGCAGCACCGCCGCCGGCTGGGTTTTGGCCGCCGAGCGCCGCGACACCGCGGTCTGTTCGAGAAAGCCGCGGCGGTTGGCGATGCCGGTGAGCGAATCGGTTCGCGCGGCGGCGCGGTGCCGGTACTCGGTGCGCTCCTTCGCCATGGCGAGGAGGATGAAGGCGATCGAGATGGTGAACAGCAGCGCTTCCAGGCTGAGCAGTTCGAGCCAGCCGCTCATCGCTAGGCTGTTGCCGGGCGTCACATCCGCCACCGCGCCGAGCGACGTGCGCAGCAGGAACAGCGCGCCATGCGCGAACAGCATGAAGATCGCGGGCCAGCGCGACACCAGCGCCTCGTCCCGGCCGCACCAGAATTCATAGGCCTTAGCCCAGGTGTAGGTGGTCACGATCCCCGAGCCGACCAGCACGCGCAGCTCGACCTCGGTGGTGAATGTCTGCAGGCGGCAGGCGAGCAGCCAGACCGCGACGCCGACGAGCGCCAGCGCCGGTTCCGGGCTCTTGCGGTCGAACACGCGCGCGCCGCACCAGGTCAGCGCGAAGGAGCCGAACAGCACCGCGTGGCGAGATCGATCGAAAGCGAATCCGGCACCGTGCCGTACATGCCGAGCAGCATGATCGAGACCGCGCGCAGGAGATGGGCGCTGCCCCACCAGGCCAGCGCGCGCTTGCTGAAGTTCTGCGCCCAGGCGAAAAACAACAGCAGGCCGAGCATGATCTCGATGTGCATCGTGACCATGAAAAGCGTGTTGACGTCGAGGTCCATCGTCATCAACGAAAACACGGTACTGGCTTTCTCAGGCATGACCGCAAGCTATAGTGTGCCGACGAAACAAGCGGTGAACGGGAGCGGGCGGCGTGGCTTATCGCGGGTGCACGGTTAGCAAACCCTTTCCCGCCTCCGCGTAACTTTTCCGATCGTCGCCGCGTCCGGCGGGGGGGCTGGTTATTTGCGGCAGGCCGCACGTTGGAAGGCCGGTGGGACGTGCTAGAACGGCACAGTTTCAAATTATTTACCAAGAGACCGATGACAAAAGGGGCTGGGAATGAACTGGACTGAACGCCGCGAGCGGCTGCGCGCGATCGTTGGCGGCAAGCGCTGCATTTTTCCGGCATCGGTGTACGACGGGATTTCCGCGCGCATCGCCGGCGATCTGGGTTTCGAGACGATGATGTTCGCGGGCTCAGTCGGCTCGTTCAGCGTGCTGGCCGCGCCCGACCTCTGCGTGCTGACGCTCACCGAGTTCGCCCAGCAGGCGTATCGCATCAACCGCGCGGGCTTGCTGCCGCTGTGCGTCGACGCCGATCACGGCTACGGCAATGCGCTGAGCGTCAAGCGCACGGTCGAGGAACTGGAGACCGCCGGCGTCTCCGCGCTGACCATCGAGGACACGCTCCTGCCGGTGCCGTTCGGCGGCGACGACGCGCAGCTCATTTCGATTGCCGAAGGCGTCGGCAAGATGCGCGCGGCCTTGGCCGGTCGGCAGGACCCGCGCCTCGTCATCGTCGGCCGCACCAGCGCCATCGGCATCACCGGCGTGGACGACACCATCGCGCGGCTCAAGGCCTACGAGGCGGCCGGCGTCGACATGCTGTTCATGGCGGGGCTGAAGGATCGCAAGCAGCTCGACGCGGTCTCGTCCGCGGTGAAGCTGCCGCTGTTCCTCGGCAGCGTGCCGGAGGACATGATGGACATCGATTACCTCTCCGCGCGCAACGTGCGCGTCTGCCTGCAGGGCCATCATCAGTTTTGGGCCGGCGTGCAGGGCGTCCACGACACGCTGAAGGCATTGCGCGAAGGCACCAAGCCCTCGCAACTCAAGAACGTCGCCTCGGCCGACCTGCAGAAGAAGCTGCTGCGCCAGGCGGACTATGGTAATTGGTCCAAGGACTTCCTGAATACAAAATAGGGAGAGAAGTATGCGTGCCTATCAATTGCCGAAGGGCGGCGCCGGCGTCGAGGCGCTGGCGAAGGTCGAGCGGCCGAAGCCTTCGCCCGGCCATCGCCAGGTGCTGGTCAAGGTCGCCGCCTGCTCGCTGAACTACCGCGATCTCGGCATCGTGCGCGGCACCTACCGCATGCCGTCGAAGGAAAACGTCATTCCGCTGTCCGATGGCGCGGGCGAGGTGGTCGAGACAGGCTCCGGCGTGACGCGCGTGAAGGTGGGCGACAAGGTTGCCGGCAACTTCTTCCAGCGCTGGCCCGGCGGTGAGCCTCCCGCCGACGTGCAATCGACCGCGCTCGGCGGCGCCACCGACGGCATGCTGGCGGAATTCGTGGTGCTGGAGGAGGAGGGCGCGGTCAAGATTCCGGCGCACCTGTCGCTGGAAGAAGGCGCGACCTTGCCCTGCGCCGGCGTGACCGTGTGGCACGCCATGATGGAGCACGGCAGGATGATCGCCGGCCAGACCGTGCTGTTGCAGGGCACCGGCGGCGTCTCGGTGTTCGGGCTGCAGCTCGCGCATGCCATGGGCATGCAGTCGGTCATCACCTCGTCGAGCGACGACAAGCTCGCCAAGGCGAAGAAGCTCGGCGCCACGCACACCATCAACTACAAGACTACGCCGGACTGGGACAAGGCGGCGGTGGAAGCCACCGGCGGCCGGGGCGTCGATCATGTGGTCGAGGTCGGCGGCGCCGGCACCTTCGCCAAGTCGTTCGGCGCCATTCGCGCCGGCGGCAAGATCAGCATGATCGGCAACCTGAGCGGCCCCGCGACCGAATTCAATCCGGGCCTCGTCATGGGCAAGCGCGCCAATCTTCAGGGCATCTCGGTGGGCTCGACGCAGATGTTCGAGGCGATGAACCGCGTCATCGCGGCGAATGTGATCAAGCCTGTGATCGACAAGGTGTTCGGCTTCGACGAGGTGCAGGCGGCCTACCAGCACATGGCTTCGGGCGCGCACTTCGGCAAGATAGTGATCCGGGTGAACTAGCCGCCGCTGCGGCTGAGCAGCTTTCGCACGGTGCTGACGGTGAGCGCGATCACGTAGATCCAGGCGATCACCGCGCCCAGCGCGAACACGGTGCGGCCGATCGTCTCGCCGGTGGTCTGCATCTGCACGAACGGCGCGGACAGGCTGAAGGCGCGCGGGCCCGAGCCGATCGCGATCCAGGTCCCGATCGTCGCCAGCGCGCCGGACGCGCCGATGGCGAGCACGCGGTACGACACCTGCGTCCAGCGCGGCGCGCTGTCGGGGATGTCGCTCTGGCAGCCGGTCATGGCGGCGCGGGCGCACACCATGCAGGTGAGGCCTGCGAACAGGAAGGCGAGGCCCGCGAAGAACGCGATGAATGCGGGGCTGTTGCTTTCGGGCATCGGCAGATAGTCCGCCGCGCCCAGCATGAAGTAGAGGCCCGCTGCCGAGAATGCGATGCCGACGCCGACAACCTCGTGCGGCGAGACCTGACGCGAAGCCTGAACCGGTGACTGGCCCTGTGTACTCATGCACGCCCTCACGCGACAACGTGGCGGCTGTATGCCGATTTAAGGTTGCCAATCCGTTGCGGCGGCCTGTTTGGACCTAATCCCAGCCTCCGGACACCCGCCCGGATAGTTTGGCGATGCGGCCATCCGGCAGCTTGAGCGCGGAAATGCGCTTCATCTCGTCATCGCTCAGCGTGAAATCGAACACCTTGAAATTGTCGGCGATGCACTGTGGATTCGACGAGCGCGGAATGGCGGCGACGCCCCGCTGCATCAGCCAGCGCAGCGCGACCTGGGCGATGCTCCTGCCGCGCGCCTTGGCGATCTCCGCCAGCACCGCATCGCCGAACAGCCGCCCCCGCCCGAGCGGGCAATAGGCGGTGAACAC
>SHVN01000159.1 GCA_009694215.1 Xanthobacteraceae bacterium
ACGGGAGCGCACGACCGGGATCTTCGCCGGATAGCCCTCAGCCTTGAGAAGGTCCCTTAGCGCGCCGGAAGAGGACGCGTTGAAGCTTCAGCGCCCACTTGATGGTCTGAAAATTGTGGTGAGGGGCGGCAAAAAAAGAGTAGGAGCCATCGGTTCGAGCGTGCGGTTGCAAGGTCGGATTCTCGATGAACTCCGCAATCGCCTTGAAAGTTGACGCTCGGATGATTCAATTGGCTTAATATTCGTTCGAGCAGGCGACGCGATCCGCGTCAGTGCGACGAACCGAGAGGAAATCGACCATGAAAAAAGAGATCATCGCTGTCCCACCATGAAGGATAGGCTCGACCCTTCGGGAAAGCCGCGCGTGCCGCTGTCTCGCGTGGTGCGCGCCGGCGTTTCATTTTTGTCACCGGCCTGCCGCTGCACGATCCGGACACCGGCGAGCTCGTGCAGGGCGATATCCGTGTGCAATCCCGCCACGTTCTTGACAATATGAGCTCTGTCTCGAGGTCGCGGGTTCATCGATGGACAAGGTCGTCAAGACGACGGTGTTCTGCACCAACGTGGCGTGGTTCGACACGTTCAACGCGATTTATCGAGAATATTTCCACACCGATACGCCGGCGCGGACTTTCGTCAATGTCGGATCCTGGCCGCACCCTTTCGATATCGAAGTAGAATGTATCGCAATCGCGTAGATCACATCAGCACACCCACAATTGACGGCGGTCATATAAGCGCCGATCACCGTGCGGGCCCATAAGTCGTCGGCCACCAGATTTTTGGTGGGAGAATGACAACGGAAGTCGGGAGAAGGACGAAATGACCGGTAGCACTCAGGTCACACCCATTCTGATCCGCGGCGGTCGTGTTTACGATCATGACGGCGATATCCATCAGCCGGCCCAGGCCGATATCCTGATTCATGGTGAGCGGATCGAACGCATCGGGCCAAACCTGGCGGTGGAAGACGGCGTCGAAATCATCGATGCCGTCGGTAAGCTCGTCGTGCCTGGATTCGTCAACGCCCACTACCATTCGCATGACGTGATGGCGAAGGGTCTGTTCGAGGAAATGCCTTTCGACATCTGGACTCTCCATTCCAATCCTGCAAATTACGGCCCCCGCGCTCTCAAGGAGGTGCGGTTGCGAACGCTGGTCGGCGCGGCCGAACAGCTCCGCAACGGCATCACCACGATCCAGGATTTTCTCACGCTGGTGCCGCAGGACGAGGCCTTGGTCGATACGGTGCTTTCGGCCTATGAAGAGGCGGGCGTCCGCGTTGTGTTCGCAGTTGCTGCGCGTGACCGCGCCGCGCTCGACATTGCGCCGTTCATGCCGAGAGACCTGCCGGAGGCGGTCCGCAAGCGCATCGCCGGCTCCGACCGGAAGGCTAGCGATGAGCTCGAATTCATCGCCGCGCAAATCAAGCGGCTTGGCCTTAAGCCCACACCGCTGCAAACATGGGCGCTCGCGCCGTCAGCTCCACAGCGCTGCTCGCAGGAGCTGCTCGAAGGTATCGCCGCATTGTCACGCGAACATGAGCTTCCGGTGTTCACCCATGTCTATGAGACGCGGATCCAGGCCGCCGCCGCACGGCAGCAGCCAGCCGCCCCTTCGCACCTCGATATTCTGGCGCGTGCAGGCCTGATGAACGAACGTCTCAACATCGTGCACGGCGTCTGGCTCACCGCGCACGATATCGCACAGATCGCTGAGGCGGGCGCACGCGTCGTGCACAATCCGGTGAGCAACCTCAAGCTCAAGAGCGGTATCGCACCAATCCTCGATCTGTATCGGGCTGGCATCGACGTCGCGCTCGGCTGCGACAACTACAGTTGCGCCGAAACGCAGAATATCTTCATCGCTATGCGCATGCTGTGCCTGTTGCCGGCGGTGACCGATCCGGAACCCCACCCGGTACACGCCGCGTATGCATTGAAGGCCGCGACTGTCATGGGAGCCCGCGCGGTCGGCCTCGAGGACAAAATCGGCGCTCTCAAGCCCGGCATGACCGCCGACCTGATGATCCTCGATCTCAACGAGCCCGCGTTTGTGCCCTTCAACAGCGCGGCCCGGCAGATCGTGTTCTCGGAGGCAGGGCGTGCGATCGAGACCGTGCTGGTCGGCGGGCGTCCCGTTGTCCGCAATGGCAAGCTCGTGACCGTGGACGAAGCGGCGCTTGCCGCGGCAGTGGAGGAGATTGCACCAGCGTTCCGCCGCGACGCGCAGACACTGGCGACCCGCAATGCCGATCTCACCGCGCCCCTTTTGAACGCCAACCGCGAGGCGTGGAAGGTTTCGCTCGGGTTCGAACGTTATATCGGCCGTGGCACGAGTTAGAGCCGCGATAGAGGCATGCTTCTCTATGACGCGATCAGCTATCGATCGACTGAAGAAGCTGGGCGGTTCCGATCGCTCCGAAACCCAAGACATTTGTTGCAAACGAGGTGCCGCCGAGCAGACGTGATCAAGACGAGTGGCGTTACAATCGAATGAGAAGTTGTAGTGCGGGCGTGACGTTCGCCATCGCAGTCGATAAGATAGTAAAAATGAGCATTTTGGGATGCGTGGAACGCCATATATAGGACGCCGCTATCCGCGCGTTGAGGATCCGGCCCTTGTTCGCGGCGCTGGATGTTTCGTCGATGACCTGCATCCGCCGGGCCTTCTCGAGGCGGCGTTTTTGCGAAGCCCCACCGCTCACGGTCTCATCCGATCGATCAATACCAGCGCGGCGCGAGCGCTGCCGGGCGTTCACGCCGTCTACACGCTGGCCGATTTGCGCCCGATCCTGACTGCTGACCGTTTGCCGCTGCAATTCCCAAGCACCGTTCTGCCTCCGAATATTTCTCCGTTCATCCTGGCGGGCAAGGAGATTTCATATGTGGGAGAGGCGATTGCGCTGGTCGTGGCGGACAAGCGCTATATCGCCGAGGATGCGTTGGCCCTGATCGAGGCGGATATTCAGGAATTGCCGGCCGTCTCGGATTGCCGTGACGCATTGTCGGCCGGCGCCCCCGACGTGCACGTCCACCGCAAGGGCAATCTGCTGATTGATTTTGTCCAAAGCTATGGCGACGCCGACGCGGCGATAAAAGCGGCTCCGCGCCGCCTGACCGTCAACCTGAAGCAGCATCGTGGTGGCGCGCATCCGATCGAGGGCCGCGGATTGGTCGCGAGCTTCGATGCTGCGAGCGATCTGCTGACCGTCTGGAGCTCAACGCAGCTTGCCCACGAAGCCCGCTATTTCATCATGAAACTGCTTGATCTCGACGAAAATCGCATCCGCGTCGTCACGCCCGATGTCGGCGGCGGGTTTGGCGCAAAATTTATTTTCTATCCCGAAGAGGTGGCGATCTCGGCCGCAAGTCTTCTGCTGCAACGGCCAGTCAAATGGATCGAAGACCGGCGTGAGCATTTCATGGCGTCGATTCAGGAGAGGGATCAATACTGGGACGTTGAGGTGGGTTTCGACGACAACGGACGCCTGCTCGGTGCGCGCGGAACGATGATCAGCGATGCCGGCGCATACACGTATCAAGGGATCAATCTGCACTACAACGCTTCGACGAACTTTCCCGGCCCTTACGTTCTGCCGCACTACAAACTCCATGTCTCGGTGGTCGAGACCAACAAGGTGCCGACGGCGCCGGTGCGCGGGGCGGGCTACCCAGAGGGCTGCTTTGCGATGGAGCGGGTCATTGACGCCATCGCGCGCGATCGCGGTCTCGACCGCGTGGCGGTAAGACGCTGCAATCTGGTGCCCGCCGACTCGATTCCCTACACCACGCCGATGCAGGCGCGTTCGACCAGCGCCATCGTCTATGAAAGCGGCGATTTTCCCGCTTGCCTCGATCTCGCCTTGACCGGCGCGGATTACGCCGGCTTTCCGGCGCGTCGCGACAAGGCGCGGGCGGAAGGACGGCTCCTCGGTTTCGGCATCGCGAACGGACTCAAGGGCACCGGACGCGGCCCGTTCGAGTCGGCCATTGTCCGGGTTGGCCGGTCGGGGAAGGTTTCGATCTTCACCGGAGCCATGGCGATGGGGCAGGGCTTGAAGACCGTGCTGGCGCAAATCGCCGCCGATCAGATCGGCGTCCGGCCGGAGGACATTATGGTGGTCTGCGGCGACACCTCAACCATCCAATTGGGGCTCGGCGGCTTTGCCAGCCGGCAGACGGTAACCGCCGGCAGCTCCGTGCATCTGGCCGCGCGCGCCGTACGCGAGAAGGCGATTGCCGCTGCGGCGCTTATTCTTGATGTTTCGGAAAAAAATCTGGACATCCGCGATGGTATCGTTGTCGAGATCGACACAAATCGTTCAATCTCGCTGCGTGACATTGCCGATACGCTGGCTGGAGCGCCGGGCTACAAGATGCCGTCGGGATTGGCGCCGGGTCTCGAATTTGCGGTGAATTTCGAGACGTCGACCTTGACCTACGGCATCGGCGTGCACGCCGTCGAGCTGGAGGTCGATCCGCTCACGGGCGGCGTCCGGCTGCTCAAGTATGTCGTGGTCAACGATTGCGGACGTATCGTCAACCCGATGACCGCCGAAGGGCAAATTCACGGCGGCGTCGTTCATGGTATTGGCAATGCTCTTTTCGAATGGATGGGCTTTGATGACAACGCGCAGCCGCTGACCACGAATTTTGCGGATTATCTGCTGCCCGCGGCTGTCGAGATACCGCTGCTCGACGTCCGGCTAGCCGAATATCCGAGCACCAAAAACCCGCTTGGCGTGAAGGGCATTGGCGAGTCCGGCACTGTACCGGCGGCGGCCGCAGTCATCTCCGGCATCGAGGATGCACTCAGCGATTACGATTTGCGCATCAATGAAACTCCAATCAGCCCGGCTCGCCTTTTCGAATTGATCCGGGCATCCAAGGCCGCCGGAAAAGGGTCATCCTCTGGAAGCAGATATTGATGAGCGGCGAAGATGCGTTCGACAAAATGATGAAGGCCGGGAGCGACCTCGCCCTTCCTATTCGCGACGAACGTCGGCGGCTTACTGCAGCGGCAGCCCGCTCGCCTTGACCTGGTCGGCCCAGGTTTTCATTTCCTTCACCGTGAAGTCGCGTTGGTAGGCCGCCGAGCGACGATTCGCGGCGACCGGCTCTATGCCGGCCCGCCGCAATTGCTCCACGGTCGCGGGACGGCTGAGCGTCTGATTGCTGGCATCGGAGAGCCGCTGGACGATGGCATCCGGCGTATCCTTCGGAAACAGGAACGACGACCAGAAATAGGAATCGACGCCGGCCACGCCCTGTTCCTTGGAGGTCGTCAGCTGCGGGAACAAAGGCGACCGGTCCGCCGTGAGCAGCGCGATGGCCTTTGCCTTGCCGGTCTCGATCGGTTGCCGCGCAGTGGCGCCGAGTGCACAAAGATAGTCGAGACGCCCTCCGATTAGATCCTGCGCCGCCAGGCCCGAGCTGCGATAGGGCACGTGCACCGTATCGATTCCCAGCGCCGCATTCAGCTTGGCGCAGGCAAAATGTGAGCCCGATCCGACGCCGGCGGAACCGAACTGCATCTTCGACTGGTTGGCTTTGGCATAGGCTGTGAATTCGCTCATCGTCTTGGCCGGAAGGTCTTCGCGCACAATCAGCACGATCGGCTGTTCGACAACCATGCCGGCCGGCGCAAAGTCCTTGATGGTGTCGTAGGGTGGCTGCTTTTGCAGGGCCGGTGCGATCGCCAGCGTATCCACCGTTCCGAATAATAGTTGGTAGCCGTCGGGCGCTGCGCGTGCGACCCGGAGCGTGCCTGTCATGCCGGCAGCACCGCCAACATTTTCGATGATCAACTGCTGCCCCAGCGCCTCCGACATGCCGACCGCGAGGATACGCGCCGCCGTGTCGGTCGAACTACCGGCGGCGAACGGCACGACCACGGTCACAGGCCGCGTCGGCCAGGTTTGTGCCGAAGTCGGACCGGTCATGGCAAGAGTTACAAGTATCCAGAGCGCTAAGAGCGCAAGACGAAACGAAATCCGCATGATCTTCTCCTGAGCAACTCTGACGCGCGGGGCAGATCCAACACGTGGTTGGCTGGTCATCCGCCCAAGCCTGATGGTAAACACGACGGCAGCACTATTGCTTATCCGGCCATTGATTTCCAGAGCAGAAGAGAGGCAACCTGTATGACTTCGCGAAGACGCTGAGAAGTTCCAGGCGAAGTTCGGCGGCGAGTGGTTCGACCCTGCAAGACGCCTGCGAGAAATCCACGTCGTCGCGAGAAGCAGAACATTCAGCCAGTTCTTCGATTGGGGATGAAGAGGGGACCATGCGATCAACCTGTACCCGACTTAAGACTGCTCTCCTCATAGCCCTTCTAGCGGCATGCGGCGTGGCCGATGCTGCCGGTGCCGAATTTCCGACGAAGACAGTTAGGATCGTCATTCCGTTTAGCGCTGGCGGAGCGCCGGATGTGTTGATGCGTATCGTCGCGCCCCACTTGAGTGAGAAGTGGAAGCAACCCGTGGTCATCGAGAATAAGCCCGGCGCAAATACCAACATCGGTACGGTCGTCGTGACGAAGGCGGAGCCCGATGGTCACACGCTGCTGTTCACGAGCGACGGTACGTTCATCTTTAATCCGCTCATATATTCCTCTATGCCGTACTCAGTTGCCGAGCTTAGGCCTGTTTCATTGGTGGCGACGGCCTCATTCCTTTTTGCGGTTGGCACTCACGTCGAAGCAAGGTCAATCGCTGAATTTGTCCAGCTTGCGAAGGCAAAACCGGGAGCAATAAACTACGGTTCAAGTGGCCCCGCGAGCGTCCAGCGATTGCAGATGGAGTACTTTGCCGTTCTGACAGGCGTTCAACTCACGCACGTGCCCTTCAAGGGCGCTAACGAAACTGTCATGGCCATGCTTGCCAATCAAATGGACGCGTCTATTTCAGCCTCATCAAACGTACTTCCACATTTACCCACGGGACGGCTTCGGGCCTTGGCGGTTACGACAGCCCAGCGCTCGGCTCAAGCCCCGGAAGTTCCGACAATGCAAGAGGCAGGGGTGCCAGGTTTCGACGGATATAGTCTGTTTGGCCTGTTTGCACCTGCCCGGACCTCAACTGACATCGTTAGAAAAATTCACGAAGACATCACCGAGATCGCGCGGCGGCCGGACGTCAAGCGGGCTTTGGAAGCTCGCAGTTTGGACGTGCAAGGAAAGAGCGGAGCTGAATTTCAGGACATCATCAGCCGCGACACTGTGAAGTGGAAAAAGGTCATCACAACTGCCAACGTCAAAGACGAATAACCCCCTCCGGGAGTTGATGACATGACCGGTCGATACCATTCTCTTTCTGCAACTTGCCCTAGACCA
>SHVN01000160.1 GCA_009694215.1 Xanthobacteraceae bacterium
ATCAGCAACTCCAGCATGACACGCGGCGGGATCATATGAACAAGCGGCGCAGCCCAAGGTACACCACGGCCGACTCTCGCCTCGGTGATGGCAAAGCGTGCCGTTTCGCTTGCAACACACAAGTCGCACATCTGCGCCAGCCGCCATCCGCCTGCATAGGCGAAGCCATTGACCGCAGCGATGACGGGCTTGGTGACCTTGATGTTCTGGCCGATGACCGGCAGGAAGTTCGGCGGCGGCACGCCGAGCTTTGTCTCGGCAAATTCGATGAGGTCGATCCCGGCGCAGAATGCCTTGTCGCCGGCGCCGGTCAGAATGGCGACCCGCAGCCGCTCGTCGCTCTCGAAACTCCGCCAGGCCTCCCACAGTGCCGCTCGCATCGCGGCGTTGAGCGCGTTGCGTTTATCAGCCCTGTTCAGCGTTATGACGGCGATCTGATCTTCGATCTGGTAGAGCACCTCATCCGTCATGGCATGCGATCCCTTGTCACGAGCCGTGGCTTCCGATGATCGAGATCGAGCATACGTTCTGGTGCGGGAAGCCGCCGACATTGTGGGTGAGGCCGATCCGAGGCAGATCCTTGCGCTGACGCTCGCCCGCGCGGCCCTGCATCTGCAGATACATTTCGTATATCATCCGCAGCCCCGAAGCCCCGATCGGATGACCGAAGCACTTGAGACCGCCGTCGATCTGGCACGGAACGGTGCCGTCGGAATCGTAGAAGCCGTCGAGCACGTCGCGGATCGCCGTGCCTTCCGGCGAGATGTGCAAGTCTTCCATGGTGACCAGCTCGGTCACCGAGAAGCAATCGTGAACCTCGATCAGGTTGATCTCTTCGCGCGGCTTCTCGATCCCGGCTTCATGGTAGGCGCGCTTGGCGGCGATCCGTGTGGTCGCCAGATAGCTGCCGTCCCAGGAATTGTGTTGCGCTTCGACGCCGTTCGACACCGCAAGCTGCAGGGCCTTCACGGCGATCACGTCGCGCTTGCCAAGTCCCCTGGCGATATCCGGCGTGGTGACGATCGCGCAGGCCGCGCCGTCGCTGACGCCGCAACAGTCGTAAAGGCCCAGCGGTTCGGCCACCATCGGCGCATTGAGCACGGTGTCGATGGTGATGCGGTTGCGCAGGTGAGCCTTGGGATTACGCGCACCGTTGTCGTGACTCTTCACCGAAATATGCGCCATCGCCTGCTTGAGGTCCTGCGGCGCGCTGCCGTGCTTGGCGCGGTAAGCGGCCGCAAGTTGGGCGAAGCTGCCGGGAGCCGACAGGTTCGGCCACGTCATGTTGTTGAGCGTGCCGCGGCCGCGCTGGGGCAGACCGCCATATCCGGTGTCCTTGAGCTTCTCGACGCCGAGCGCCAGCGCAATGTCGGCGGCGCCGGAAGCGACGGCATAGACCGCTCCGCGAAACGCCTCGGTGCCGCTGGCGCAATAGTTCTCAACGCGCGTCACCGGAATGAACGGAAGCCGGAGCGCCACCGCGAGCGGCACGGCGGATTTTCCGACGTGCTGCTCCTCGATCGCCGTTGCGAGCCAAGCCGCATCGATCTGCTTGGTCTCGATCCCGGCGTCGGCCAGCGCTTCGGCGTAGGCCTCGACCATCAGGTCGGACGCATCCATGTCCCAGCGTTCGCCGAATTTCGAGCAGCCCATTCCGAGAATGGCAACCTTATCGCGAATGCCTTTGGGCATGTCAGGCTCTCCCTGCTTCGGGCGTGGCCGGAGCGGCCTTCCAGAAGTACCGGCGGAAGCCGCGCCGCGTATCGATATCCTTGATGCGGAACATCATGCGCATCGCCTGCCCGACCGCAAGCTGGTCGGCGTCGATGTCGGTGAAGTCCATCATCCAGCGCCCGCCGTCCTCGAATTGGATCATGCCGTAACAGGCCGGCGGCGAGGGTGAATAGGTCAGGCGATCCGCCGTGTAGGAGTTGATGCGGCCGATCTTGTCGGCAAACGAATGCGGCTCCTGGCTGTCCAGCGCGTTGCAGTTCGGATTGACGCAAAACCGGCTCTTCGGGAACTGAAGCGTGCCGCACACCTTGCAGCGGCCGCCGATAAAGCTCGTCACGGTCTCGCGGTTGCGCCACATCGCCGACAGCGGTGTGAGCTTGTCGACCTCCGCGCGCATGCCGCGCTCGATTTCCATGGTGTCGTTGAAGGCAAGAAACTTGGCGTAGTTGGTTTCCTCGCGCCGCCTTGCGAGATGGCCTTTCACGCCGAGGCGCTCGGGCTGCCGCGCAATCGCCTCCGTCACCTCGAACAGCAACGCATCCGCGCCCTGGCCGAAGCCTACCACGAGGATCCGATCCCCCGGCTTGGCGGTTTCGAGCGCCGCAACCAGCATGACGAGCGGGTGTGCGGCTCCGGTCTCGCCGCACTCGGCGTGGAGGTTGTCGCGCACCGCTGCGTCGGGGATGCCGGCCGCTTTCGCAACGGCGTTCGCGACCTTGGGAAGCACGGCCGGCATGCAGAAGGTGTTGACGTCGGCGGCTTTCAGGCCCGCCCGGTCGAGGCAGCGGCCGATCACCGGCGGGACGATCCGCAGGTAGCCCGCATCGCGGATCCAGCGTTCCTCCCACTGGTAGTCATAGGTCGACTCGGCGGTGCGATAATGATCGACGAAGTCGGCGGTCTGGGTCGCCCTCGCGAGCAACCGCGCTATGGGCTCGCCGTCTCCCACCACGATCGCCGCGGCGCCATCGCCGGCCGCCATCTCGATCGGGCTCGCTGCCTTGGCGCGGCGTTGCTCGGCCGCCACGATCAGCGTCTCGCCGGCGCTGGCCAGCGCCGCAGCCAGCGCCGATGTCGCGGCGCGCTGGGTCGCTGCGATGTCGAGCGACGACGCTTCGTCCGGCAGGTCCAGGGCCGCGGCGACGATGCCGGCATTGAGGCGGTCGAGGAACGGGAACGTCGTCGAAGCGAAATGCAGCGCGGTGGTCGAGGACCGGTCGCGGCCGGTGAGTGCGTCGCGCGCGGCCTCGACGGCCATGGTCACAGGGTCCTCGTCCCAGTTGCACATGGCGCGCTCGCCCTTGCCCTGCCCTTTCAAGGCGGGGTTCAACCAGGAATGGATCTCGGCAATCGCGCGGCGCGCCAGCCGCAGCCGGGGAATGTAGGCGCCGGAGGAGAGAATCCCGATCGTCATCGCTGGCGTTTTCCATTCGGCATTGATGCCGTCGTTCTGCTAAAGGTCGGTCCACGACAAGGAGAACACAACGTGAGTTGCATCGCGCCATGAGGGCCGTCGTCACCGAAGGACACGGGCCGCCCGACGTCCTGGTCATCCGCGACATCGACGTGCCGGCACCGAAGGGGCGCGAGGTGCTGGTGCGGGTGCGCGCCTGCGGGGTCTGCCGGCGCGATATCCTGGTCCGGCAGGGACCGCACCGGCGCGGCTTGGCCGATCCGCTCGTACTGGGCCATGAAATCTCCGGCGAAGTCGTAGCTCTCGGCCCCGATGCACGCGGCCTCACGGTCGGCGAGCGGGTGTGCTCCACCCAGCGCGAATATGTCTGCGGGTGCTGCTCGATGTGCCGCACCGATCGCGAGACGCTGTGTTCGGACCTGCGCTTCCTCGGCCAGGAAGCATCCGGCGGCTACGCCGAATACGTCATCGTCGGCGACGACAACCTGGTTCATCTGCCTGACAACGTGGACTTTGCAGCCGGCGCCATCGTCGGCTGCGCGGTCGGCACCGCATTCAACGCGGTGTGCGACACCGGCCGGACACGGCCGGGCGAGAGTGTGCTCATTGCCGGCGCCGGCGGACTCGGCATTCATGCGATTCAGATTGCGCGCGCCGTGGGCGCCAGGGTGGTGGCGACCACGCGCTCGCCCGCCAAGGTGCGCGCGCTCGAACAGGCCGGCGCCCATGCTGTGGTGGTGGCGAGTGACGGCTTTGCCAGGGGCGTTCGCGAAGCCACGGCCGGACGCGGCGTTGACATCGCGATCGACACCGTAGGCGGCGCAGTGTTCCACGACATTCGGCGCTCGATGGCGCCGGGCGGCCGGATCGTGCTGGTCGGCGAGGTGACGGGCGCGACGGTCGAGGTGGACATGGCAACGATCTACCGTCGCGGCCTCGAAATCCGCAGCGCGGTCAGCACGTCGCGCCGCCAACTCGAGATGGCGCTGCGCATGGTCGCGTCGGGCGCCGTGCGGCCGGTGGTGGACCGCACGCTGCCGCTCGAAGAAGCGGCCGCCGCCCATCGACTGGTCGAGGACAATGCCGTCGCCGGCCGGGTCGTTTTGATTCCCTAGGATCACGGGGATCGGCGCCCCAATTCGACGACCGCGGTGGCGTTGCGCACGATCTGGGTGCCGTCCGACTTGGTCATGGAGAGGCTGCACAACGCGAGCGCCCTGCCCTGCTCGACGCACTTGTCCGACACGGTCCCCTGCAACACGATGCTGTCGCCCGCATAGACGGTCCCGCGAAGCCGGTAGCTCAGCTTGCGGACGAAGGCGTCAGCGCCGCCCCATTGCATGAGTTGCCGTGCCAGCAACGCTCCCGCCATCTGGCCGTCCATGAACGGTGCCGGCATCCCGAGCTTCGTCACGAAATCGGCATCGTAGTGGTAGCGGTGGAAGTCCCAGGTCGCGCCCGCGTACATGACGAGCGACGTCGGTGTGACATCGAACTTCAGCGGCGGCAGCGTCTCGCCGACCGTCACATCCTCGAACCGTGGTGTGCGGGGCTCTTTCATGGCTGATGGATGTTGGTTTCGCGGTTCACCGCGAGCAGCTCGCCACGCTGGTTGGTATAGCGCGCTTCCGAGACGACGAAGATCATCGCCCCGTTTTTGCGAGTATCCTTCTCGTAGATGTCGACGATTCGCCACGTCACCGTGATGCGATCGTCCGCCCGCGTCGGCTGATGGAACTCGTACTCGTTGCTGCCGCGCATGAAACGGCTGCTGGACAGCGGCAGCGGCCAGCTATGGCCGATGTAGCCGTTTTCGTCGGGTGCGTTCTGAAAAATCTGGTTGGTCTCACAGACCAGCGTCGGCGGCGCGATGATCCCGCCATGACGGGTGCTCTGGGCAAGCGCCTCATCGTGATGCAAGGGATTGTCATCGCCGAGAGCGAGCGCGAAGTAGCGGATGGCCGCCCGTCCGAGCTCTTCGGGCGCCGTGTATGTGGCTTCGCGCCCGATCCAGCTCTTCAGCTCGTCGCTGATCCGCGTGCTCATCGGGTCTCCATCACAGCGACCGCCTCGACGGCAAGATCAGCGCCGGGCTCCATCAGCGCTTCACAGACGACACCCGTGGCAGCCGGATACGGCAACGCGAACACCTCGCGCCGGACATCGGCGGTCTTGCGATAGGCGTCGAGCCCTGCGGAGGTGACGAACTCGGTGGTCTTCACGACCGCATCGAGCCCGGCGCCGAACGCGGCCAGCAGCGTGCCGATCCGGGCATAGATTTCGCGACACTGGCCGACGACGTCACCGGCAGCGGGATCGCCTGTGGCTGTAACAAACAGAACGTTTCCGCCGCTCGAAGCCGCGAGCTCGATCTGAACGCCTGCCTTGGCATCGACCATACGGGGCATCACCACCCGGAGGACCGGACCGGCATCGACCTCGGAACGTCCGGCAGGCCCGGCAGCGGCCGGGGTGAACAGTTCGAGCGCCCGCACGACATGCCGGCGCTCCAGACCGCGGGCCGCCAGCAGTTCATCCGCGCGCGCCCATGCGGTCCGGACATCGGCTTCGGCCACGGTCGGCAGGTGCTCGACCATGGAGCGGCCCCCGCGGGCGGCAACGGCTTCGATCTCGATCAGGGCTTCGCTGCGGAGCAGGCGTTTGACGACGATCGTGGTGACCGTCGGAGCCCCGACGCTGAACACTTCGGCAAGAAACGCGTTCAGCTTCGGCAGGTCCGCGAGCCCTCCCGGCGTGACGTATTGCACCACCCGCACGATGTCATCGAGGCCCAGGCCGCCTGCCACCAGGGTGATCCGCATCTTTTCGAGGATCACGCGGGCCTGCGCCACAAGGTCGCCATCCACGACCATGGCCTTGCGGGCCGCATCGAAGCGCACCGCCGTGCTGCCGGAAAGCCAGACACCTCCACCGGCGGCAATGCCGAGCGAAAACGTGAAGCGGCGATAGTCGAAGAACGGATAGTCCGCAGGCTCAAAGGCCAGTCGGGGCATCGGCTACCGGCCCTTCCACTGCGGCGGACGCTTCTCGGCATAAGCCTTGAGCGCTTCGGAATGATCCGCAGTCGCGCGCACGACCTTCTGGGCCCGCTCGGTGAACCGGACCGCATCGTCGAGGTTCTGGTAGAGCGATTCCGTGAGCGCCAGCTTGAACGCCTGCACGGTGAGTGGCGGACAATTGTCGATGATTTCGCGCGCCAATTCGCGGCAGCGCGGCAGAAGCTGGTCCGGTTCGACCACTTCGCTGACGAAGCCGTTCTTGAGCGCAGCATCGGCGTCGATCGTTCGGCCGGTCACGCCCCATTCGAAGGCGCGGGCGTAGCCGATGATCTGCGGCATCAGCGCGAGGCTGGCATCGTCGGGCACGATGCCGCGGCGCACGAACACCCAGCCGAACCGCGACGCGCGGGACGCGATGCGCACATCGCAGCCAGCGGCGATGCCAAGCCCCGAACCGACCGCCGGGCCATTCACGGCGGCGATCACAGGTTTGGACAGCCGGCGCAATCCGGTCACCACCGCGCGGATGTCGGCCTCCTGCGGAAACATCTCCTCGCGCAGCGTCGGATCGGGCGGCTCCAGGGATTTGCCCTCGGAGGTCATGCGCTTGATGTTTCCGCCCGAGCAGAAAATCCGGCCGGAGCCGGTCACGATCAGCACACGGGCTTTCGGATCGGCCTCGATGCGGTCGATCTCGACCACCAGCTCCCTGTTCATGACCCAGTTGACCGCGTTCTTCGCGTCCGGGTCGTTGATGGTGACGACGACGATGCCGTCGTCGCCCTGCTCAGACGTAATGAACTGGTAGGTCATGTGGACTGTCCCCTCGGAAACGCCCGAGATCCTCGCGGAGCAGGCGGGCAAGTGCGCGCCGGTGATGACCGGCATCGCCGTAGGCCGCCTGGGCGGCAATGGCGCGGTGGTAGTAGAGTTCAAGCGGATAGTCGCGGTAGTAGGCGATCGCGCCGTGGATCTGATGGGCGGTGCGGGTCACCGCCGGCATCGCCTCGCTGGTCTTGGCCTTGGCCATCGCCGTTTCGCGATCGCCCACCAAGCCGTCGCCCAGCGATGCGGCCGCTTGCCAGGCCAGCAGCCGGCTCACCTCCAGATCGCGGTACATTTCGGCGCAGTGATGCTGCACACCCTGGAAGCTG
>SHVN01000161.1 GCA_009694215.1 Xanthobacteraceae bacterium
TTTAGTCAAGAATGGCGATAGCGCGCGTCCAGCCGGCCGAGGCCGCGTGGATCTTCACCGGGAAACAGCTGATCGTAAAACCCTTCGGCGGCAGCTTGTCGAGATTGTGCAGCTTCTCGATGTGGCAATAGCCGATCTCGCGGCCGGCCCGATGGCCCTCCCAGATCAGGCTGGCGTCGTGGGTCTGCGCATACTTCGCCTTGGTGTGGACGAACGGCGCGTCCCAGCTCCAGCCGTCGGTGCCGGTGACCCGAACGCCCTGCTCCAGCAGATGGAGCGTCGCCTCGCGGCCCATGCCGCAGCCGGTCGCGACATAGTCGTCGCGGCCGTAGGCGGCTCCTGCGCTGGTGTTGACCACCACGATGTCGAGCGGCGAGAGCGTGTGGCCGATACGCTTGAGCTCAGCCTCGACGTCCTTGGCGGTGGCGACATAGCCGTCGACGAAATGCCGGAAGTCGAGCTTGACACCCGGGTTGAAACACCATTCCAGCGGCACCTCGTCGATCGTCGCGGCGCGCTTGCCGCGGTCCATGGTCGAGGCGAAGTGATAGGGCGCGTCGAGATGGGTGCCGCAATGGGTCGAGAGCTTGATCCATTCGATCGCCCAGCCCTCGCGGTCGGGCAGTTCCTCGACCTTGAGGCCGGGGAAGAACGTGCAGACCTCTTCCGCGGTCTGCTTGTGATCGAAATAGCGGATGCTCGGGCCGTAGCCGGGCGGATCGGCGGCGATGCCGTTCTGCAGCGGAATCGAGATGTCGATCATCTGGTGCGGCATAAGGGACTTCTCCACTCGTGTCCCGGATCTGCGGTGCAGCGCGAAGCGGTGCACCGCAGATCCGGGACCGTTTCAGGTTGTTTTCATTGTTGGCGATCCCGAGTCTGCAACGCATCACTCCGCGCTGGCGCGCTCCGTGCTGCATTGTGCCCGGGATGACCGCGCGAAAGCGCGGTCAATTCGTCGCGGGGCTCAGTTCGGACGCCTTGAGCTGCGGCGTGCGGCCCTTCGCCTCGGCGTTGGCGAAGTTGAGCTCGATCTTCACGCCGTTCGGGTCGAACAGGAACAGCTGGTAGAGACCCTGGTCGTTCACCTGGCGCTCGGTGAAGCCGATCTTGTTCTTGCCAAGATGCTCGATCATCTCGTGCAGGCCGGTGGTGCGGAAGCCGATGTGGTCGATCACGCCGGTGCCGGTCGAGGCGTCCGATTGCTGGCCGACGTATTTCTTGCGGTTCTCGCTGACGTTCTTGCCGCCGGTGGTGATGTGCAGCACGTCCTGGTCGCCGAGGTAGAGCCAATAGACCGGGAACTTGAAGTCCGGGGCGGGCCCCACGCGGAAGCCGAGAATCTTGACGTACCAATCCTTGGTAGCCTCGATATCCTCGGTCTGGAGGAGGAAGTGTTCCATATGGGAAAGGGGCATGCTGGACCTCCTTGGAAGCATTGAGTGCCCGCCGATGCGGGCCGCCATGGGTGATATTTAGCATTGGACGGTGAATGTCCAAAGGGGAAGGAACGGAGAAAATGCCGGCCTATTGGGTTGCACGCTCGAAGATCAACGATCCGGCCGAATACAAGAAATACACCGACCTGGTGCCGGCCATCATCGCCCGATACGGCGGCAAGGTCCTGGCCCGCGGCGGCCGCTACCGGATCATGGAAGGCCCCGACAAATTCCACCGCTTCGTCGTGATCGAGTTTCCGACCTTCGAGCAGGGCGTGGCCTGCTTTCAGTCCGATGAATACAACAAGGCCGCGGCGTTCCGGCGCGGCGGCGCGGGCGAGGTCGAGACCATCGTGGTCGACGCCGGCGACGCGACGAAATAGCGCGATCGGGCGGCCGCCGCTGCAGTGCGGTGGGCAGCGGTAGGCTGCCCACCGGCGGCAATCCGCCTCGCACCCGCGCCCCTAGCGCGGGGCCTGCGAAACCGCCTAAGATGCCGCAAAATTTAACCTTGGGAGGATGCACAATGCTTCGAAGCCTGAAGCTGAAGTTTCTCGCCGCTGCCGCCGGCGCGTTCGCGCTGACGGCCTACCAGCCTGCCCCAGCCAACGCCCAGTCCGGCGAGCCGATCAAGATCGGCTTCTCCATGGCGCTCACCGGGCCGCTGTCGCCGAACGGCAAGCAAGCTCTGCTCGGCCTCCAGATATGGGAGGAGCAGGTCAACAAGAAGGGCGGCTTGCTCGGGCGCCCGGTCAAGCTGATTTGGTACGACGACCAGAGCCAGTCAGCGCCGGTGCCGGGCATCTACACCAAGCTGCTCGACGTCGACAAAGTTGATCTCGTGCTCGGCCCGTATGCGACCGTGCCGGCCGCGGCCGCAATGCCGGTGGTCATGCAGAAGAACAAGATGATGATCATCCTGTTCGGGCTCGGCGTGAACATGGAGTTCAAGTACGACAAGTTCTTCGCGATGATACCGTCTGGCCCCGATCCGAAGCCGTCGTTCACGACCGGATTCTTCGAGGTCGCGATGCAGCAGAATCCGAAGCCGCAGACGGTTGCGTTCATCGCGGCGGACCAGGAGTTCTCCAAGAACGCCTGCGACGGCGCCAAGGAGAACGCCCAGAAGGCCGGCCTGCGCACGGTCTATGACCGCGCCTATCCGCCGACCACCACCGATTTCACGCCGGTGATGCGCGGCATTGCCGCGGCTAATCCCGACGTCGTAGCGGTGTGCTCTTATCCGCTCGACTCTGTCGGCATCGTGAAGGCCGCGAACGAGATCAACTTCAAGCCGAAGATGATCGGCGGCGCGATGGTCGGTCTGCAGGCCACGGGCATCAAGAGCCAGCTCGGCAGTCTGCTGAACGGCTGGACCAACTACGAGACGTGGGTGCCAGACAAGAAGATGTACTTCGAGGGCACCGAGGAGTTCTTCAAGACGTACCAGGCGCGCGCGCAGGCGGCCGGCGTGGATGCGCTCGGTTACTACCTCGGCGGCTGGGGCTATGCCTATGCCCAGGTGCTCGAGCAGGCCGTGCAGGGCGCGAAGACTCTGAACGACGCGCAGCTTTCCGACTATATCAAAAAGAATAAGTTCAAGACCATCCACGGCGAGATCGAGTTCGGTGCCAACGGCGAGTGGAAGAAGTCCGGCATGCTGCAGGTGCAGTATCACAGCATCAAGCAGGGCGCGCCCACCGTCGAAACCTGGCGTGGCATGGACTACCAGACCGTGCTGACGCCGGGGGGCCTGAAGACCGGCAACCTCGTCTATCCATACGAGAAGGCGAAGTAGCGCCCAGTCGGTTGCTGCGGGGCTTCGCTCCCGCTGCTATGATCGGCGCCGCGCGGATCCTTCCGCGCGGCGTTTCTCATTCAAGCTACCGATAAGAGGGTGCCATGCAAGTCACCGGCCTGTTCCACGTCGCGATCAAGACCAACGACCTCGATGCGACGGTGAAGTTCTACACCGAGGTGCTCGGCATGAAGCTCGTGCACCGCCCGGACTTCGGCTTCCCCGGCGCCTGGATAGCGGCGGGCGACAGCATTCCGATCATCCACATCTATGCCGGCGGGCCGGCGCTCGGCGCCGACGGCAAGACACCCTACGGCACCTCCGCGCTCGATCACGTCAGTCTGACCATCAAGGGCTGGGACGAGTGCCTCGAGCGCGTGAAGAAGCTCGGCTACGACTGGCGCGCGGCGATCGTGCCGGGAACGTCGCTGTGGCAGATTTTCGTGCACGATCCGAGCGGCGTGATGATGGAGCTCACCTTCGACGGCAAGGCCGAGGGCCGGCCGACGCCGGAGATTCCTGCCGACCGCGTCTATATGGCCGGCCAGCCGTTCGGCAACGCAAGGGCCAAGGCGGCGTAGTTTTTCCAGCTC
The DNA here is from genome assembly GCA_009694215.1 of Xanthobacteraceae bacterium. Lineage (GTDB taxonomy): Bacteria > Pseudomonadota > Alphaproteobacteria > Rhizobiales > Xanthobacteraceae > Z2-YC6860. The sequence continues at coordinate 3,831 of SHVN01000161.1, forward strand.
CTGCAACGAATTCCGACGTCATCGCCGGGCTTGGCCCGGCGATCCCGATGAGTGGAGTACGGTGCCTTGGGAATCGAGATGGCCGGGACAGGACCGACCATGACCCCGGAAATGGAGCGGATCTGCTAAAGTCCCAGATAAAACTTCCGGATCAGGTCGTTGTTGTTGAGCTCGTCGGCGGAGTTGCCCTGGAAGGCGATCTTGCCGTGCACGATGACATAGCCGCGGTCGGCGATGCGGATCGCCTGGGTGAAGTTCTGCTCTGCCATCAGCACCGTCAGATTCAACCGCTCCTTGAGCTCCTTGATCTTGTCGATAGTCCGGCTCACCAGGATCGGGGCGAGGCCCACCGACGGCTCGTCCACCAGCAGGATTTTCGGCGCCAGCATCAGCGCGCGGCCGAGCGCCAGCATCTGCTGCTCGCCGCCCGACATCGAGCCGGCGAGCTGGGCGCGCCGCTCGGCGAGCCTCGGAAACGTCTCGAAGCAGGCTTCGAGATTCTGCTTCATCTGCGCGCGGGCGGTCGGCCGGAACGCGCCGAGCGCGAGGTTCTCCTCGACCGTCAGCTTGGGAAACAGCCGCCGCCCTTCAGGCACCAGCGCGATGCCAAGATCGACGATCTGCTCGGTGCTGAGGCTTGTCAGGTCGTGCTGCACGCCGTCGATCGCCGCCATGATGCGGCCCGCGCTCGGCCGGACGATGCCCATGATGCATTTCATGAGCGTGCTCTTGCCGTTGCCGTTGGTGCCGAGCAGCACCACGGTTTCGCCGGCCTTCACGTCGATTGTGACCTCTTCGAGGACGCGGACCGCGCCATAGGCCGCATCGACACTTTCGATGGTGATGCTACTGGCCAAGATAGGCTCCGATCACCTCGGGATTGTTGACGACGTCGTCCGGCTTGCCGTCGGCGATCTTCTTGCCGGACACCAGCACCACGAGCCGCTGCGAAAAGCTCATCACCGCGCGCATGATGTGCTCGATCAGGATGATGGTGATACCGCGCTCATTGAGCTTGATGAGCAGTTCGACGATGTCGCCGACCTCGGATTGCGACAGGCCGGCCATCGCCTCGTCGGCGATCAGAAGCTTGGGTTCGGCGGCCATGGCGCGCGCGAGTTCGAGCTTGCGCATCTCGACCTGGGTGAGATCGCGCGGCAGCTTGTTCGCCTTGGCCGCGAGCCCGACGAGCTTGGTGAGTTCTTCGCAGCGGGCGGCGATTTCCGCGGGCGAGAGGTGGGCGCCGCGCCGCGTGTTGGCGGTATAGAGCAGCGGTATGCGCAGATTCTCCGCGACCGACAGCGTCGTGAACGGCCGCGGTAGCTGGAAGCTCCGCGCCATCCCGCGATGCGTGCGTTGGTGGGCGGCAAGCCCGTCCACCACATGGCCGTCAAAGCGCACTCTGCCGGTCTCGTTCTGCAGGGTGCCGCACATGCAGTTGACCAGCGTCGACTTGCCCGAGCCGTTCGGGCCGATCAGGCCAAGGCGCTCGCCTTGCGTCACCGACAGGTCTATGCCGTCGAGGGCGACAAAGCCGCCGAAGCGCTTGCCCAGATTCTCGATTTGCAGGAGCGGAACGGCCATCAGCGCGCTCCCGGCCGCATGTTGGCGAAAATGGCCAGTCGGGAGCGCCATGTCGGCCGCCCGCCGTCCGAGGCACGGGAGCGCATGAAGTCCTGCACCAGCCCGACGATGCCCTTGGGGGCGACGATGACGAAGCCGACCAGCAGCAGGCCAACGATCAGCAGGTTGACCGCCGAGGAAATCGTGACGGTCGCGACCTGTTGGATGATGCCGAGCAGCAGCGCGCCCACCAGCGGGCCGACCCAGCTCGTGGTGCCGCCGATCATCGGCATGGCGATGGAATTGACCGCATAGGCGAGGCCGAACGCGGAGCCGGGTTCGAGGTAGCCGATGTAGTAGGGAAACGGCGCTCCGGCCATGCCCATCAATGCGCCGGAAATCGTCGTTGCAATCAGCTTCAGCCGCAGCGTCGGCACCCCGCAAGCCTCGGCTGCAAGCTCGTCGTCGCGGATGGTGGCAAATCCATAGCCGAGCCGCGAGCGCTCGATCATGCGCGCAACCGTCAGCGCGAGCACCGACAGCACGATCATGATCAGGAACAGGTATTGGATGTAGCTGCCGATGATCGGTACGGTCTGCGGGCGGATGATGTAGGCGCCGCGCGAGCCGCCGACGAAGTCCCAGTTGACGATCAGCGTCTGCAGCACGACCGCGAGGGCGAGCGTGGCGATGGCAAAGAACGCTCCGCGCAGCCGCAGCGTCAGATAACCCGTGCCCAACCCGATCAGGCCCGAGCAGATGCCGCCGAAGATGATGAGCGTCGGGATGTTCAGCGGCAGGATGATCTTGGCCAGGCCGACAAGCGATTCCGGAAAATAGCGGTCGACGCCTACTGCGAGCTTGTGCAGCGCCACCGACGAATAGGCTCCCACGGCAAAGAAGGCTGCCGATCCGAAATTCACGTAGCCGCAATAGCCGCCGAGGATATTCCAGGCTGTTGCCAGCACGATGAACTGTAAAACGGTATAGCCGGCGAAGAAGAGGTAGTCGTTGGCGACCCAGCGGATGCCGAAGAAGAACAAGGCGCCGACCAGCGTCGCGACGAGGAAGAAGAATAAGGATGATCGCACGATGGCCTCGCCCTAGCGTCCCAACAGACCGGCGGGCCGAAAGGCCAGCGTCAGTAACAGAAATCCAAAGGATACCGCCGGCGCCCAAGAGGGGCCGTAGAAGGTCGCGGTGATGCTCTCGACCACGCCGAGCAGCATCGCGGCGATGACCGTGCCTGGCAGGCTTTGCAGACCGCCGAGCACGCAGATCGCAAACACGCGGCCGATGTATTCGCGGCCGACCGACGGCTCGACCGGCTGGATCACGATCAGGAATGCCCCGGCAATCGACGCGGTGGCGATCGAGATGGCGAAAGCGATGCGCTTGATCTTGATCGGGTCGGCCGCCATGAGTTGCAGCGCCAACTGGTCTTGCGACACCGCCATGATTGCACGCCCGGTGAACGTGCGCGACAGAAAGAGCTGGAGCAGGCCGACCATCATCAGCGACATCACGCAGGGGACCACCATGCGAAACGGCAGGTCCATGAAGCCGATATGCCACGTATATTCGATGTAGGCCGCCTGCACGTAGCGGTAGTCCACACCGAACACGAGGATCAGCATCACCTCTGTCACGAACAAAAGGCCGAAGAAGAACGCGAGTCCGCGGAGCGCATCCTGGCCGCGTTTCTCGAACGATTGGTAATAGACCTGATAGACCACCGCGCCGAGCGCATAGAACGCCGGCAGCACGAGGATGGCGGTGAGGATCGGGTCGAGCCCGAGGGTCTGATTGACGATATAGGCGATGTAGGAGCCGAGGATGATGAACGCCGGATGCGCGATGTTGACGATGTCGAGGATGCCGAAGGAAATCGAGATTCCGACCGTCACCGCGGCGTAGAAACCGCCGAT
>SHVN01000162.1 GCA_009694215.1 Xanthobacteraceae bacterium
ATGACGATGGCCCTGGCGACGGCAATCACCGGGCTGTTGCTCTGCGTACTCGGGTTCACCCGTGCGGGGCGCGCAATCCGCTTCGTGCCCTATCCGGTGATCGGCGGATTCCTCGGCGCGACCGGGTAGCTGATGATCCTGGGCGCGATCCAGGTGGTCACAGACCATCGGCTGACGCCCGACGGCATCGATGGATGCCAGCGGCCCGATCGCCGCGAAGCTCGCGGCCGGGCTCGCGGTCGCAGTCGTCCTGCAACTGATTCTGCCTCGCACGCAAAATCCTTTCGTCCTGCCCGGCATCCTCCTGCTGGCCATCCTGACCATGCATCTTGCCCTGCCGCTGACCGGCTCCTCGCTTGTCGAGGCCCGAGCCGGCGGCTGGACGTTCCAGCCGCAGCCCGCGGCCTCGCTTTCCGTGCCGTGGCAGCCCGCGGCATTTCACGACTTTCCCTAAGCGACGCTTCCTTCGCTGGCCGGCGATCTGCTCGCGGTGATGTTCGTGACCACCATCAGCCTTCTACTCAACACCACCTGGATCGAGATCGCGACCAAGCGCGAGGCCGACGTCGAACGCGAGCCCAAAGCGCTGGGGCTGGCCAATCTGCTGACGGCCGCGCTCGGCGGATATGTAAGCTGCCTGTCGGTGAGCCGGACGACGCTCGGCCACGCCGCCGGGGCCACCGGACGCCTGGCCGGAATGACGGTCGCGGCGATATCGGCCGCCCTGCTCGTGGTCGATCCCGGCGTCCTCGGCTACGTGCCGAAATTCGCCCTCGGCGGACTGCTGTTCTTTCTCGGCGGCCGCCTCGTCCATCGATGGCTGGTCCATTCAGCGCGGCAACTGCTGCTGATCGATTATCTGTCGCTGATCGCGATCGCGCTGATCATCGTCAAGTGGGGCTTCACCGCCAAGGTCCTGATCGGCGTGGTGATCGGCTGCTCCACATTCGCGCTGAGCGCGAGCCGCGTGAACGCCATCAAGTTCAGTTCCGACGGCTCCGAATACCGCAATTCGCTCGACCGCAGCCGTGACGAGCTCTCCACCCTGGGCGCATACGGCCGGGAGATTCAGGGCATGGCGCTGCATAGCTACCTGTTCTTCGGCTCGGCCAACCGACTCTACCAGCACGTCAAGGCGTTGCTTGTGGACCGCCGCGAGTGCCGCTTCCTGGTGTTCGACTTCCGTCTGGTGACCGGGATCGATTCCTCGGCCACGCACAGCTTCTCGCAGATCAAGAACGCTGCCGCAGAATTCGGAGCGCAACTGGTTCTCGTCAATCTGACGCCGGAGCTGGAACGGGCGTTCCGCGTCGTTGGATTCCTCTCGAGCGACATCATCATCTCACCGGATCTCGACCGGGCCCTGGGGTCCTGCGAAAAGTTGGTCATCGCGGTACACCGAGGCGATGGCAACGAAGCGCAATCGCTGCATGTTTGGCTGTCGGATGCCTTGGGCAGTCCGGAGCATGTCGACCGTCTGGCCGAGCAGTGCCGGCGGCTCGAGGTTCAGCCGGGCGACGTGATCGCCCGCCAGGGCGGCGCACCCGACTCCATGCATTTCATTCTCGAAGGCCGCGTCGGCATCGTCGTCGACCTGGGCGGCGGCCGCATGGTGTAGGTGCGGAGCCTCGGCCGGCACACCACGATCGGCGAAATGGGCCTGATCGCCGGGCGTCCGCGCAGCGCAACGATACAAGCCGAGATCGCCAGCGTGCTCTACGAGCTGCCCGTGAATGCCTACAAGCAAATCAAGCGGGACAATCCCGCGCTGGCCCAAGCCCTGCTCAGCTATGTGATTGTGGTGATAGCCGAGCGGCTCAGCTTTGCGAGCCGATTGATCGGCGTATTGCAGCGCTGACGGCACGCAGCGCTCCGCGCGCGCGCCAACAGGCGCGCTCCCCGTTTCCCCCCGGGGAGCGCTTCCCAGCGTCAGGATTCAAGCCTGTCTTACTTCGCCGCGGTGCTCAGCACTTCGGCGCAGGCCTGCGCCACCGCCGAGTTCGGCTCGGCGTTTCCAGGCATCGTCGCCCAGCCGCCGGCGCTCACGTAGGTGCCCTTCTCCCACGAGTAGCTAATGGCTTTCAGCTTGCCCAAATTCTCGGCGGCGTTCTTGGCGTGGCGGAACTTGTCGACGCAGATCGGCGACAGCGCCGCGACCACGGCCTTGTCCGCCTGCTGCTGCGCCATCTCCTTGGCCCTGCCGCCGGTGACCCAGCCGCCGAACATGAAGCCAACGAGCGCCAGCCCGGCGGCGCCGCCGGCCGCGCCCCAAAGAACCGATTCGACCTTGGGGGTTAATTTCAGCGAGAAATTCATGACTGATCCTTTCGCCCGATGGATTCGGGGCGAGAGCAGCGGACACCCGGCGGGTGTCCGGTCGGCGTAGCAATTTCAAGCTTGAGGGCCCAGGCGCGACTTTCGCGCTTTGGAGTGCGTGAACGCTAGGCAATTGCCAACTTAGAGTCGAGGAAATTCAATCCGGCTATCGCTGCGAGATGGGCGCGCGAGCCGATAAGACTCGCATTTTTCCGTGTTCCGGCTCATAAGATCGACATGCGCCGTGACTTCGATCCTGAAGACTATGCGTTGGTCGCAAAGCTGCGAGCCAACCCGCCGAACCCGTGGAAATGGGAAATCTATTGCGCGGGAAAGCGCCTGCCGATCGAGCAGTCGGCCACTTATTTCGAATCGCGGGGTGCCGCGCAGCAGGCCGGCAAGAAGGCCCTCTCCGAACTCCTGGCCAAGCTCAGCTACTGACATCGCCGGGCACGATCGCCCTCACCCGCCTTTGATGCCGGCCGCCTTGATGATCGGCCACCATTTCTCGGTCTCGGCCTTGTGGAACGCGCCGAGAAATTCCGGCGTCTGCTCCGCGCGCGGCCCGACCTCATAGCTCTGCTCGGAAAGCTTCTGGCGGATCGCCGGATCGGCCAGCGCGCTCACGATCGCCCCGTTGAGCCCGGCGATGACGTCCCTCGGGGTGCCCTTTGGCGCCCAGATCGCCTGCCAGGGCGCCATGTGCAAGCCGGGCACACCCGCCTCGTCCACGGTCGCAACCTCCGGCGCATTCGCCGTCCGGCTCATGGCCATCACGGCATGAACCTTGATCTTCCCGGCGCGAAACTGCGGCAGGCAGGTGACCGGATCGAGAATCGACAGATCGATCTGTCCTGCCACCAGGTCCTGCGCGGCCGGCGCCGTACCGCGATAGGGTACGAGCTGGAAGCGCGTGCCGGTGACGTTCTGGAACAGTATGCCGCCGATGTGCGACGGGCTGCCCACGCCGGCGGTGCCGAGCGATGCCTTGTCCGGATTGGCCTTCAGCCAGGCGACGAGTCCCTTCAGATCGTCCACCGGCAGGTCCTTCTTGGTGGCGATAATCCACGGCGTCGCCGAGATCAGCGCGACGGCCTCGAAATCCCCGATCACGTCGTAGGGCAGCGTCATCGTCGCGCCGCTGACAACATGGGTGGCGAAGGCACCATAGACGAGTGAATAGCCGTCGGGCGCCGCGCGCGCGACGCGGCCGACGCCGATGCTGCCCGACGCGCCGGTCACGTTCTCGACCACCACGGTCTGACCGAGCGCGTTCGACATGCCGCCTGCGACGATGCGCGCGACCGTATCCATGGCCCCGCCGGCCGAGACCGGCACAACCATGGCGATGGTGCGCGCAGGAAATGCTTGCGCGCTCGCGCCGCGCAGCCCGGCGGAAAAAGCGGCGGCGCCCGCAGTGAGGCCCAGGAATTGGCGGCGGCGAAGCTTCATCGGTTCCTCCCCTTGTTTTCCCTTGCGGAGTTTCAAGGCATCATAGACCAGTCCCAGCCAGGCTGCGAACCAAGGACGCTCCATGCCGCTTTCCTTCCAAACCATCGTCGACATCAGCCTCGAACTCGACCCCAAGAACTATTCGATGCGCACACCTGCAGGCTTCAAGAAAGACATGCAATTCGAGATGGAGGTCCTCAAGGAGCACGATGCGCCGGGCGGCGCGGGCCAGATCGTGCGTGGCGTGCATATGCGGCTGCACGCCGGCAGCCATGTCGATGCGCCGGAGCACAACGTGCGCGGCGGCACGCAGATTCATCAACTGCCGCTCGAACTGTTCATGGGCGACGCCATCGTCGCCGACCTCCACGACAAAATGCCCAGCAAGGCAATCACGGAGAAGGACCTGGAGAAGCGGCTCTACAACCGCATCCGCAAGGGCGACCGGCTGCTGCTGCGGACCGACCACAACAACAGCTACGACGGCGGCTCCGAAACGTGGATGAAGGAATCGCCCTATCTCACCATCGGCGCCACCCTATGGTGCATCGAGAAGGGCGTCGTGATCGTCGGCTACGATTTCTATCATGGCAACGACGAGCCGGACGCGCCACGCGTATTTCACAACTCGCGCACGCTGAGCGAGCACGGCGTCATCACCATGCCCTACCTGAAGAACCTCGACCGGATCGAGAAGGATCGCTTTACCCTGATCGGCCTGCCGCTCAAGATGATCGGCGCCGAAGCGTCGCCGGTTCGCGCGGTCGCGGTATATTGAAGCAAAAGATCATCGGAGCCGGTCGAACCGGCCCGTGGGAGGATGACGTCATGACGGTTTCAAGGCTTGCGGCGATGATGGTTGCGGTTCTTGTCTGCCTGGGCGGACCGGTGCGCGGCCAGGAGCAGTTTCCCTCGCGGCTGATCACGGTCGTCGCGCCGATCACAGCGGGCACAGCCATCGACATCATGGCGCGCCTCTACGCCGACAAGCTATCGAAACGCTTCGGCCAGCAGGTGGTGGTCGCGAACCGCGCGGGCGCGGGCGGCATGATCGGCGCGCAGGCCGTGGCAACCGCGCAGGCCGATGGCTACACCGTGCTGTTCGCCAACTCCGGACACGCGATCCTTGGCGCCATCAACAAGAACCTAACGTTCGATCCGATTGGCGATTTTGCGGGCGTCATGCTGGCCGGCGAGGCGCCCGGCATCGTCGTCGTCTCACCCGCGCTCGGGGTTTCGAATCTGCAGGAGTTCGTCGCGCTCGCGAAGGCGAAGCCCGGGACGATTAACTACGGCTCCGCCGGAATCGGCACCTCGACGCATCTGGCCGGCGCCTATTTCGCGCTCAAGACCGGCATCGACATCGTCCATGTGCCGTACACGGTCAGCGCGACGATCATCGCCGACCTGCTCGGCGGGCGCATCCAAGCCTCGTTCGTGCCGATGGCCTTTGTGCTGCCGCTGCTGCAGGACGGCCGGCTGCGTGCGCTCGGCGTGGGGTCCAGGGAGCCGGTGACCAATCCGATCTCGGTCCCGACCGCGCTGTCGCAGGGTATCGATTACGAATACGGCACCTGGTACGGCATGCTGGCGCCGGGCAAAACGCCAAAGCCCGTGCTGGCCACGCTCCATCAGGCAATGGCGGAGGTCAGCAAGGACCCGGACTTGCTGGGCAAGATCCGAGCCCAGGGCATCGAACCGCGAGAAATCGGGCTCGACCGCTTCGATGCCCACGTCCGAACCGACATGGCGCGCCTCGATCCGGTGTTCAAGGCCATCGCGGAGAAGAAGTAACCCCGGCATCCGGCTTTGAATCAGGAGCCAGAATCTCTGCTATGATTGCCAGACCATTGAGGAGATCAGCATGCCCCGTCACAAAGCCTACATGCCCCATGGCGTCATCCCGGCGGTCATCCTTCCGTTCCATGACGACCTGTCGATCGACGAGCCGAGCTTCCGCAAGCACCTGCGCGACGTGACCGCAGCCGAGGGGCTGTCCGCCGTCACCATCAACGCGCACTCCACGGAGGTCGCCTCCTGCACCTTCGACGAGCAGAAGCGCGTGCTCGAAATCGCCGGCAGCGAGATCGGCGACAAGGTGCCGCTGGTCAACGGCATCTGGGCGGACGGCAGCCTCGAAGCCGCGCGGCTCGCCAGGATGGCGACCGCGGGCGGCGCCTCGGCGCTCCTGGTGTTTCCGCCGGCGCCATTCACCATGGGCCAGAACGTCGCGATGGCGACGGAGCACTTCAAGCGCATCGCCGACGCCTCCGACCTGCCGCTTATCGCGTTCCAGTATCCGCTGGCGACCGGCCAGGGCTATCCGAACGAGACCATGCTGCGGATGATCGAGGACATCCCGAGCCTGAAGGCGATCAAAGACTGGGCCGGCACCCCGCAGCAGCACGAGTGGCATGTCCGCACGCTGCAGAACCTGTCGCGGCCGTTCAACGTGCTGTCGACGCAGAGTTCGTGGCTGATGGCGTCGCTCTCCTTCGGCTGCCGGGGATTGCTGTCGGGCAGCGGCAGCGTGATCGCCGATCTGCAGGCGCAGCTGTTCCGCGCCATGCAGGCGGGCGATCTCAAGGCCGCGCAGGCGATCAACGACCGCATCTATCCGCTGGCGGGCGTGTTCTACGCGCAGCCGTGGGTGGACATGCACAACCGCATGAAGGAGGCGCTCGTTCTGATGGGCAAGCTGCCCCGCACCGTGGTGCGGCCGCCGCTGGTGAAGATCGAGCGCGCCGAGATCGAGCGCATCCGCAAGGCGCTGGTGGAGGCGGGGCTGTTGCCGAAGGCCGCCGTGCGGGCGGCGTAGGCTTCAACGGCCTCCGACTTATCCCGGCCTCATCCTGAGGAGCATTGCGAAGCAATGCGTCTCGAAGGATGGGCCGCCCTCGATCCTTCGAGACGCGATCCTTCGGATCGCTCCTCAGGATGAGGGCGGAGAGAGGTCCTGCGCGTTCCTACACCGGCTCTGCATCAATCAGCACGAATGCAACGCAGCACGGCTCTTCCGTGCGGTTGCTCCAGGCGTGATTGGTGCCGCGCTGGATCAGCACGTCGCCGGCTTTCAGCAGCACCTCGCCCTCGTCCATCAACGCATAGATCTCGCCCGACAGCACGATGGCGTAATCGATGGTGTCGGTCTTGTGGAAGCCGGGATGGCGCTTGTTCGCAAGGTCGCGGACATAGCCTTCGGATTCGTTGTCGTGCGAGGCGCCGTGCAGCGCCACGACGCGCTTTGAATCCGGCAGGTACTCGACCACGCGGAATTTCGAGCCGTTCTTCGGCGGCGGCAGGCGCTGCGGCTGGCCATGCGTTGGATCGGCGTTGCCCGCGTTGCTCGCGGGCGTGGCGCGGGTCTCCCAGAGCTCGGTGACCGCCGTCGCGCCCG
>SHVN01000163.1 GCA_009694215.1 Xanthobacteraceae bacterium
GCCTCCACCACGTTGTAGACCTCGCGGGTGGACGCCCAGATGATCTCAACGTTCGGGGTCTTTCTGGCGCGCGCGACGGCGTCTTGCATGATCGGGCGATAGTCGAATCCAAGATCGGCAAGCCTGCCCGCAAACACCGAGACGCACGCCGGCGCGCCGCCAGCCAGGGCATCCACCGCCTTTGCCACCTGCTCGGGCGCGAAAATCGCCGTCATGTTGATCTTGATGCCCTCCCGCGACAAAGCACGGACGGCGTCGAACAGCGGCTCGCCGCGCGTGTTGGTGACCGGCAACTTGACGTAAACATTGCTGCCCCAGGATGCGAGGACGCGCCCCTGCGCCACCATCTCTGGAATGTCGTCGGAGAACACTTCGAATGAAATATGCCGGTCGGGCACGGCGGACACGAGATCGCGGCCATACTCGGCATAATTCGTCACGCCGGCCTTCTTCAGCAACGAGGGATTGGTGGTGAAGCCCGCGATCCAGGATAGCCTGGCCATGTCGACGATCTGCGCCTTGTCAGCACCATCGGTGAACAATTTGACATTCAGATCGGACAAGCGCGGCATGGTCGCGAACCTTCTTTGGTCCATTCTCGGATCTAACGCGGTCCGGCAACCCCGCAACTCAAGGACCGATCCGAATATGCTCTCGCAGTCTTGCGTTACCAATCAATTTCTGCGGCATTCCTTTGCTTTTTTAAAGAAATAATGGTTCAACGCAGGCTGTTCAATCAAGATCGACATTGCAATGCGTAAGTTCGCCTTGATCGCGGTGAAGATTGCAATATCGGCAATCCTGCTTTATTTCGCCACCCGCCGCATCAATCTCGACACGATCGGAGAGCGGCTGAGCCGGCTCGAGCCGGGCTGGATCGCGGCCGCTATCACTATCTCTGTCGTGCAAACCGGGCTAGTGGCGATCCGCTGGCGGAGGATTGCGCTGCTTTGCGGAGCTCCGCTGTCCGCGCCGCAAGCCATACGGTTCAACCTGATCGCGTCCTTCTTCAGCCAGGTCTTGCCGTCGACGATCGGCGGGGATGCCGCACGGATTTTGCTGCTCGCGCGCACCGGCGCCGGATGGTGGCCCGCGACCTATTCCGTCCTGCTCGATCGTTTCATCGGCGTGCTTGCGCTGGCGGCGCTGGTCACGGCAGGCCTATACTGGTCGTTTGGACTGATCGAGAGTCCCGTGGGCCGCCTCGTGCTGCTCGGCATCGGATGCGGCAGCCTGCTGGGCGGCGTAGTGTTCCTGGCACTCGGACATTGGGCAGTGCTGACGCGATGGACATTCACGCGGCGCCTTGCGGAAATGGCGGTGCTGGCCCGTCAGCTTCTGTTCTCGCGGGCGTCAAGCCCGTTCATTGTGCTGTCCTCGCTGTTGATCCACCTGATGACCGCGCTGACCGCCTGGGCGGTCGCACAGGCGATTGCGGCTCAACTGGGGTCGTCGATGCGCTTGTCCTGATGCTGCCGGTGATCCTGGTTGCGACCGTGCCTATTTCAATCGCCGGCTGGGGCGTACGCGAAAGCGCGCTGGTGCTGGCATTCTCCTATGCCGGGCTGCCGGAGAGCGATGGATTGGTGGTGTCGGTGCTGTTCGGCGGCGTCCTATTCGTCGTCGGCATCATCGGCGGCATGGTCTGGCTGGCCAGCCCCGAAAGCCTGCGAATATCGGCGGCGTGGAAATCGGAAGCGCCGCCGTCGGAATAACGCCGGGACTCAATGCCGCTCAGGCGACGCGCTCAGATACCACGCATAGGCCTTGCGTAAACCCTCTTCGAGACCGACGCGCGACCGCCAACCCATGGACCGCAGCATGGTTGAATCCATCAGCTTGCGTGGCGCACCGTCCGGTCTTGAAGTATCGAACCGCAAGTGGCCCTTCACGCCCACCACGCGCATGACTGTCTCCGCAAGCTCGCGAATGGTGACCTCGGTTCCGACACCGACATTGACGTGACTCTCGCCGGAATAATGCCGCAACAGAAAGATCAGCGCGTCAGCGAGGTCGTCGGCGTCCATGAATTCGCGCAGTGGCGATCCACTGCCCCAGACTTCGACCTCGTGCGCGCCGGTCACCTTCGCGGCATGGGCCTTGGCGATGAGCGCGGGGATGACATGCGACGCCGCAAGGTCATAGGTGTCGGCAACTCCGTAAAGATTGGTCGGCATGGCCGAGATGAAATCGCAGCCATGCTGCCTCCGGTACGCACGGCACAGCATGATGCCGGCAATCTTTGCGATGGCATACCATTGATTGGTCGGCTCTAGCGGACCGGTGAGCAAGGCATCCTCACGCATCGGCTGCGGCGCGAGCCGCGGATAGATGCATGATGAGCCGAGAAACAGCAGCCTCTTGACTCCGACGCGGCGCGCAGCCTCGATGATATTGGTCTCGATCACCAAATTGTCGTACAGGAAATCGACCGGGTGCGAGTCATTCGCTAGAATTCCGCCGACCGTCGCGGCCGCAATGATCACCACGTCGGGGCGCGTCTCCGCCATCCAACACTCCACGCCGTCCTGACGGCGCAGATCGACGATCTCACGGCCAATAGTCAGCGTTTCGCAGGACTCGGCCTCGAGCCTGCGCACCAGAGCGCTACCCACCATGCCCCGATGGCCGGCGACCCAGACACGCCGACCAGCGAGATCGAAGATAGGCTTAGCGGTCGTCATTTTCTCGCGTTGGATTGCGCGAGCTTGAGATCGCTCTGGACCATATCGGCGACCAGTTCCTTGAATGACATCTGGGGACGCCATCCCAGCCGCAAGCGCGCCTTGCTCGCATCGCCGAGCAGGACATCGACCTCAGTGGGCCGAAAATAGCGCTCGTCCACTTCGATCAGCACCTCACCGCTCTTGGCATCGACGCCGATTTCCTCGATGTCCTTGCCGCGCCATTCGATCCGACGGCCGACGATCGCGAACGCCTCTTCGATGAACTCCCGAACCGAGTGAGTCTCCCCTGTAGCGAGAACGTAGTCGTCCGGCTGCGGCTGCTGCAGCATCAGCCACATCCCCTCAACATAATCACGGGCGTGCCCCCAGTCCCGCTTGGCGTCCAGGTTTCCCATGAACAGCTTTTTTTGCCGGCCGGTTTGGATATCGGCCACAGCGCGCGTGACCTTGCGCGTCACGAAGGTTTCGCCGCGGATCGCGCTCTCGTGGTTGAACAGGATGCCGTTCGAGGCGTGGATGCCGTAAGCCTCGCGGTAGTTGACCGTAATCCAATAGGCGTAGAGCTTAGCAGCCGCGTAGGGACTGCGCGGCGCGAACGGCGTCGTCTCTCGCTGCGGAAATTCCTTGGCGTTGCCGTAGAGTTCTGACGTGGAGGCCTGATAGAATCGTACGCTGCCTTCCATCCGGAGGATGCGGATTGCTTCCAGAAGCCGCAGCGTGCCGATTGCATCCGCGTTCGCGGTGTATTCCGGGGTCTCGAAGCTGACCTGCACGTGGCTCTGCGCGGCGAGATTGTAGATCTCGGTGGGCTGGGTTTCCTGCATCAACCGGATGAGATTGGTCGCGTCGGTCATATCACCGTAGTGCAGAAAGAAATCGAGGCCCTCGATATGAGGGTCCTCATAAAGGTGATCCACCCGTTCGGTGTTGAGCGACGACGAGCGACGTTTCACCCCATGCACCATGTAACCCTTGCGAAGCAGGAACTCGGCCAGATAGGCACCATCCTGACCGGTAACACCGGTGATCAAGGCAACCTTGGCTGACATCAGCTCCCCATCTTTCGAATCTTTCGGCGCTCAATTCGGAAGACACAATAGCGCCTTTGGCATGGGACTCAATTGATCGTCGGCCCGACCAGGAAAGGCACGGCCAACCCCGCGACGTTGCAGACCACCCAAACCATCATGGCTGGAAGGAATACGGCTGGCCAGCCGTAGCGCCACGGCTGGTCATGCACTAACATTCAACCCGGACCACCCAACAGGGGCTGGTCAATTTTTAGCGCCGCTCAAAGCACCGGCGAGTGCTTAGCGAACGCCACCAAACTCCTAGCAAAAAGACTCAATTGATCCCGGCCCAACCTAGAAAGACCTTGACGCGGCAGACACTGCATAGTTCCTGTGGCCGACCGCGTTGGATTTGCCATGGCGTATTGTGACGATTTCAGCACTGGACGCTTCGCTGGCCGTTCTCAGTTGGAGCGACGCACCGGATGACCATACTCTATCCCATGCCTCCCACTGCAGCAGAAGCTTGCGGCGAGCAAGACCCGCCGCCCCCTTCCAATCCGCGAAAGACCGAAACCCTCGCGCACGCCGAACGGATCGCCGCCGAGCGGCCGCAATGGATCGAGCGCAACAAGAGCTATTACGCCGACGACCGCCGCTTCATGCAGTTCCTGGTGCCCAAAGGCCGGCGCGTGCTCGATCTCGGCTGCGGTTGCGGCGACTTATTGGCCGCACTCGAACCTTCCGTTGGAATCGGAATCGATCTCAGCCCCAGCATGGTGGCCCATGCGCGGGCGCTATATCCGCATTTGACCTTCCAAGTAGGCGACGCTGAGGATCCCGGTCTGTACGACCAGCTCGAAGGGCCATTCGACGCTATCATCCTGTCTGACACGATCGGATCGCTCGAGGACATCGAAAGCACGCTGCGGCATGTGCGGCGGCTGTGCAGCGCCGACACACGGTTGATCATCGCCTACTACTCGCATCTTTGGCAGCCGTTGCTCGATGTGGCGGAGCGGGTCGGCCTCAAAATGCCCCAGCCGCCCATGAGCTATCTCGCCACCATCGATTTTCTAAACATTCTCGATCTCGCCGATTTCGAAACGATCAAGATGGAGTACAAGCAACTCGTCCCGCGCCGTCTATTCGGGCTCGGAACACTGGCCAACCGCTTCCTCGCTCCGTTGCCTGGCATCCGGCACCTGTGCCTGCGCAATTATGTGGTCGCCCGGGCAATTGGCATAACGCCGGAATCCGATCTTTCGGTCAGCGTCATTGTTCCCTGTCGCAACGAGCGGGGCAACATTGAAGCCGCAGTCACGCGGCTCCCCGCTTTCGGCCGATCGCAGGAAGTCATCTACGTCGAAGGGCATTCAAGCGACGGCACCTACGAAGAGTGTCTTCGCGTGCAGCAAGCGTATGCCGGCCACCGCGACATCAAAGTTTTCCGTCAGGACGGCCGGGGCAAGGGCGACGCGGTCCGCAAAGGCTTCGCGGAGGCCAGCGGCGACGTGCTGATAATCCTCGATGCCGATCTGACGATGCCGCCCGAGGCACTGCCCAAATTCTTCGCCGCACTCGCAAACGGCAAGGCCGAGCTGGTCAACGGCACCCGCCTGGTCTATCCGATGGAAGACAAGGCCATGCGGCCGTTGAATTTCATCGCCAACCGGCTGTTCGCGCGCATCTTCAGCTACTTGATCAATCAGCGCTTCACCGACACGCTTTGTGGTACCAAAGCGATGGCACGGCGGCACTACCAGGCGATCGATCGCGACCGCGACTATTTCGGCGATTTCGATCCCTTCGGCGACTTTGATCTTCTGTTCGGAGCGGCGAAACAGAACCTCAAGATCATCGAGGTGCCCATCCATTACTATGCTCGACGATACGGCGAGACGCAGATCTCAAGGTTCACAGATGGCTGGCTGCTATTGCGAATGGTGGTCTTCGCGTTTCGTAAGCTCAAGGCACTATGAAGGAATGATGCTAACGTCGCTCCATCGCGCGGTTGAAGCAACGGCATGACCCCCATCGCCCCGATCGAAGAAAGCCCCCAACAATACCGCGATGCGTGGAATCGAAAACCGGGACTGCGGGCGGTGTATCTGGACATCTACCGGCGGATGCTGGATGCGAGCATGCTTGGCCCGACGCTGGAGATCGGCGGCGGCTCCGGAAACTTCAAGACCATCGCACCGGACATGGTCAGCACCGACATCCAGCAATCCCCATGGCTCGACGTCGTCTGCGACGCACAGCGACTTCCGTTCGCGCCGCAATCCTTCGCCAACCTGATGATGGTCGACGTGCTGCATCACGTCGAAAGCCCGCTGCGCGCGCTGACGGAAGCGCAACGGGTGCTGCGCGATGGGGGGCGATTGATCCTGTGCGAACCCGGCATCACGCCACTGAGCGGATTGTTCTACCGCATGTTCCACCGCGAGCCGGTCGATATGACCGTCGACCCGATCGCCCTGGGCACTATCACGGCCGGCCGGGATCCTTACGAATCCAATCAGGCGATTCCGACCCTGCTCGTTGGCCGCTTTCGCGATGCCGTCGCGCGGGAAGTGCCGGGGCTTACACTCAAGAGCGTAGATTGGTTCTCGTTCCTCGCCTACCCGCTGTCCGGCGGCTTCCAGCCCTGGTCGTTGCTGCCCACAGGTTTGGCATATCCGCTGCTCGCGGTGGAATGGCGGATGCGGCGGCTGCTGGGGCGCTTGGCGGCGTTCCGGTTGCTTGCCGTCTATGAAAAAAACGGATAGGCCCACGCGGCCGCGCAACAACCAGGCTCCGCATGTCCACGCTTCAATTACCAGACGAGACGGCGCAGCATCCACCCCGCGCGCGGTGCCTCGGCGGGATATTCCTGTTCGCGCTGGCGATCCGCTGGGGTTACGCACTCACCCTGTTGGCTGTCATGGGCCACGAGGTCCTGATGGGCCCGGACTCGCAAGGCTATCTCGATAACGGAGTGAGGCTTGCGAATGCGATTATCGCGGGGCCGGCGGCCGATTGGGATTTTCTCGGGTCCAACCCGACAATGATGCCGTTGTTTTCGTGGCTGGTGGCGATCCATATCCTGCTCGCCGGGGCATTCGCACCGCTGAGCTATGTCCTGATGCAAGGCTTGCTCGACGCCGGATGCTGTCTGCTCATCTACCGGATGGCAGAAACGATCGACCCGCGACTGGCGCTGCCCGCAGCAATTGCCGCGTCGGTGAACCCGACGCAAATCGTCCTGACGGGCTACCTATACACCGACACACCATTCGTTTTCCTGGTCGCTCT
>SHVN01000164.1 GCA_009694215.1 Xanthobacteraceae bacterium
CGGCTCACGCGGATCGCGCGATTGCGAATCTCTCCGGCCCGAAAACCGCGATGGTCGTGCCGCACATGAGCAAGCCCCACTCCGATGCGCGGCTTCCACTGCTCGATCAGCGCCGCGGTCGCCGGCCCCGAGCCGTCATCGGCAACCATCACCTCGAAGCCCCGATCGCTCTGGCGCGCCAGCGACCGCAGCACGGCGTCGAGCGCATCCGGACGATCAAACGTCGTCACGATGATGGAGATCAGGTCGGGCACGGTTCGGGCTTTTCTCGCAATGCTCGAAGCATGTTATGCCGCCCCGCGGCGGACATCCGCAATGGCCAAGCGAGCGGGAGACGGGTAAAAAGGCAGCCGTCGCGTCACCGCATTGACGTCCCTCGCAAATGCGCCCTGGGCCATGCCGAAGATTTCCGCATACATCATTGCCTACAACGAGGCCGCCAAGATCGAAGCGGCGGTGTCGAGCGTGCTGTGGGCGGACGAGATCGTGGTGGCCGATTCCAACAGCACGGACGGCACCATTGCACTCGCCGAGGCGCTTGGCGCGCGCGTCGTTCAGGTGCCTTTTACCGGCTTCGGCGAGTTGCGCAATCGCGCCATCGAAGCGTGCCGCCATGAGTGGATTTTCAGCCTGGATTCCGACGAGCGCTGCACGGCGGCGGTGCGCGACGAAATTCTCGCCCTGATCGCGGACGAGGCCAAGTACGATGCCTATATGGTGCCGCGCCGGTCCTACATGATGGGCCGCTGGATCGCGGGCTCGGGCTGGTATCCGAACTACCGCCAGCCGCAGCTCTTTCGCAAAGGCGCGATGCGCTATAAGCCCGATCCGGTTCACGAAGGCTACGAGCTTTTGACCGCAAAGCCGCTCGGCCATCTGCAAAACGCAATTCAGCAGTTCCCGTTCCGCAACATGGAAGAGGTCATCCGCAAGATGAACCGCTATTCCACGCTCGGCACCGCGCGCCTGGCGAACAAGCGGGTGTCGATGGCGAGCGCGTTCGGGCATGGCCTGTGGTCGTTCATCAAGCACTACATCTTCAAGGCCGGATTCAAGGACGGTTGGGCCGGATTCGTGATTGCGTTCGGCAATTTCGAGGGCACGTTCTACCGCTACGCCAAGCGCCACGAGGAAACTCAGGACTGGAAGCCACCGCCGAGTGAGACGCTGACGCGACCCAAACCTTGACGCTTCAGCGCCCCGTCCACCAGTCGGCGTAGGCGCGCCGCACGCGGCGCGATGCGTTGCGCAGGAGCCGGAACGGCAGCGCCAGATAATACTTGCGCAGGATTTCCCAGCGCTCAGATGCAGACATGCTGAATTGTTCTTCGGCCGGCTCGTACCAGCCGTTGTTGCCGATCCGCCGGATAAGCTTGTAGCCGCTGCTTGTCAGATATCGATGCGTCCGCAGATTTCCGACGTGGTCCTCGATCAGGATCAAGAGCGGCTGCCAGCGATTGACGTCGAAGCCGCTCAGCACCTCGATCTCGTGCCCTTCGACGTCAATCGACAGAAGATCAATCGGCACCGGTGCACCGGCCTCCTCCAGCACACTGTCGAGCGTCCGGGTCGGAACGATGATCGTATAGGCTGCGTGGGCACCGGGTGCCATGCGATCGCGATCGAGCGCCGAGCGCGCGCCGTCAATGTGGAGCGGCAGCGATTGGCCGGCGTTCGCGGGCGAGGAGCACGCCGTTGCGAACACCCTGGCCTTGCGCGAGGTCGTCAGGAACGCGGCGAGGTCGGGTTGCGGCTCGACCAGCACGCCGGTCCAGCCGGTTTGTTCGAGATGCCAGGTCTGCGAGCCCTCGGTCGGATGGTTCGCTCCGACCTCGACGAAGTATCCGGCCTCGCCCGCGAAGAAATCGCGGACGAGTTGTTCTTCTTCCTGCTGCGATGGATGAATTGCCACTGCGATCCTGCAAACTCAGCGCCGCTTGCGCGACCGGGATTTTTCGACGATCCGCGTCGTGCTGAACCCCGGTACCAGATCGACCAGAATCACTTCGCCGCCCAGCGCCTTGACCACGTCGCGGCCGACCACCTGATCGGGCTTGTAGTCGCCGCCCTTGACCAGAACCGTCGGCCGCACGTGACGTATCAGTTCGAGCGGCGTGTCCTGTTCGAAGATGGCGACGAGATCGGCGGCCTCGAGACCGGCCAGCACTTCGGCGCGGGCGCGCTCGTTCTGGATTGGCCGGTCCTTGCCCTTGAGGCGCTTGACCGAGGCGTCGCTGTTCAGCCCGACCACCAGCCGGTCGCAGACAGCGCGCGCCTGCGCCAGCACCCGGATGTGGCCGGGATGCAGAAGATCGAACACGCCGTTGGTGAAGCCGATGCGAAGGTCCTGTGCGCGCCATTCCGCCAGCCGCGCATCGAGCTCGCGCCAGTCGAACACGATCTTCTCTTCGGGGGTGCGGGTCGACGACGGCAGGATGCGCTCCTGCAGTTCCGCCGTCGAGACGGTGGCGGTGCCGCTCTTGCCGACCACGACGGCGGCGGCGGCGTTGGCGGCGCGCATCGCCGCTTCGAAGTCCGCCCCCGCGGCCAGCATGACCCCGAGCACGGCAGCGACCGTATCGCCCGCCCCCGACACGTCCCGCACCTTCACGGAATAGGCCGGAACGTGCACCGGCGCGGCGCGGCTCGAATGCAGCATCATGCCGTCCTCGCTCAGCGTCACGAGAACCGCCTTGCTGCCGACCGAGCGCGCGAGCGTACGCGCCGCCGCCGCGAGCTCGGCATGCGTGTCCACCGGCAGGCGCGTCGCGTCGGCAAGCTCCTTGCGGTTCGGCGTGATGATGGTCGCGCCGCGATAGATGGAATAGTCGCCGCCCTTGGGGTCGACGACAACCGGCTTGCCGAGCTTGCGGGCGCGTTCGATCACCGCGCGGATGAGGCGCGGCGTCAGCACGCCCTTGGCATAATCGGAGAGAACCACCGCGTTGGCTTTCGGCAATAGCGCCAGCGCCTGCTTGATCAGCGTTGCCTCGATGGTGGCGTCGACCGGCCGCGCCACCTCCCAGTCCGCGCGCAACAGATGGGTCGAATAATGCTCGGAGACGAAGCGCAGCTTCCGCGTCGTCGGGCGCTGCCGGTCGACCACCAGATGCGAGGCGATGCCGCGCTTGTCGCGGGCCAGCTCAAATCGGAGAATCTTGCCGGTCACGTCGTCGCCGATGACGCCGACGAACAGGCATTTCGCGCCGAGGCTTGCGATATTGCGCGCGACATTGCCGGCGCCGCCGACGATGACGTCCTCGCGGCTCACCCGGATCACCGGCGCGGGCGCCTCCGGCGAGATGCGCGACACGTCGCCATAGACGAAGTCGTCGAGCATCAGGTCGCCGATGCAGAGAATCGTCTGCCGGCCGATGTCCGTGTGCCGTTTTGCGAAATCGAACATGGTCGCCCGGCTTTACCGATAACGATCGGCGGTGTTGAGGAACTGCGTGACGTAGCGATTGACGCCGTCTTCCAGCGAAGTGAAGCCGGCGTTGTAGCCCGCGCGCAGCAGATTCTCGACCTTGGCTTGCGTGAAATACTGGTACTGCCCCCGGATATTCTCCGGCATGTCGATGTATTCGATCTTCGGATCGAAGCCGAGCGCCCGAAACAGCGCCGCGACCAGATCGCGAAAGCTGCGGGCCTTGCCGGTGCCGACGTTGAAGATGCCCGAGACCTGCGGCGATTCCATCAGCCATCGCACCACCGCGACGGCGTCATCGACGTGGATGAAGTCGCGCCGCTGGTCGCCATCCTCGATGCCCGGCCGGTGCGACTTGAACAGCCGCACGGTGCGGCCGTGCTTCGCATCGTCGAAACGCTTGGCGACGAGGCTCATCATCTCGCCCTTGTGGTACTCGTTCGGGCCGAACACGTTGAAGAACTTCAAGCCCGCCCATTGCGGCGGCAGCTTTTCCTTCTTCACGAAGCGTTCGGCCACGGCCTGGTCGAACAACTGCTTGCTCCAGCCGTAGAGATTCATTGGCTTGAGCTTCTGCAGGCTCGCCGCCGACCAGTCGTCGCTGAAGCCTTCGGCGCCGTCGCCATAGGTCGCCGCCGACGAGGCATAGATGAACGGCACCCGCGCGCCGGTGCACCAGTCCAGAAGCCGCATCGAGCAGCGGAAGTTGTTCTCCATCACCAGGTCGGCGTCGGTCGCGGTGGTGTCAGAGATCGCGCCCATGTGGATGACGGCGTCGAGCTTGCGGCCATCGAGCCACTTGAACAGGTTGTTCGGGGCCAAGATATCCGCTATTCGCCTCTTCCCGAGGTTGAGCCACTTCTGCTCGGAGCCGAGCACGTCGTTCACGACGACGTCGGTCCGCCCGGCCTCATTGAGGGCCGCGACCACATTCGAGCCGATGAATCCGGCCCCGCCTGTGACCAAGAGCATCCGCGACCTGCTGCTGTTAGGTTCGGGCAAACCTTTGCCCCAGACCGCAGAGGCACGCAACTTGGGTCCCCGGCTCCGGAAATGATGCTTAACGGCAAAAACCGCGTTTCCGGTCTCGTTCCGGGGCTGGACAGCCCTATCCGGGCGGGTTACCGCCTGCGGGTGGACCATAAGAAATGAACATCAATTCAACTATAGATGCGCAGCAGGAATCTCCGATCCTGCTGGTGCCCTATATGTGGATCGGCGATTTCGTCCGCTGTCACTCCGTGGTCAGGCTGCTCCGCGAGCGGTATCCCCGGCGGCCGATCGACGTGCTGGCCACGACGCTGTGTGCGCCGCTGCTGGACTACATGCCGGGGGTCCGCAAAGGCATCATCTGGGATCTGCCGCGCAAGAGACTGGCCTTCAGCCAGCATCGAGCGCTCGGTGTTCGGCTGCGAACAGAGCACTACGGCACCGTGCTCGTGATGCCCAGGACCTGGAAATCGGCGCTAGCGCCGATGCTCGCGGGTATTCCTGAGCGCGTGGGCTTCGCCGGCGAGGTCCGCTTCGGCCTGCTCAACGACATCCGCTTCGGCGAGCGGCAGTTGCCGCGCATGATCGACCGCTGCGGCGCTTTGGCCCTGCCGAAGGGCGCGACGGCGCCCGCCGAATGGCCCAAGCCCCAGCTCGATGTGCCCGCGGCAGCGGCTCCGAAATGGCGCGCGGAGCAAAACCTGCCGGACGACGGCCGCCCGGTCGTGGCCTTCGCGCCCGGCGCTGTGGGCCCGAGCAAGCGCTGGCCGGTCGCGCATTTCGCCGAGCTTGCCCAAACGCTTGCCGCCAAGGGATTCGCGATCTGGGTGCTTGGCAGCCCCATAGAAGCGCCGCTGGCGGCGGAAATCGTGCGCGCCGCGGGCCCCGCCGCCCGCAGCCTGACCTCGCCGGACCTGCGCAACGCCATCCTGGCGCTCAAATGTGCCAGCGGCTGCGTGTCGAACGACTCCGGGCTCGTTCATATCGCGGCCGCCATGGGCACGCCGACCATCGGCATCTTCGGGCCGACCAGCCCCCGGCATTGGGCGCCGCTCAACCCGCTCGCCGCCATCATCGAAACCAAGACCGACGTGCCTTGCCGGCCCTGCCACAAGCCGACCTGCCGGCTCGTCCACCACCGCTGCATGATCGACATCCCGGTTGAGCAGGTGCTGACGGCCGTGCACCGCGCGCTCGGGCAAGTGGCGGCACCCGCCTGAACTTGCTACCAGAGGCTCCATCATGGCAATGCCCGATCAACGTCTGGAAGCCGTCCGAGCCCACCTCCGGCGCTCGACGCAAGTCATTGAGCGTGTCGCGGCGGATGAACGGTTCCTCGTGGCATGTGTCGCCATCGCCGAACGTATCGCCCACTCGCTCAACAACGGCGGCAAGATCCTGCTCGCCGGCAATGGCGGCAGCGCCTCCGACGCCCAGCATATCGCCGCGGAGTTCGTCGGGCGTCTCGTCAACGACCGCGCGCCGCTCGCAGCCATCGCGCTCACCACCGATACCTCCGCGCTCACCGCGATCGGCAACGACTACGGCTTCGATCAGGTGTTCGCGCGGCAGCTTCGCGCGCTGGGGAAAAAGGGCGACGTGTTCGTGGCGATCTCGACCTCGGGCCGCTCGCCGAACATCGTTGCGGCGTTGCAGATTGCGCGCGAGCTTGGCCTGACCAGCGTCGGCTTCACCCGGGACGCGCAAACCCCGATGCACGCCTTTTGCGATCTCGCTCTCGCCGTGCCGTCCGACGAAACCGCCTTGATCCAGCAGATCCACATCACCGCGGCGCACGCGATCTGCCATCTGGTCGAGCGCGAGCTGTTCGGCGCGGCGCATCGGAGCTGACATGCCCGCGGCGGCCCAACCTGCGCCGCGCAAGCCCGCCGCGTTCCTCGATCGCGACGGCGTGATCAACCACGACGACGGCTATGTCGGCACCGTCGAGCGATTCCGATGGATTCCCGGAGCGGCCGCGGGCATCCGCAGACTCAACGAGGCGGGCTACTACGTCTTCATCGTCTCCAACCAATCCGGCATCGCGCGCGGGCTGTTCACCGAGAACGACATCGTCAAGCTGCACGTCTGGATGGAGCAGGAACTGGCCACTCAAGGCGCACGCATCGACGACGCGCGCTATTGCCCGTTCCATCCCGAAGGCAAGATCGCGGCCTATTGCTGGGACTCAGACCTCCGCAAGCCGCGGCCCGGCATGCTGCTCGACCTGATCGGCAACTGGCCGATCCGGCGCGCCGGCAGCTTCCTGATCGGCGACAAGGACATCGATATGCAGGCGGCGCGCAACGCCGGCATCGAGGGCTGCCTGTTCCCGGGTGGCGATCTCGATGCGTTCGTGGAGAGCTGCCTCGCGAAGCACCGCCCCGTGCGGTGATTTGGGAGGGAACCAGCCCGACAACCGCTGCCCTGGTGTTGGGTCCGCGATTGCCTTACTAACCGCCTCGACATCCAAAATGGCAGCACCTCTCCTCCAGCTCAAAGACATCGCGTTGACCTTCGGGGGCACGCCGCTGCTGGCCGGCGCGGAACTGTCCGTTTCCACAGGAGAGCGGGTC
>SHVN01000165.1 GCA_009694215.1 Xanthobacteraceae bacterium
GATCCAGGCCGCGGGGGTTGGCGCCCCCACCTGGTCGGCGACGATCCGCAACTCTTCACGTTCTGCGGCAAGCTTGGCAATTGTGCGCAGAAAGTTTGCGCCTTGCGCGGCATAGACCCATGACGTTCTAGCGATGAGATACGGCCCGCCGGCGCGGCGGATCATCTGCTCGCCGATCAGTTTGCTCGCGCCGTACGCGCTGAGTGGCCCGGTCGGATCGTCTTCGCGCCAGGGCCGAGTGCCGGTGCCGTCGAATACATAGTCCGTGGAAAAATGAATGAGCGGCGTTCGATGCACCGCCGCCCAGCGGGCTATTTCGCCCGGGCTCTCCCCATTGACGATGAACGCGAGGTCCCGCTCGTCCTCGGCGCGGTCCACCGCGGTGTAGGCGGCGGCGTTGACAATCACGTCGGGCCGCAGGGACTCGAGGCGGGACACAAGCTCGGCTGGCTTGCTTAGATCGAGGACGGCGCGATCCGCCGGCAACAGCTCGCCGTAGGGACGCAACGACCGCAGCAGGGCGGATCCGACTTGGCCTGTAATGCCGGTGACCAGGATGCGCACGGTCTATCGCTCGTAGGCGGGCAGCCCGCTCACGTCGGCAAGCAAAGGCGCCTCCGCGTCGCGTGGCGTCAGGGTCGGGTTCGACAACCGCCAATCGATCTTGAGCGCCGGATCGTCCCACCGGACGACCATTTCATGCTTCGGACTGTAGAAGGCATCGCACTTGTAGAAAAAGTCCGCCGTCTCCGACAGCACCGCATACCCATGGGCAAAGCCGCGCGGCACATAAAACTGGCGGCCGTTGTCGTCTGAAAGTTCGACCGCGACATGACGGCCAAATGTCGGGCTTCCGACGCGCACATCGACGGCGACGTCGAGGACAGCACCGCGCAGGACGCTGACCAGCTTGGCTTGCATATTCGGATTTTGCAGGTGCAAGCCGCGCAGCACGCTGCGGCTGGAACGCGCCATGTTGTCCTGAACGAACGATGTCGAAATGCCACAGTCGGCGTAACGCCGAGAGTTAAAAAGTTCGGTGAAAAAGCCGCGCTGGTCGCCGAAGCGCTTCGGCTCAAAAATGAGTAACCCCGGCATCTCGGTCAAGATTATTTCCATACACGTAGGCTCGCCTAAGCCTTTGGCCCTATGAAACTTTCAAGCGCAACGATAAACTGAACGGTCCGCGATCGCAAATTGACGGCAAAGTGAGGACTCCCGGAGTGGCATCCAAAGGCCAACACAACTTTGTCGCGAGGTAAGATTCGTGCCGTCGGCTCATGAAACGCTCCGAGGGACGGTGTTGGTGACCGGCGGCGCCGGATTCATCGGCTCCGCGGTGGTCAGAAGTCTGATCGACGAGAGCGAGGCCAACGTCGTCAATGTCGATAAGCTCACCTACGCCGCGAGCCTCTTATCGTTGCCGCAAACCCATCCGCGTCACCGGCTTGAAACCACTGACATTTGTGACGGCCCCGAGTTGCGCCGTATCTTCAGTCAGCAACAACCATCTGCCGTGATCCATCTCGCAGCGGAAAGTCACGTCGATCGCTCCATTGATGGACCCGGCGAGTTCGTGAAAACCAATCTGGTCGGCACCTATACGCTGCTGCAGGAGGCGTTGCAGTATTGGCAGCAGCTTTCGACTGACCAAAAGCGCAATTTTCGTTTTCTCCATATCTCGACCGACGAAGTCTTCGGCTCATTGCCTGAGCAAGGGCTGTTTTCGGAAGTCTCCGCGTACGCGCCGAACTCGCCCTACTCGGCTACAAAAGCCGGTTCGGATCATCTCGTTCGTGCCTGGAAGGAAACATATGGCCTGCCGACCATCGTGACCAACTGTTCGAACAACTACGGTCCCTATCAATTTCCCGAAAAGCTGATCCCGATGATGATCCTGCGCGGGCTGGAGAACCGGTCGTTGCCGGTCTACGGCGATGGAATGAACATCCGCGATTGGCTTTATGTCGAGGATCACGCCCGCGCACTCATCCAGGTTCTGACGCAAGGTGCGATCGGGGAGACCTACAACGTTGGATCGCGCAACGAACTGACCAACAAGGACGTCGTCGGGATGGTATGCGATCTCCTCGACAAGCTCAGCCCGTCACAGAGCGGCCCTCGCCGCGCGTTAATCCAGTTCGTGACCGATCGGCCGGGACACGACCGCCGATACGCCATCGATCCGTCGAAGATCGAGCGCGAACTCAACTGGCGGCCGCGCGAGTCGTTTGAATCAGGTCTCGCCGCGACTGTGCAGTGGTACCTGCAAAACCGGCTTTGGTGGGAAGCGATCCTCAAGCGCGGCTACAATCCGGATCGCGCCGGCATCGGGCAGCCCCCCACGACTTCGGCCGCAACGCGATGATGATGAAGAATGGCGCAACGTAAATTCATGTTGGGCTCTCGACCGAAGGTCGGTCATATAAGAATTGCGGATCGTAGATCTGAGTCTTACTAGGCGTTCTGGCTATCGCAAACGGTTTTTGGAATAGTGCCGCCCCATGACCAAGATCGTCCCCGTTCTACTGGCCGGAGGCGCCGGGACCCGGCTTTGGCCGGTGTCGCGCGACGCCTTGCCAAAGCAATTCCTGCCCCTGGTGGGCGAGCGTTCGACCTATCAGGACACGCTGCTGCGCGTGGCCGACAGCGAGCTGTTCGGCCAGCCGATTGTGGTCACCGGCGCCGATTTCCGCTTTTTCGCGCGGCGCCAGGCCGAGGACATCGGCATCGATGCGACGGTGGTGATCGAGCCGATGCGCCGCGATTCGGGCCCGGCGGTGGCCGCGGCCGCGGCGCTCGCCAGGAGCCGCGATCCCGACGCCGTGGTGCTGGCGCTCGCCGCCGACCACGTCATCCTCGACCTTGAGGAGTTCCAGGCCACCTGCCTTGCCGGACTGAAGGCTGCGGAGACCGGCCGTATCGTGACCTTTGGCATCACGCCAACCGCACCCAAGACCAGTTACGGCTACATCCGCCGCGGCAAGCCGGCCGGTCCGGACGGCGTGTTCGCGGTCGATGCGTTCGTGGAAAAGCCGGACGCCAAAACTGCCGCCCGCTATGTGGCGGAGGGCTATCTGTGGAATTCAGGCAACTTCCTGTTTCGCGCCGACGTGCTGCTCGAGGAGCTTGCGCGCTACGAGCCGGCGATCGCTGCAGCGGCCGAGGCGGCGGTGGCCGGCCTCAGCGACGATCTCGGCTTTCTTCGGCTCGAGACAGCGGCCTTTGCCGGCGCGCCGCAGAAGTCGATCGACTACGCGGTGATGGAGAAGACCGATCGCGCCGCGGTGGTCGCGGGCAACTTCCGCTGGTCCGACATCGGCTCGTGGGACGCGATCTTCGACATTGCCCCGCGCGACAAGTCCGGCAACGCAATTCACGGCACCGTGGTGACGGCGGACTCGCGCAATTGCGTGATCCATTCCACCGACCGGCTCACCGCCGTCGTCGGCATCGACGACCTCGTCGTGGTCTCGACGCCCGATGCCGTTCTGGTGGTGCCGCGCGCGCGCGCGCAGGAGGTGCGCGAGCTCGTCGCCCAGCTCAAGAAATCGCGACGGCGGGAGGCCACCGATCACCGCCGCGGCCACCGCCCCTGGGGCTACTACGACTCGATCGATTCCGGCGAGCGGTTCCAGGTCAAGCGCATCGTAGTGACGCCGGGCGGCACGCTCTCGCTGCAGAAACATCACCACCGCGCCGAGCACTGGGTGGTGGTGCGCGGCACGGCGGAGGTCACGCTCGGAACCGACATCCGCGCCGTGCACGAGAACGAGTCGATCTATATTCCGATCGGCGCGGTCCACCGCCTCGCCAACCGCGGCAAGATTCCGCTGGAGCTGATCGAGGTGCAGACCGGCAGCTATCTCGGCGAGGACGACATCGTGCGGATCGAGGACGTGTACAAGCGGAGCTGACGCCGATGCGCATGTGCCGGAGCGCAGCTCAGCGCGGCGGCGGCGGCGGCTTGTTGGCGTCGGCTGCCCAATCGAACTCCGAGAACGATTGCAGCTCGCACTGGTCGATCAGGACCGAGAGCCGCGAGTCGACGAGCTGGTCGCGCTGGATTAAGGCGGCGTAGTAGCGCGGCGGCAGCGGGAACTTCTGCGCCTTGATGCAGGTCACCCAGGATGCGCCCTTGAGCGAGTCGATGCGCCGCACGCTCGAAATCTCCAGCGTGCCGGCGAGAGCAGGTACACCGACAACATCTCCGAGCCGGTTAGCGACGATGAAGCGATACGCTGGCTGCGGACCGGCGGCGTCGGCCGACGTCCAGTCCGGCTCCAGCCCCGAAACCGAGCAGGCGCCGAGCGTCAGGATCAGCAGCATCGAGAGAGCGCGGACGAGCATTCATCCCCTGGTGAATATCGGCATACGCAACTGATGACGACAGGCCGTCAAATTAGGGATTGAGCGCGGCACGGACCGCTTCAATCACCCAGTCCTGCGTCGGCGCGTCGAGATAGGCGTGCATCGGCAGGCTGATGACCTCCTCAGCGAGCTGGTCGGTCACCGGAATGCCGTTGTCCACCACCGGGAAACGGCGATAGGCCTCCAGGCGATGCAGCGGCTTCGGATAGTAGATCGCGGTGGGAACGCCCTGCGCCTTCAGCGTGACGGCGAGACCGTCGCGCACGCCGGGCTTGAGGCGGATCGTGTATTGCGCCCATACCGACGAGCAGCCGTCGGGCACGGCCGGCACGATGGCCACATCCCGCAAGCCCTCGGCGTAGCGGCGCGCGGCCTGGTCGCGCGCGGCGATCTCATCGGGGAAAATCTTGAGCTTCTCGATCAGCACCGCGGCCTGCATGGTGTCGAGGCGGCTGGTCATGCCGATGCGGACGTTGTCGTATTTGTCGCTGCCCTGGCCGTGGACGCGCAGGCTCTTGAGCAGATCCACGAGACCGGCGTCGTCGGTCAGCACCGCACCGCCGTCGCCGTAGCAGCCGAGCGGCTTCGCCGGAAAGAAGCTCGTGGCGGTTGCCGGAGCGATGGCGCCGAGCTTACGGCCCTTGTAGAGCGCGCCAAATCCCTGCGCCGCATCGTCCAGCACGAAAAGCCCTTCCGCCCTGGCGACGGCCAGCAGGCCATCATAGTCCGCCGGCAGGCCGAACAGATCGACCGGGATCAGCGCCTTGGGCTTGAGGCCGTGGCGCCGAGCGGTCGCCACCGCGCGTTTGACACTCGTCGCGTTCAGATTGAACGTGTCGGCATCGACGTCGGCGAACACCGGGGTGGCGCCCAGCAGCACAACCACCTCGGCGGTGGCGCAGAACGTAAACGCCGGACAGATGACCGCGTCGCCAGGCCCGATGCCCTTCGCCATCAGCACCAGCATCAACGCGTCGGTCCCGCTTGCGCAGCCGACGGCATAACGCGCGCCGCAGAACGCCGCGAGGTCGGCCTCGAACTGCGCGACCTCCGGCCCTTGGATGAACTGGCAGTGCGTGGTAACCCGCGCGATGGCGTCGTCGATGGCGCGGCCGAGCCGGCGGCGCTGGGCGGCGACGTCAATGAACGGGATCGGAGCAAATGGTGCGCGGACACTCTGATT
Organism: Xanthobacteraceae bacterium; assembly: GCA_009694215.1. Classification (GTDB taxonomy): domain Bacteria; phylum Pseudomonadota; class Alphaproteobacteria; order Rhizobiales; family Xanthobacteraceae; genus Z2-YC6860. The sequence goes on from SHVN01000165.1 coordinate 5,555, forward strand.
CATGAGCTCTTCGTCAACGGAATGGGCACGACGCGTCAGCCGACAAGGCGACGCGGCCCCTTGTGCTGGGACGCCGTCACCGCGGCCGGCAGCCGGCCTTCAAGGCAGCGGGTCGCGATTTCGAGGCTCGCGACACCCTCCTCGCCGGTGACGGCCGGACGCGTGCCATTGCGAACGGCATCGATGAATGCGATGAGCTCGGCGCGCAGCGGCTCGTCGTGGCCGACCGAGACGTGCCGCATCGAATAGGCGCCGTCCGGCTGGAAGCCGAAGCACTCGGTGACCTGGCGCGTGAGCAGATCGCCCATCACGTACTTGCCCCGGGTCGCGACGGTGACGTTGCGCGCCTTGAACGGCGTCAGCCAGTTGGTGTTGATGTGCGCGAGCACGCCGGAGGCGGTGCGGAACTGCAACAGCGCGATGTCCTCGCGCTCGGCCATCGCACTGGAAAGCTGCGGCTGCACCTCGACGATGTCGGAATCGGTGAACCAGCGGATCAGGTCGATGTCGTGGACGGCGAGATCGATCACCACGCCGACATTCGACATGCGCGGCGGAAACGGACCGACCCGCGTGATCGCAATCGAGAGAATGTCCTCGCCCTTGATCGCTTCCTTGATCGCGGTCACAGCAGGATTGAAACGCTCGACATGCCCGACCATCAGGGCGACGCCGGCCTTTTTCGCAGCCGCGATGATGTCGTGGCCCTCCTCCACCGTCGAAGCGATCGGCTTCTCCACCAGGACATGAACGCCGCGACCGATGCAGTTCAGCGCGATGTCGTGGTGCAGATGCGTCGGGGCCGCGATCGTGACCGCGTCGACGCCAAGCTTTAGCAGCGCGTCGAGATCGTTGACCGCGGGACAACCGATCACCCGCGTGACGAGATCGCGCTGACCGCGGTCCGGATCGGCGACGCCCACGAGTTGGATCCCGGACAGCCCAGCCAGCACGCGGGCATGGTTCGAACCCATGGTGCCCACGCCGATGACGCCGATCCGAAGAGACGGATTACTCTTCACGGCTTGCACCTCACGGCTTGCACCATTTTTCGACATTTGCCCCGGATTCTCTGCGAAACGCAGGCCCGCAATGTCCCTAGCATGCCCGGTGACGGCTGGCGACGGCAACCTGCCCGAACGGCTAAACACGTTTTAAGTCAAAGCTTACAAGAGCAAAAATGGGCGCCGCAGCGGTCACTCGGCAGCGTCGGCCCGGCCCGGAACCTCCAGCTTCAGCTCCACCGAAAGCGCATCGTCGCGGAACGCCTGCACAGCGCCGAGCGATAGTTCCGCAGCGGTCATGGTGCCAAGCGCCGGCAATTTCTTGAGCACGTCGGCGGGCGCAGTGATGATGTGGCAGCCCATCGCATCGGCCTCCACCACGTTGTAGACCTCGCGGGTGGACGCCCAGATGATCTCAACGTTCGGGGTCTTTC
>SHVN01000166.1 GCA_009694215.1 Xanthobacteraceae bacterium
GTTGGCCGGACGTGCCGACGCTGAAGGAGACGGGCATCGCCATGGTGTCGAACTCGCCGTTCGGCTTGGCGGGGCCCAAGGGCATGGACCCGAAGGCCGTGAAAATCCTCCACGACGCCTTCAAAAAGGGGATGGAAGAGCCGACCTATGTCGAGACCATCGCTAGGATCGACCAGGAGCAGTTCTACCTCAACACTTCGGACTATCGCGCATTCGTAACGCGCACCTTCGCCGAGCAGAAGCAACTGATGGAAGAGCTAGGGTTCAAGCCGGAGTGACGGTGACGATTCAGAAACCGACCGCCGTACCGTGCAGGTCGTATTCGTCGGCGCGTTCGATCTTCACCGTTGCGAATTCGCCCACGCGCAGCGGCCGCTTGCTCTTCACATAGACGGCGCCATCGATCTCCGGCGCGTCACCCTTTGAGCGGCCCTTGGCAACGGTAGGCCCCACCTCGTCGATGATGATCTGCTGGCGGGTGCCGACCTTGCGCTTGAGGCGTTTCTTGGAAATCGCCTGCTGGTGCGCCATGAAGCGATGCCAGCGCTGCTCGGTGACCTCTTTCGGCACCGGCGTTGCGAGATCGTTCGACGTGGCGCCGGCCACCGGCTCGTAGCGGAAGCAGCCGACGCGATCGAGTGCCGCTTCGTCCAGCCAGTCGAGCAGCATCTGAAAGTCCTTCTCGGTCTCGCCAGGGAAGCCGACGATGAAGGTCGAGCGGAGCGTCAGGTCGGGGCAAATCTCGCGCCAGCGTGCGATACGCGCAAGCGTCTTCGCCTGCGCGGCCGGCCGCTTCATGCGCTTGAGCACCTCGGGCGACGCGTGCTGGAACGGGATGTCGAGATAGGGCAGCACCACCCCATCCGCCATCAGCGGGATCACGTCGTCGACATGCGGGTAGGGGTAGACGTAGTGCAGCCGTACCCAGGCGCCGAGCGTGCCGAGCTCGCGCGCGAGATCGAGGAATGTTGCGCGCACCAGCCGGTCCTTCCATAGGCTCGCGGCGTATTTGATGTCGACGCCGTAGGCCGAGGTGTCCTGCGAGATCACCAGCAGTTCCTTCACGCCTGCAGTCACCAGCCGTTCGGCCTCGCGCAACACGTCGGAGGCGTGGCGCGAAACGAGATCGCCGCGCAGCTTCGGGATGATGCAGAAGGTGCAGCGGTTGTTGCAGCCCTCGGAAATCTTCAAATAGGCGTAGTGACGCGGCGTGAGCTTGATGCCCTCGGGCGGCACGAGATCGAGGAACGGATCGTGCTGCGGCGGCGCCGCGCGGTGCACGGCGTCCAGCACGCTCTCGTACTGCTGCGGGCCGGTGATCGCCAGCACGTTGGGATATTTCGCGGTGATCTTCTCCGGCTCCGCGCCCATGCAGCCGGTGACGATGACCTTGCCGTTCAGGGCTAAGGCCTCGCCGATGGCTTCGAGCGATTCAGCCTGGGCGCTGTCGAGAAAGCCGCAGGTGTTGACGATGACGAGATCGGCGCCCTTGTGCTCGCGCGAAAGCGCGTAGCCCTCCGCGCGCAGCCGGGTGATGATGCGCTCGCTGTCGACCAGCGCCTTGGGGCAGCCGAGCGAGACAAAGCTCACGGAGGGCGCGGCGGACGTTGTGATGTTCTTGGTTCGCACTGCCGATGAGCTATAGGCGAACGGGGTCGAGATCAAGGCGCGGGCCGCCGGGTGGGCCGCCCGGAGCGTCGGGACGTTAAACCGCACGGCGCGCTGCCATCCGGGGCATTTCCAGCATTGCAAGACCCACCTTTTCTCATGCAGGCTGTGGCGGATCAGTGGAGGAACAAACATGCGCATGGTGTTGACTGCCGTCGTCTCGGGCCTCGTGCTGCTGGCACAGCCGGTCCATTCGCAGACCTACCCGACCAAGCCCATTCACATCCTGGTGCCCTATGCGCCGGGCGGCATAGCCGACATCGCGTCCCGCATCGTCGGTGCCAAGCTGACCGAGGCCTGGGGCCAACAGGTGGTGGTAGAGAACCGCCCCGGCGGCAACGGCTTCATCGCCATGGGAGCGGGAGCGAAGGCCGCGCCCGATGGCTACACCCTGACCATGGCCACGGTCGGCGATGTCGCGATCACCCCGGCACTGTTCAAGGAAATGCCCTACAAGTGGGACGATTTCGCGCCGATCGGCACGGTCAGCGACGCGCCCATGGTCTGGGCGGCCAACGCCAACACGCCGTACAAGACCGTCGCCGACATGCTCGCGGGGGCGAAGGCACAGCCCGGCCGCCTCTCGGTCGGCTCGCCCGGCAACGGCAGCATCAACCAGATCGTCCTGGAGTGGACGGCGCTCAACACCGGCACGCAGTTCCAGCATATCCCCTACAAGGGCGGTGCGCCGGCCGCGGCGGCGCTGGCCGGCGGCGACATTCCGTTCGCCATCCTGGCGAGTTCGTCTGCCGGACCGCAGGTCAAGGCCGGCCGCCTTCGCGTGCTGGCGGTGACCGGCGCGCAGCCTTCGAAGTTCAACCCGGAATGGCCGACGCTGCAATCGCAGGGCGTGAAGGACGTCGATGCCTCCAACTGGACCTTGCTGCTGGCGCCCAAGGGCACGCCCAAGGCGATCGTCGACAAGCTGCAAGCCGAGGTGGCGAAAATCCTCGCCATGCCCGATGTGAAGGAGCGCTTCGCCGGCGGCGGCGTCGAAACGATCCCCTCGACCGGCGCCGAGCTCGACGCCAGGGTCAAGAAGACCGCGCAGCAACTCGCCGTGATCGTGGAGAAGGCGAAGATCAAGCCGGATTGATCGCACGATGACCCCCACCTCATTCCTCCCCCTTTCAGGGAGAGGAATGCCTTGCGGCGAGTCTCTCCATCCCCCTGAAAGGGGGAGGGTCGGGGAGGGGATCGTCTTCTGTTCATCAAGCGCCGCTCTGTATAGTCCCGAGCGCCAATGATGCGCATCCGCTCTCCTAAAAACTTCTGGGCCGGTCTGTTCTTCATCGCGGTGGCATTGGGCTTCATTCTGCTGTCGCGCAAATACGCCACCGGCAGCATGCACCGCATGGGTCCTGGGCTGTTTCCGATATTGGTCAGCGTGCTGCTTGCGAGTCTTGGATTGATCATTGCGGCGCGCGCCTTCGCCGTAGATGGCCCGCCGGTGCCGCGGTTCCACGCCCGGCCGATCGTCATCAGTCTCGCCGGCATCGCGCTGTTCGGCATCGCGTTGGCGCATCTCGGACTGATCGCGGCCGTGGCCGTGCTGGTGCTGGTCGGGGCCGTGGCGTCGCGTGAGAGCCGTCCGCTGGAGACGGTCGGATTGGTCGTCGTGCTGATTGCATTCTCGGCGGGGGTATTCGTGTGGCTGCTCGGCCTGCCGATCCAGCTCTGGCCGGACACCTGAGCGGATGGAAACGCTCGGCAATCTCGCCTTTGGGCTTGGCGTCGCGCTGAGTTGGCAGAACCTCATCTACTGCTTCGTCGGCTGCTTCCTCGGCACGCTCGTCGGCGTGCTTCCCGGCATCGGCCCGGTGGCGACGGTGGCAATGCTTTTGCCGTTCACGTTCGGGCTTGGGCCCGCGCCTGCGCTGATCATGCTCGCCGGCATCTACTACGGCGCGCAATACGGTGGCTCGACCACCGCGATCCTGGTCAACATCCCAGGTGAATCGTCCTCCGTCGTCACCACGCTCGACGGCCACCAGATGGCGCGCAGAGGCCGCGCCGGCCCGGCGCTCGGGATTGCGGCCATCGGTTCGTTCATCGCCGGCTGCATCGCCACGCTGGTGGTTGCCTTCTTCGCGCCGCCGCTTGCGGAGCTGGCGCTGAAATTCGGGCCCGCAGAATATTTCTCGCTGATGGTGTTCGGCCTGATCGCTGCCGTGGTGCTGGCGCGTGGCTCCGTCATCAAGGCAATCGCGATGGTCTGCTTCGGCATCCTGCTGGGCCTCGTGGGCACCGACGTCAACTCCGGCACGATCCGTTTCGGTTTCGGCCAGCCGGAGTTGACTGATGGTATCGGGTTCGTGGCGCTGGCGATGGCGTTCTTCGGCATCACCGACGTGGTGGCGAACCTCGAGCACAAGGACAGGACCGACGTCTATGGCGATCGGCTCGGCCGCGTGCTGCCCTCGTGGGAGGACATGCGCGTGAGCTTTTGGTCGATCATGCGCGGCACGGCGTTGGGTTCGATCCTCGGCATCCTGCCGGGCGGCGGCGCGCTGCTGGCCTCGTTCGCCGCCTACATGTTTGAGAAGAAGATAGCCAAGCCCCCGCGAACCTTCGGCGAGGGCGATATCCGCGGCGTGGCCGCGCCGGAATCCGCCAACAACGCCGGCGCGCAGACCTCGTTCATCCCGATGCTAACGCTCGGCATTCCGTCCAACCCGACCATGGCGCTGATGATCGGCGCGCTGATGATCCAGGGGATCGCGCCCGGCCCGCAGGTGATGACCGAGCGGCCGGAGCTGTTTTGGGGTCTTGTCGCCAGCATGTGGATCGGCAACCTGATGCTGCTCGTCCTCAACCTGCCGCTGATCGGGCTCTGGGTGCAGCTGCTCGCGGTGCCGTACCGGCTCCTGTATCCTGCGATCTTCGTGTTCTGCTGCATCGGCGTGTTCACAGTCGATGCCAAGATATTCGACATCTACATGCTCGCGAGCTTGAGCGCCGTCGCCTATGTGCTGTTCAAGCTGGACTGCGAGCCGGCGCCGCTCATTCTGGGATTCATCCTGGGGCCGATGATGGAGGAGCAGATGCGCCGCGCCATGATGATCAATTTCGGCGACGTCACGATCTTTCTGAGCCGTCCGATCTCGGCCTGCTTCCTGATCGCGGCGGTGGCGATGATGCTCCTGATCGCGATCCCGTCGCTGCGGGCCAAGCGCGAAGTGGCGATGCAAGAGTAACTTCTATCGCGCCTTGGCTGTGGCCTTTGCCGTGGCGGTGTCTTTGGCGCCGACCTTCTGCTCGACGTCGGCGCTCAGGCGCTGATAAACGCCGAGTCCCACCACGATGACGATGCCGGTGATCAGCAGCGCGGTCGGATATAGGATGTCCATCACGTTCTCCTTGCTGACCCGGAACACCAGCACCAGGCCCTCGATGAAGACCGCGATCGAAATCGTCAAAATGAACTTGGTGAGACTGCGCCTCGTCTCGGCGGCGTTTCGCATCTCCCGGTACCGGATGACCTCCTCCTCGACGAAGTACTTGGCGACGTTGAACACCGCTATGGCGATGACCACATAGCCGATGGCAGACAGCAGCGCCGCTCCGCCGTCGGCCCAGGAGCTTGCGAGCCCGGTGACGACTTCGACACCGCCGTAGATGACGAGGCCAAACGACATCGCCATCAGCACAAGGCTCGCGCATGCGAATGCCAGGCGCGACAGGAGTTCGATGATGCGGGTTGGGTCCATACCGCCATAACGCGCGCAAGGGCGGATTAGTTTCCCAGGATTTTCAGGCGTATTCGGGCAGCGGCGCGGTCCAGGCGTCATAGCCATAGACCCAGGCGGGATCAGTCGGCTGCCGCATGAAGGTGTTCTGCTGCGAGGTGCCCTGGATGCGCGAGGTGCGCTCCCGGCGCGCTGCCTCGAAGCGCCCGAAGGCGGCCGGCATGTCGCCCGGTTCCTCGGCGATGCAGCGGCTGAGCACGACCGCATCCTCCATCGCGCTCGCCGCGCCCTGGGCCATATATTGCGTCATCGGGTGGGCGGCGTCGCCGAGCAGCACCATCGCGCCGTCGCTCCAGCGCGGCAGCGGATCGCGGTCGACAATCGCCCATTTGTGCACGCGCGGGCAGGCGTTGACGACGCGCCGGACCTGCTCGTGGAAGCCTGCGAACGCGGCGCGAAGCGTTTCCAGGTCGCCGGTGGCCGACCAGGATTCCACGGTGAACTCTGGCTCCGGCACGCTGGTGACGAAATAGACCTCGTCGCGATTTGCCGTGACGTAATAGATGACGATGTGGCGGTCCGGCCCCCACCACTTGCAGCACTGGTCGATGGCGAAGCCTTCGAGCAGCGCCGCCGGGAAGGTGGTGCGGTAGGCGACGCGGCCGGTGAAGTTCGTCGTCTCCGTGCCGCGCCAGAGTTCACGCACGCGGGAGTGGATGCCGTCGGCGGCGACCACGGCGTCGGCGCGGGCGCTGGTGCCGTCGGCAAAGCGGAGCGTGACACCGCCATGTCCGTCTCCCTGACGCCAGTCGAGATCAACGAGCTTCTTGTCCCGCGCGATGCAGTCGTCCGGCACGCGGGATGCCAGCGCCTCGTGCAGATCGCCGCGGTGCATGAGCAGATAGGGCGCGCCGTATTTCGCCTCGGCGTCCGCGCCGAGCGGCAGTTCGTTGGTGAGCCGGCCCGTGTCCCAGTCGCGGTTGGTCCAGGAGCGTGGCTGGAATGCGGTCGCCCGGATGCGCAGCTCAAGTCCGATCCCGCGCAGCACGCGCATGGCGTTCGGGCTCATCTGGATGCCGGCGCCGAGGCGGACGAAGCCGGGCGCCTGCTCGTAGATCTGGGCCTCGATGCCGCGCTGGTGGAGCGCCGCGGCGAGCGTGAGCCCGCCCATCCCGGCGCCGATGATCGCAAGCGATGGTGTCATGAATGGAGGATGCGACGGGCGGGCAGGAGGGTCCATAGGCTTCGCTGCATGGGGGCGAGATCGGCTTGCATTGGCCGCCGCGATCGAGCATTGAGGGACTCAGACAGGTGGCAGAGTCCTGCCGCAGCTCAAAACTGACATCATCAAGCCCTCCGACCAGGCCAAAGGGTTTGAGGTGTTGACGCGCCGTTGGGTCGTCGAGCGCACCATTGCTTGGCTCAACCGGTGCCAAAGGCTTGCCAAGGATTGCGGGATCCTCAATCGCAAGGCGCGGGCGTTCTTGCGCCTCGCGTCAATCCGCCTCATGCTCC
>SHVN01000024.1 GCA_009694215.1 Xanthobacteraceae bacterium
GCTTCGATCGGCCGCTATCTCGACTTCTACAACCGCCGCCGGTCGCATTCGAGCCGTGACGATGCCACGCCCGATCAAGCCTACTTCAACCCGCTGCCTCTCCGCTTGGCAGCCTAAATCCGGCAGAGGCTCCACTTATCGACGCGGAAAATCTGTTCAGATAACCGGTACCACCTCTAGCCTCGCATAACCACGCCGCCGGCCAGACTCCCCGATGCTTCGCAATGAACCCTAACTTCATATCGAGTCCTTCGCGAAGTAGGCCGCGGTTTTTTTAGAACGTCTCGTTCGGCTTTGAGCTTCGTCACCTCGCGCCGCAGCCGTTCTATCTCGAGCTGCTCCGGCTTCATGTGGCCTTGGCCAGGAAATGCATACTGCGGGTCGGCCGCAAACGCCTTCACCCAGTTGCGCAGAAGGTTCGCGTGAATGTCCAGGTCGCGCGCAACCTGTGCAACCGATACGCCACGCTCCCGAACCAACTTCACAGCCTCAAGCTTGAACTCACGCCCATGTCGCTTTCGTTCCATACCCCACCTCCGGTTCCATCATCACACCTAAACTCGGTGTCCGTGAAACCGGCAGCAGCTCAAACCACAGGTCTAGATTTTCGAAATCTCCTATCAAAAACGAAAATGGATGATTTGGGTCGACTGTTGGATCGACGCTAATCTTATTGAAAAAGTGATTTACTGCGTATTGAACGTCGGATAAGCATGAGTACGCTTGAAACAAAGTCGTCTTAAAGCTCTGGTCATTCTCAAAAAAGAGCGCCGCAACATCTGCCAATCGCAACTCTTTTGGCATGAAGACGTCCCAATAACGTAAATATATCGATCACATGTGAATCGCGCGCTTGGCCACCGCCAGCGCGGCTTCCTTCACCGCCTCGGGCAGGGTCGGATGCGCGTGACAGGTCCGCGCGATGTCCTCGGCCGACGCGCCGAACTCCATCGCCACGGCGGCGGCGGCGATCATGTTGCCGGCGTCGGAGCCGACGATGTGCACGCCCAGCACCCGGTCGGTCCTGGCGTCGGCGAGGATTTTCACGAAGCCGTCGGTCTGGTGGTTGGCCTTGGCGCGGCCGTTGGCGGTGAACGGGAATTTCCCCGTGTTGTAGGCTGTGCCCGCCTCCTTCAGCTCCTCCTCGGTCTTGCCTACCGAAGCGATCTCCGGAAACGTGTAGACCACGTTCGGGATCACGTCATAATTCACGTGCCCGGCCTGGCCGGCGAGGATTTCCGCCACCGCCATTCCCTCGTCCTCAGCCTTGTGCGCCAACATCGGCCCGGCGATGACGTCGCCGATGGCGTAGATGCCCTTGGCGTTGGTGACGTAATGCGCATCGACCACAACGCGCATGCGGTTGTCCTTCTTCACGCCCGCCTCGTCCAGCCCCAAGCCCTCCGTATAGGGCACGCGCCCGATCGCGACCAGCACCACGTCGGCCTCGATCGTTTCGGCCGCGCCGCCTTTGGCCGGCTCGATGCTGGCCTTGAGCGTCGCGCCCGACGAATCGACGCCGGTGACCTTGGAGCCGAGCTTGAAGGCGATGCCCTGCTTTTCCAGGAGGCGCTGCGACTGCCGGCCGACCTCGTTATCCAGCCCCGGCAGGATACGGTCGAGGAATTCGACCACCGTCACCTGCGAGCCGAGCCGCCGCCACACCGAGCCGAGCTCCAGCCCGATCACACCGGCGCCGATCACGAGAAGGCGTTGCGGCACCTTGTCGAGCGCGATTGCCTGGTCCGAGGTGACGATGCGCTTGCCGTCAATCTCAACGCCCTTGAGCTTCGCCACGTCGGAGCCTGTGGCAATGACGATGTTCTTCGTCTCCAACGTCTGGGTCTTGCCGTCGGCGTCTTTGACCTCGACCTTGCCCGGCGCAGCGATGCGGCCCACGCCATGCACGGCGTCGATCTTGTTCTTCTTGAGCAGGAATTCGACGCCCTTGACGTTGCCGTCGACGCCCTCGTCCTTGAACTTCATCAGCGTGGCGAGATCGAGCTTGGGCGTGCCCACGCCGATGCCCATCCGGGCGAAGCTATGGCCGGCCTCCTCGAACATCTCCGAGGCGTGCAGCAGCGCCTTCGACGGGATGCAGCCGACGTTGAGGCAGGTGCCGCCGTGAGTCGCGCGCTTCTCGACCACCACCACTTTCATCCCAAGCTGCGCCGCGCGGATCGCGCAGACATAGCCGCCAGGTCCGGTGCCGATGACGATGAGATCGTAGGCCATCACTCAACTCCTCAGGATCACCGCGCTAGCATCAGCGTTTCCTCGCCGCGGCCGTTACTCCACAAACCCTTCATGCTTCCGTCGGCGGCCAGGGCATAGACTATCGGCGCCCCGGCACCCCACTCCACCACCATCACGTTTCCATCGAGCATGCCGGTTCCGTAGTAGGTGGACGAGCCGACGCGCCAGTCGAAGCGATAGCGATTGCCCAGGCGCGTTATGACGACCCGGTCCTCGTAAGTGGTGCCGTTGGGACTGCGGCCGACGGCGCTGTAATTGCCCGTTGGCGCAGGCACCACGCCGCTGGTGGCCTGCGCGAACAGCGTGAGCCTATCGGTGACGGTGCCATCCGCCCATTCGCCGTCAAGGTTCTTGTCGGGTTCGACCGTGTAGATCACGGGATGCTTGGAGCCCCAATTGACCACCATCATTCGCCCGGCGAATTCACCGATGCCGCTGAAAACCTGACGAGCGATCCACCATGTGAAGAGATCCTGATCGACTGCGGGGGTGAGAGAGGCCATGCCGGCATAGCGGCTGTCGTCTGGATTGCTGCCATCGACATGATAGAAGCCACTGAGGCAAAGCGGCGGCCCCGAGCCGGGCGCGGCCCGCTGCGGGCTGACAAGCCCGGCCCTTGGCTGGAGCGCTGCAGGAGCCTGCGTCAACAGCGGATTGCCCTCCGGCCGGAACGTGAAGTCGCCGAAGAATGACGACGACATCCACGGCTGCTGCTGGCCGGCGGTCTCCTGGCAGACGCCTTTGAGTGTGCGCTTGAACGTGTTCTCGATGCTGATATTGGGCGTGGCGATCGCCTGCGTCAGATGCTTGGCGTAGGAGCTGTTGCGGCCGGAGCCGTCAAGCGCCAACTCGCCGGGCGAGGTGGAGAACGAGACAAACAGGCTCGCGCCGGCATCCATGCGAGACAAGCCGCGCGTTATGCCGACGCTTCCCGGGAGCGAATTGTTGCGGCAGGCATCCAGGATGACGATGTTTAGACTGTTGTTCGCCGCCGTCATGGCGTCGACCGCCTCCGCCGCGGTGACGGCGCGCGCCTTGAGATCGGCTCCGCTGGTGAAGGCCGATCCGACCGGCAGAATATAGTTCTCGCCGTTCGCCTGGACGCCGTGGCCGGCGAAGAACAGCAGCCCGACACCGCGCCTTTCCTTGATCGCGCGGCCGAACGTCAGAATCCCTTCCCTCATCGCGTTCTGATCGGCGTCGGTCCTGAGAATGACCTCAAAGCCCGCGGCGCGCAGCACGCTGGCCATGTCGAGCGCGTCGTTCAACGGATTGGTGAGCCGGGAGTAGGAATAGTCGGCGTTGCCGATGACCAGCGCGGTCCGCGCCTCCATCGCCCGCTGGGCATGGGCGACCGATAGAGAACCCGCAAAGCCGACGATGAACGCAAAGGCGAGAAGAGCTTGCTTGACCCAGTTCATCCACCCACTCGTCGAAAATGACTCCAAGCTGCCCTACTCAATATCATCACAATGCCGGACGGCGTAACCTTACAAATCCAGAACCAGCCGCGCCGGATCCTCCAGCACGTCCTTCACCTTCACCAGAAACGTTACCGCCTCGCGGCCATCGACGATGCGGTGGTCGTAGGACAGCGCCAGATACATCATCGGCCGCACCTCGATCCTGCCGCCGACAACCACCGGCCGCTCCTGGATCTTATGCATGCCGAGGATGCCGGACTGCGGCGCGTTGAGGATCGGCGTCGACATCAGCGACCCGTAGACGCCGCCGTTGGTGATCGTGAAGGTGCCGCCCTGCATCTCCTCGATCTTGAGCGCGCCGTCGCGGGCGCGCCTGCCGAGGTCGGTGATGGTCTTCTCGATTTCGGCCAGTGATTTCTGGTCGCAGTCGCGCACCACCGGCACCACCAGGCCCTTCTCGGTGCCGACCGCGATGCCGATATGGTAGTAATTCTTGTAGATCAGATCGGCGCCGTCGATCTCGGCGTTGACGGCGGGAATTTCCTTGAGCGCCGCGACGCAGGCGCGCGCGAAGAAGCCCATGAAACCAAGCTTCACGCTATGGCGCTTCTCGAATTGATCCTTGTACTGGCTGCGCATGTGCATCACCGCGCTCATGTCGACCTCGTTGAAGGTCGTGAGCATGGCGGCGGTGTTCTGCGCCTCCTTCAGCCGCCGCGCGATGGTCTGGCGGAGCCGCGTCATTTTCACGCGCTCCTCGCGCGAGGCGTCGTCGGCCGGCGACGGCGCGCGAACCTGCACGGCGGCGGCGGTCTGGGCGACCGGCGTCGGCTGAGCCGCGGCGCGCTCGATCGCCGCCATCATGTCGCCCTTGGTGACACGGCCATCCTTTCCGCTGCCGGCGACGCCGGCCGGGTCGGTGCCGGTTTCCGCCGCCATCTTGCGGACCGAAGGCGCGAGCGGCATGTCGCCCTTGCTTGACGTCTGGGCGTCCGCCTTGGGCGGCACGCGGAGCTTGGTCTCCTCGTCGGCCGCGTTGATCGGCGCGGTGGTCGCGGTCTTCTGATCCGGCCGGCCGGTCGCCGCCGGGGTGCTCTTGCTTGGAGCCGCGGCAGCGGCGCCCGCGCCCTCCTTGATCTGGCCGAGCAGCGCGCCGACTCCGACGGTCTCGCCATCCTTGGCTGTTATGTCCGACAGAACGCCGGCGGCGGGGGCCGGCACCTCGATCGTCACCTTGTCGGTCTCGAGCTCGACCAGCGGCTCGTCCACCGCCACGGCGTCGCCCGGCTTCTTGAACCACTTGCCGATGGTAGCCTCGGTGACCGACTCGCCCAGCGTGGGAACGCGGATTTCAACCATGTTTCACACATCCATTGCAAACTGTGAGGCCGTCATCGTCCGCGAAGGCGGACGATCCAGTAATCACCGGCCTTGGTCTTTTTGCACGGCCTACGACTACTGGGTGCCCGCCTTCGCGGGCACGACACCCGTTATTACCCCAGCGCTTCTTCCAGCAACTGCTTCAACTGCGCCTGGTGCTTCGACATCTGGCCGACCGCTGTCGCGGCCGACGCCGGGCGCGTGGCATAGCGCGGCCGGCGCTGCTTGGCCTCGATCTGGTTGAGCACCCATTCAAGATAGTGTTCGACGAAGTACCAGGCGCCCATGTTGCGCGGCTCCTCCTGGCACCAGACGATCTCGGCCTGCTTGAAGCGCGCAAGCTCCGTCACCAGCGCCTTGGTCGGGAACGGGTAGAGCTGCTCGACGCGTAGGAGATACATGTTGTCGATGCCGCGCTTCTCGCGCTCCTCGTAGAGATCGTAATAGACCTTGCCCGAACACAGGATGACGCGGCGGATCTTGTCGTCCGGCACGAGCTTGATCTTCTCGTCCGGCAGAAGCTGCGCGTCGTCCCAAAGCACGCGGTGGAACGACGTTCCGCTCGCCATTTCGTCGAGCCGCGACGTAGCGCGCTTGTGGCGCAGCAGCGATTTCGGCGTCATCAGGATCAAGGGCTTCCTGATCTCGCGCTTGAGCTGCCGGCGCAGTGCATGGAAATAGTTGGCCGGCGTCGAGATGTTGCAGACCTGCATGTTGTCCTCGGCGCACATCTGCAGGAAGCGCTCGAGCCGCGCGGAGGAATGCTCCGGCCCCTGGCCTTCGTAGCCGTGCGGCAGGAGGCAGACGAGGCCGGACATGCGCAGCCACTTGCGCTCGCCCGAAGAGATGAACTGGTCGAACAGGACCTGCGCGCCGTTGGCGAAATCGCCGAACTGCGCCTCCCACAGGGTCAGCGCGTTGGGCTCGGCCAGCGAATAGCCGTATTCGAAGCCGAGCACCGCCTCTTCCGAGAGCATCGAGTTGATGACCTCGAAGCGGCCCTGCTTTTCGGCGAGATGATTCAACGGAGTGTGGCGGTCCTCGTTCTCCTGGTCGGTCAGAACCGAATGCCGCGACGAGAACGTGCCGCGCTCGCTGTCCTGGCCGGACAACCGCACCGGGTGGCCTTCGAGCAGCAAAGAGCCGAACGCCAGCGCCTCGGCGGTCGACCAGTCGATGCCCTGCCCGGTCTCGGTCGCCGTGAGGCGCGCATCAAGAAACCGCTTGATGGTGCGATGGACGTGGAAGCCCTGCGGAATCACCGTGAGCTTCTTGCCCATGTCCTGCAAGGTCTCGACCGCCACGCCGGTGTTGCCGCGGCGCGCATCGTCCGCGCCGGAGCCCGCGGGTTTCATACCGGACCAGCGGCCGTCGAGCCAATCGGCGCTGTTGGGCTTGTAGCCCTGGCTCGCCTCCTGCTCGGCATCGAGCCGGGCGCGCCAGTCGGCGCGCATCTTCTCGACCTCGCCCTCGGTGACGACGCCCTCGCCGACCAGGCGCTTGGAATAGATTTCCAGCGTCGTCGGATGCGAGCGGATCGCCTTGTACATCAGCGGCTGGGTGAACGACGGCTCGTCGCCCTCGTTGTGGCCGTGGCGGCGATAGCAGAACATATCGACCACGACCGGCACCTGGAATTTCTGCCGGAATTCGGTCGCGACCTTGGCGGCGTACACCACGGCCTCGGGATCGTCGCCGTTGGCGTGGAAGATCGGCGCCTCGATCATCTTGGCGATGTCGGTCGGATACGGCGAGGAGCGCGAGAAGCGCGGATAGGTGGTGAAGCCGATCTGGTTGTTGACGATGAAATGCACCGAACCGCCGGTGCGGTGGCCGCGCAGGCCGGACAGGCCGAAGCATTCGGCGATCACACCTTGGCCGGCGAAGGCCGCGTCGCCCGAGATCAGCAGCGGCATCACCATGCTGCGATCCTCGCGCGTCGCACCATGCTGGTCCTGCTTGGCGCGCACCTTGCCGAGCACCACCGGATTGACGATCTCCAGATGCGACGGATTGGCGGTGAGCGACAGATGCACCTGGTTGTTGTCGAACTCGCGGTCCGACGACACGCCGAGATGGTATTTGACGTCGCCCGAGCCTTCGACGTCGTCGGGCGACGACGAGCCGCCCTTGAACTCGTGGAAGATCGCGCGGTGCGGCTTGCCCATGACCTGCGCCAGCACGTTCATGCGCCCGCGATGCGCCATGCCGATGATGATCTCTTTGACGCCGAGCGCGCCGCCGCGCTTGATGATCTGCTCCAGCGCCGGGATCATCGACTCGCCGCCGTCGAGACCGAAGCGCTTGGTGCCGGTGAACTTCAGGTCGCAGAACTTCTCGAAGCCTTCGGCCTCGACCAGCTTGTTGAGAATCGCGCGCTTGCCCTCGCGGCTGAAGTTGATCTCCTTGTCGCGGCCCTCGATGCGCTGCTGCATCCAGGATTTCTGCGCCGGATCGGAGATGTGCATGAACTCGACGCCGAGCGTCTGGCAATAGGTGCGGCGCAGGATCGCCACGATCTCGCGCATGGTCGCGAATTCGAGGCCCAGCACCATGTCGAGGAATATCTTGCGGTCGAGGTCGGCTTTGCCGAAGCCGTAGGAGCGCGGGTCGAGCTCCTCCTCGTTCTTCTCGGGCTCCAAGCCCAGCGGATCGAGCTTGGCGTGGAAGTGGCCGCGCATCCGGTAGGCGCGGATCAGCATCAGCGCGTGGATCGAATCGCGCGTGGCCTGCTGCACCTCGCCGGCCGAAATCTCGACGCCCTTGGCCTGCGCCTTGCTCTTGATCTTGTCGCCGACCGTCTTCTCGACCTCGCCCCAATCGCCGGTCAGCGCCGCGACAAGCTCGCCGTCGGTGTGCGGGATGTTGGGCCGCTTCCACGAAGGGCCGCTGGCGTTCTTGATGACGTCGGCGCGCTCGTCCTTCAGGCTCTCGAAGAAGGCGCGCCATTCGGCATCGACAGAGGCCGGATTGGCCTCGTAGCGCGAATGGAGTTGTTCGACATAGGCGGCATTGCCGCCATAGAGAAAGGAAGTCCGCGCGAAAGCCGCGTTCACGTCTTGACGAGACATCGATATTCCTCCTCAGGGCACCTGCCCCGGGCCGGTGGCGCATAGGCAAGGGAGCCCGCGACCGCCGACAGGTTTGATCTATGACTCAAATCTATGACGCCTGAAATGCACCAAAAGGTCTAAACACTAGGATTTCAGAACCTCGACCAGCGTCCGCCCGATCCGAGCCGGGGACGGTGATACTTTAATTCCGGCCGATTCCATTGCCGCAATTTTAGACTCCGCATCGCCCTTGCCGCCCGCGATGATGGCGCCGGCATGGCCCATGCGGCGGCCGGGGGGCGCGGTGCGGCCGGCGATGAAGCCGACCACCGGCTTCTTGCGGCCCCGCCTGGCCTCGTCCTTGAGGAATTGCGCGGCTTCCTCCTCCGAGGCGCCGCCGATCTCGCCGATCATGACGATGGCTTCGGTGGCCTTGTCGGCCAGGAACAGCTCGAGGCCCTCGATGAAATCCATGCCCTTCACCGGATCGCCGCCGATGCCGAGCGCCGTGGTCTGGCCAAGGCCCTCGCGCGAGGTCTGGAACACCGCCTCGTAGGTCAGCGTGCCGGAGCGCGACACGATGCCTACCTTGCCGGGCTTGAAGATCGACGCCGGCATGATGCCGATCTTACATTCACCGGCCGTCATGACGCCGGGGCAATTCGGCCCGATCAGGCGCGATTTCGAGCCCGACAGCGAACGTTTCACCTTCACCATGTCGGCGATCGGGATGCCCTCGGTGATGCAGACGATGAGCGGAATTTCCGCCTCGATCGCCTCGGCGATGGCGTCGGCGGCGCCGGGCGGCGGCACATAGATCACGGAGGCGTCGGCGCCGGTCTTTTCCTTGGCCTCGGCGACGGTGTCGAACACCGGCAGGCCCAGGTGGGTCGAGCCGCCCTTGCCGGGCGAGGTGCCGCCGACCATCTTGGTGCCGTAGGCGATCGCCTGCTCGGAATGGAAGGTGCCGTTCTTGCCGGTGAAGCCCTGGCAGATGACCTTGGTGCTCTTGCTGACGAGGATTGACATCACGCGGCCCTGTTCACGGCGGCAACGATTTTCTGCGCGGCATCGTCGAGGTCGATGGCCGAGGTCACGTTGAGCTTCGATTCGGCGATGATCTTCTTGCCGAGCTCGACGTTGGTGCCTTCCAGCCGCACCACCAGCGGCACCTTGAGCCCGACCTCCTTCACCGCGGCGACCACGCCTTCGGCGATCACGTCGCACTTCATGATGCCGCCGAAGATGTTGACCAGGATGCCCTTCACCCTGGGATCGGAGATGATGATCTTGAACGCCGCCGCGACCTTCTCCTTACTGGCGCTGCCGCCGACGTCAAGGAAGTTTGCGGGCTCCAGGCCATAGAGCTTGATGATATCCATGGTCGCCATCGCGAGGCCCGCGCCGTTGACCATGCAGCCTATCGAGCCGTCGAGCGCCACGTAGTTGAGATCGTACTTCGACGCCTCGATCTCCTTGTCGTCTTCCTCGGTGACGTCGCGCAGCGCCATCACGTCGGGATGACGGAACAGCGCGTTGTCGTCGAAGCCGATCTTGGCGTCGAGGCAGATCAGCTTCCTGTCCTTGGTGACCACAAGGGGATTCACTTCGAGCAGGCTCATGTCCTTCTCGGTGAACGCCCTGTAGAGGCCGGTGAGCAGCGGGCTCAACTGCTTCTGCAGGTCGGCGTCGAGGCCGAGCGCCTTGGCGATGCGCCGCACATGATGCGGGCAGATGTTGGCGACCGGATCGACCGAGATCGTGACGATCTTGTCGGGCATATCGTGCGCGACCTTCTCGATATCCATGCCGCCTTCGGTCGAGACCACGATCGCGACGCGCGAATTCGCGCGGTCGACCAGCATCGACAGGTAAAACTCCTTGTCGATCGCCGAGCCGTCCTCGATGTAGAGGCGATTGACCACCTTGCCCTTCGGGCCGGTCTGGTGCGTGACGAGCGTGGAGCCGAGAATGCGGGTGGCTTCCTTCTTCACGTCGTCGATCGACTTCACCACCTTGACGCCGCCGGCCTTGCCGCGGCCGCCGGCGTGGATCTGCGCCTTCACCACCCAGACCGGGCCGCCAAGCTGCTCCGCCGCCTGCACCGCCTCGCCGACGCTGAACGCCGGGATGCCCTTGGGCGTCGGCACGCCGAACTCGCGCAGCACCGCCTTGGCCTGGTACTCGTGGATGTTCATGTGCTTGGTCCAAACTCAGCGTGGCATGCCCCGCGGAGGCGGGGCATCCGGTACCCATAAGAGATTAGTACGAGATGGTGGCGACCAACAGCATCCTTGGTGGTTACTGGATCGCCCGCCTTCGCGGGCGATGACAGCCCCAACGCTATCGCTTGCCAATGCTACCTTTTGCCGAGGTCCGGCGCGATCTTCTGACAGGCCTCGACCAGCCCCTTCACCGCGGCAGCCGACTTGTCGAACTCGGTGCGCTCCGGGCCCGAAAGCTCGAGCTCGACGATGCGCTCGACGCCCTTGGCGCCGATCACCACCGGCACGCCGACGTAGAGACCCTTGATGCCGTACTCGCCGTTGAGCCATGCGGCGCAGGGCAGCACGCGCTTCTTGTCGAGCAGATAGCTCTCCGCCATCGCGATGGCCGACGACGCCGGCGCGTAGAACGCCGAGCCGGTCTTGAGCAGGTTGACGATCTCCGCGCCGCCGTTGCGGGTGCGGGTGAAGATCTCATCGACGCGCGCCTGCGTGGTCCAGCCCATCTTGATCAGGTCGGGCAGCGGAATTCCGGCGACAGTGGAGTAGCGCGCCATCGGTACCATGGTGTCGCCGTGGCCGCCGAGCACGAAGGCACTCACGTCCTCGACCGACACGTTGAATTCGTCGGCGAGGAAGTAGCGCAGCCGCGCCGAATCCAGAACGCCGGCCATGCCGACCACCATGTTCTTGGGCAGGCCGCAGGACTTCTGCAGTGCCCACACCATGGCGTCGAGCGGGTTGGTGATGCAGATCACGAAGGCGTTCGGCGCGTATTTCTTCAGGCCCGCGCCGACCTGATCCATGACCTTGAGGTTGATGCCGAGCAGATCGTCACGGCTCATGCCGGGCTTGCGCGGCACGCCGGCGGTGACGATGCACACGTCGGCGCCCTCCATCGCCTCGTAGGCGTTGGTGCCCATGATTTTGGCATCGAAGCCCTCGACCGGCGAAGACTGGACAAGATCGAGCGCCTTGCCCTGCGGGACGCCTTCGGCGATGTCGAACAGGACGACGTCGCCGAGGTTTTTGTGACCGATGAGAAGAGCGAGCGTGCCGCCGATCTGGCCTGCGCCTATCAACGCAATCTTGTTACGCGCCATGGGGGGAAAATCCTTATGGGACGGTCGAAATCACCCGGTCGGTGGGGTCATTAGCCCTTTCGGCAGGGCCGTTCAAGTGACTAAACCCCGCGCCGACCGGCCATTGCTGCCATATCCCGGCAACGGTACCGTCATCACGCAACGTATCAAACCGCTCCAGGCCGGGAGGCATCGGTGAGAACGAATCGGGCTTTCGGCGCCGCGCTGCTGGCAATGGTCGCAGCCAGTGGTACGGCTGGTGGTGCGGCGTGGGCACAGAGCTATCCGGCGCAGACCATCAAGCTGATCGTGCCGTTCACCGCCGGCGGGCCAGTCGATGCGCTGGCTCGCGTTGTCGCGCAACACCTTCAGAACCGGGTCGGCCAGAATGTCATTGTTGAGAACCGCTCGGGCGGCGGTACCACAATCGGCGCGAAGGCGGTCGCGGCCGCGCCACCCGACGGCTACACGCTGCTCGTCGTCGGCCCGAACATCGCTTACTACCCCGTGCTGTTTCCCAATCTCGATTTCGAGCCGGCCAAGGCGCTCGCACCGGTCGCAACCCTGGTCACCTGGTCGCATCTGATCGCCGTGGCACCCTCGGTGCCGGCGAACTCCATCCCGGAGCTGGTGGCTCACGCCAAGGCCAATCCCGGCACGCTCGCATTCGGCTTCGGTCTGGCGACGATGCCGCACATCATCGGCGAAACCTTCAAGCAGGCCGCCGGGCTCGACATTATCGATGTCCCCTATCGGGGCGGCGAGCAGGCCCGCGCCGATCTGCTCGGAGGGCGCGTGCACATCAACATCGCGCCGGTGCCGCAACTGCTGCAGCTCATCCGCGACGGCAAGATCCGGGCGCTGGCCTACACCGGCCCGCAACGCAGCCCCGATCTGCCCGAGGTTTCGACCATGAGGGAAAGCGGCTATCCGCAGGTCGGCTTCAATCCCGACGTCTGGATGGGGATTCTGGCGCCGGCCGGCACTCCGGCAGCCGTGATCGACAAGCTCAATCGCGACGTGAACGCGGTGCTCAAATCCGAGGAGATGGCGCCGGCGCTCAAGCGCTTCGGCTACGAGGCAAAGATCACGACGCCAGCGGAATTCGAGGCATTTTTTACGGCCGAATTGCAGAAATGGCCGCCGATCCTGAAGACCACGGGTCTGAAGCCGCAGTAGCGGCGGCGAGCATCCTCACGTCTCGACGATGCCCTCGCTCGATCCGCTGGTCGCCGAGTCGCGTCGGCCGTGCGGCAGGGCCAGATAACTCTGCGAGCGCATCTCGATCAAACGCGAGGCGGTGCGCTTGAACTCGGCGGCCTCGAAGCCGTCGCTGGCCTGGTAGAGCGCGTCCGGCTCCGCCCCGGCCGAAGCCACAAGCTTCACCGCATGGTCGTAGAGCGTATCGATCAGGATGATGAAACGCTTGGCGGCATTGCGCTGGTCGAAGCCCATGACCGGAATGCGGTCGATGATCAGCGTGTGAAATTCGTGCGCGATGCGGAGATAATCGGCCGCCGCCAGCGGCTGCTCGCACAGGTCATGGAAGAAGAACCGCGCCACGCCCATCGCGGCGCGCGGCACCCGGAGCCTGCGGCCCTTGACCGAGAGTTCCTGCGGCATGCCGCTGCCGCTACCCACGAGCCGCCGCCAGGCCTGGTCCAGCGCGGCGGTGGCGTCGTCGTCGGCCGGCACATACCAGACCTGCTGCCCGGCGAGCTTTTCCAGCCGGAAATCGGTGCGCGCCTTGAGCGCAAGCACCTCCATGTGCTTGTCGATCATGGCGATGAACGGCACGAACAGCGCGCGATTGAGGCCGTCCCTGTAGAGCTCCGACGGCGCCACGTTCGAGGTCGCGACCACCACCACGCCCAATTCGAACAGCCGGGAGAACAGGCGGCTCAGGATCATCGCATCGGCGATGTCAGTGACGTGAAATTCGTCGAAGCACAGCAGCCAGCTCTCCTCGGCGATCTCGGCTGCGGCGAGCCGGATCGCGTCGTCGCCTTCGATCTCGCCGTCCTTCAGCTTCTGCCGGAGGCCGCGCACGCGCTCGTGCACGTCGGCCATGAACTCATGGAAATGCGAGCGGCGTTTGCGGACGACCGGGCTCTCCTCGAAGAACAGATCCATCAGCATGGTCTTGCCGCGGCCGACATCGCCGAAGACGTAGATGCCCTTGGCGGTCTCGTCGCGATCACGGGCGCCGAACAGCCAGCCGACCGGCCGCGTCCGGCGCGCCGAGCGATGCGCCGCAACGCGCTGCTCCAGCGCGGCGAACCGCGCGAGCAATTGCTCCTGGGCCCGGTCGCGCTCAAGCTTCTTGGCGGCTACCAGAGCTTCGTAAAGTTCGACGGCGGGCATGGATCGGGATTCGGGTCGGGATCGTGCGTGGCGGAACCGCAAGGCCACGGATAGGGCCTGGGCGGGCAGTCGGCAAGCGTAGGCGGCCACGCGCATGGCATCGCTCGCCAGCATGCCAGCCATGCAGATTTCAAAGTTAGCTCAATGTCTTACCGTGGCCCGCCCTCGCAATTGGGAGGGCTCGTCATACTTATGCTGCAGTGCGAAAATAAGGTGATTCGCAGGTCCGGCCCGTTTGGCCGGGCTTGTCTACCAAAGCAAGGCTGTCTGGGAAGGAAGTCCACGGAAGGGTCTTTAGACGGTCAACGTCAGGAGCCCTTGGAATGCAAGAACCTCTCGCCGATGGCGGCATGATCCGCAAGGTCTGGATCGCCGAAGCCGCGCGCTACCGCGACCATCTGCTGCGTCTCGACCAGGACAGCCGCCACAGCCGCTTCGGCGGCGGGATGTCGGACGATTTCATCCGCAATTACGTCAGCACCACCTTCGGGCTGAACTCCGTGGTGCATGGCTTTTTCGCCGATGGGGTGTTGCGGGGCGCCGCCGAATTGCGCCCGCTGGGCCCCGGTTTTGCCCGGGAAGGCGAGGCCGCGCTCAGCATCGAGGCCGACTGGCAAAGCCACGGCATCGGCTCGGCGCTGCTCGGCCGCACCCTGCTGGCCGCCCGCAACCGCGGCATCAAGACCCTGCACATGGCCTGCCTCGCCAATAACCGGCGGATGCAGGAGCTGGCGCGCAAATTTGCGGCCGAGCTGAGCTTCGATTTCGGCGATGTCGTCGGCGAGGTGGCGGCGGCGCGGCCGACGCCACTGTCGGTGCTGCGCGAGCTGGTAGCCGACAATTACGGCTTTGCTACCGCAGTACTCAACGTCCAGTCGCGGCTGCTGAAGCCCTCCATGCAGGCGCAAGACCCGCGTTAACCAGTTGGCGGGGATTCGCTCCTATCCTGTTTTCCTTTTCAGAGTACGAGGGAAACGGCAACCATGGGTGCTGTGGGAATCGTTCACGCCGCCGAGATTCGCGTCCTCGGGCCAACCGCCATCGAGGACTACCACGCCCACCTGATGCGGCTCGACCGGACAAGCCTGTTCCCCGGCGACGATCGCGCCATCGATTCCCATTGCCTCGACCTGCTTGCCTCCGGCGCCATCCTGATCGGCGCCTATGTGAAAGGCGTGATGCGGGCCGGCGCCGAGATCGTGCCAGACCGCACCGCGCGGCGAGCCGAGGCCGCAATCACGGTCGAAAACGATTTCCATGAGCGGGGATTCGAGCGCGAGCTGACGGCGCGGATCATCGACGAGGCTCGCCGCTATCATCTCAAAGAGGTGCGGGTGCAGGAGCAGTGATCGAGCCGCCGCTACAAGATCCCGGTGCTCGAACTGCACAGCTACGCTTCGGCGTGATCTACGCCGCCAACGGGTAGGCCGCCTCGATCACGTAGGGACCGCCGCCGACCGAGGCGCGCGAAGAGAACAGCACGAAACGCGACACCGCAAACGGCGGTGAACGAAACATCGCGCGCGCCGAGAGGTATTCTGCGACCTCGAAGCTCGACGAATCGCGCAAGCGCGCCAGCGTGACATGCGGTGTGTATTTGCGCCCCTCGGGCTCGAACCCAACCCGTTGCATCAGCCGCTCGTGCTCGGCCTGCAGCTCCATCAACGGCTGCGACGGCGCGGCGGTGGCCACCACCGCGCGGGGCTTGCGGCCGCCGAAGGACTGCACGCCATCGAGACGCAGTTCAAAGTTCTTGCGCCTGACCTTGCCCAACAGCCAGGCAATCTCCTGCGCGATGTCGTCATCGACATCGCCGATGAACCGCAGGGTGATGTGATAATTTTCCGGATCTATCCAGCGCGCGCCCGGCAAGCCGCCGCGCAGCAGCGACAGCTCTTGGCGCAACGCGGCGGGAATTTCCAGACCTGTGAACAGCCGCGGCATTGCTCGACTCTCAGGATGCGGGCTTCGCCCGGACCCGCGCCAGCAAGGCCTCAACCTGCGGCAGGATTCCGGAGACGATCTTTGCGACCCCATCGGCGGTCGGATGCAGGCCGTCACGCTGATTGAGCTTCGGATCGGTCGCAATGCCGTCGAGAAAAAACGGATAAAGCAGCAGGTCGTTCGCGGCGGCCAGACCCGGATAGATCGAGTCGAACGCGCGGGCATAGTCCGGGCCGAGATTCCGTAGGGCCTGCATCCCGCACAGCAGCACTTCGATCTTTCGCGCCTTCAGGCGGCGGACGATCTCCTCCAACGCCGCGCGCGTGACCTTGGGATCGACGCCGCGCAGCATGTCGTTGGCGCCGAGCTCGAGGATCACCGCGTCGGTGCCCTCCGGCACCGACCAGTCGAGCCGAGCCAGCCCACCGGAGCTGGTGTCGCCGGACACTCCAGCGTTGACGACCTCGACCGCGATCCCCCTAGCCTTCAGCGCCCGTTCGAGCTGCACCGGAAACGCCGCGCTGGCGGGGAGCTGATAGCCGGCGGAGAGTGAATCGCCGAATGCCACCACCTTGATGGTCCGCTCGGCCGCGAACGCCGGGTTCGCCATCCATGCCAGTGCGACACAGGCGACCGCGAACGCCGCCGCAAGCCGCTGGACGTGGCGGGGGCGCTTCCCATATGAGCGGGGCGCGAGTTCCGGGCAGGCGCCCGCAAAAGGCCACATGAACGACATCTCCACTGCGGCAGGCTCCACGGCGGTCACTCCTGCCATCACGCTTTCCGGCGTCAATCTTTCGCTCGGCCGCGCCGCGGCCCGGGTTCATATCCTCAAGGACATCGACCTGAATATAGGGCGCGGCGAGGCGATTGGCCTGGTCGGCCCGTCGGGCTCGGGCAAGACGACGCTGCTGATGGTCCTGGCCGGCCTCGAACAGGCGGACACCGGTTCGATCGTCGTGGCGGGCTCCGATCTGCGCCACCTCGACGAGGACTCGCTCGCCCGCTTCCGCGGCCGCAATGTGGGCATCGTGTTTCAGTCCTTTCACCTCATCCCGACCATGACCGCGCTGGAAAACGTCGCCATTCCGCTGGAGCTGGCCGGCGACGCTGAGGCCTTGCGCCGAGCGCGCGAGGAACTGGCCAAGGTGGGCCTGGCCGAGCGGCTGCACCATTATCCGGCGCAACTTTCCGGCGGCGAGCAGCAGCGCGTCGCGCTCGCCCGCGCGCTCGCGCCCAATCCGGCCATTCTCGTCGCCGACGAGCCGACCGGAAATCTCGACGAAGCCACCGGCCGCCAGGTGATCGATCTGCTGTTCGCCGGCCATGTCGAGCGCGGCACCACGCTCATCCTGGTGACCCACGACACCGCGCTAGCGCAACGCTGCGACCGCATCGTGCGGCTGCGCTCGGGTCGTATCGAGGGCGCCCCTGCAGCGGCGCAGGCAGGCTGAACGCGCCATGACGGATGACGTCGTCGCCCACGCCTCGAACCGGGTGCCACTCTGGCTCAAGTTCGCCTACACCGCGTTCATGATCGTGCTCGTGCCGGTCTACTGGCACTATTACGGGCCGACCAACTTCCTGTATTTCTGCGACGTCGCGCTGTTTCTAACCCTCGTCGGCCTATGGACCGACAGCGCGCTGCTGATCTCCATGTGCGCGGTCGGCATCCTGGCGCCGCAGGCGCTGTGGGTTCTGGATTTCGCGGTCAACATCTTCGGCGTGTCGCTGATCGGCATGGCCGATTACATGTTCAAGCATGAGAAGTCGCTGTTCCTGCGCGGGCTGTCGCTGTTCCACGGCTGGCTGCCGTTCCTGCTCGTCTATCTCGTCTGGCAGTACGGCTACGATCGCAGAGCGTTCCTGGCGTGGACCGTGCTCGCCTGGGCGCTGCTGCTGATCTGCTTCTTCGTCATGGCGCCGCCGAACCCGAACGCTGGCCTCACCCCGGTGAACATCAACTATGTGTGGGGACCAAGAGACGACGCAGCGCAGACCTGGGTTCCACCATACGTCTGGCTCGGCGGCTTGATAGTCGGACTATCGGCGTTGCTGTTCTGGCCGGCCCACATCCTGTTCGCGCGATACGCGCCGAAGCCCGCATGACGCTCGCCCTGCCCACGCTCTCCGCACCATTCAGCCCGCTGCGCTTTGCGCTCCGCGAACTGCGCGGGGGCCTGCACGGCTTTCGTATCTTCGTCGCCTGCATCGCGCTCGGCGTGATGGCGATCGCCGGCGTCGGCTCGTTCTCGCGGAGCCTCACCGACGGGATCGAGCGCGAGGGCCGCGTGATCCTGGGCGGCGATCTGTCGTTTCTGCTGATCCACCGCGAAGCCGATGCCGCCGAACGCCGCTTCCTGGAAAACCGCGGCCGGGTCTCGGCCGGCGCCACCATGCGCGCGATGGCGTCCGCCGCCGATGGACGCCGCGTCCTGATCGAGATCAAGGCCGTCGATGGTGCCTATCCGCTGTACGGCAAGATCGCGCTCGAACCTAACCTGCCGCTCGATCGCGCGCTGGGTGAACGCAACGGCGCGTTCGGTGCGGCGGTCGATTCGACTCTGATGGCGCGGCTCGATCTCGCACCCGGCGCGCGGCTGACCATCGGCTCGGCGACCGTCGATATCACAGCCGCCATCAGGAGCGAGCCCGACAAGCTCGCGAGCGGCATCGGTTTCGGTCCCCGCGTCATCATCAGCGAAGCGGCGATGCGCGCCACCGGACTGCTGGTGCCAGGGAGCCTCGTTCGCTGGAACTACCGCGTGCGGCTTACCGACGGCAGCGATAGCGCCACGCAGGCGGTGGCGACGGCCGCCGAGGCGCAATTGCCCGATGCCGGCTGGCAGATTCGTACCCGCAGCAACGCCTCTCCCGCGCTGGAGCGCAATGTCGAACGGTTCACCCAGTTCCTTACGCTGGTCGGCCTAACCGCGCTTCTGGTCGGCGGCGTCGGCGTCGCCAACGCGGTGAAGAGCCACATCGACAGGAAGCGCGACGTGATCGCGACACTCAAGGCGCTGGGCGCAACCGGAGGCCGCGTGTTCGCGATCTATCTTTCCCAGGTGCTGCTGCTGTCTTCGATCGGGGCCGCGATCGGGCTTGTGCTCGGCGCGGCGCTGCCCTTCGCCATTGCCGCGGCATTCGGCGGGATCATTCCGATTCCCATGGCGCCGGCGCTGCAGCCCGCCGAGCTGGCGCTGGCATTCGGCTACGGCCTGCTCACCGCGCTCGCCTTCGCGCTCTGGCCGCTCGGCCGCGCCCATGACGTGCCGGTGTCGGCGTTGTTCCGCGACGCCATCGCGCCCGGCGGCCGATGGCCGCGCCGGCGTTATGTGTTCGCCGCCATGCTCGTAGTGGCATTGCTTGCGGGCATTGCCGTGTTTCTGTCCTACGACGGCAAGATCGCGGCGATCTTCATCGGCGCGGCGGCCGCGGTGTTCGTGGCGCTTCAAGGCGTAGCGCTGCTGCTGATGGCCATCGCGCGCAGGCTGCCCCACGCGCGGGCGACGGCGCTGCGGCTCGCCATCGCCAACATGCACCGGCCGGGCGCGCTCACGCCGACGATCGTGCTATCGCTCGGGCTCGGCCTCGCGCTGCTCGTCACCATCGTCCAGATCGACGGCAATCTGCGGCGGCAGATGGAGGGGGCGCTGCCGGACAAGGCGCCGTCGTTCTACTTCCTCGACATCCAGTCCGCCGATTCGGCGCGCTTCGATGCCTTCGTCGGCCAGCAGGCGCCGGAGGCCCGGCTCGAGCGCGTGCCGATGCTGCGCGGCCGCATCATGTCGGCGAACGGCATCAAGGCCGACGACATTAAGGCGCCGCCGAGCGCCTCCTGGGTGCTGCAGAGCGACCGCGGCATCACCTTCGCGACAGAAATCCCGCGCGGCTCGACGGTGGTCGAGGGCACCTGGTGGGATGCCGGCTACCAGGGCCCGCCGCTGGTGTCGTTCGAGAAGAAGATCGCCGACGGCCTCAATCTCAAGGTCGGCGATCAGGTCACGGTCAATGTGCTCGGCCGCAACATCGATGCCCGCGTCGCCAACCTGCGCTCCGTGCAATGGGAGAACCTCGGCATCAACTTCGTGCTAGTGTTCTCGCCCAATGCCTTTGCCGGGGCTCCGCACACCGACATCGCGACTCTCACCTATCCGGGCGGTGGCACCGTTGCGCAGGAGGTGGCGCTGCTCAAGGCCGCGAGCGAGGCCTTTCCGGCGGTCACCACCGTGCGGGTCAAGGACGCGATCGAAGCGGTGGGCAATATCGTTCGCAACCTCATTCTCGCGGTGCGCGGCGCGAGCCTCGTGGCTCTCATAGCCGCGATGCTGGTGCTCGGCGGCGCGCTCGCGGCCGGGCATGGCTACCGCGTGTACGACGCCGTCGTGCTCAAGACGCTCGGCGCCACCCGCGGCAAGCTGATCGGCACCTATGCGCTGGAATACCTGCTGCTCGGCTCGGCGACCGCGCTGTTCGGCGTCGCCGCGGGTTCCATCGCGGCATGGCTTGTCGTCACGCGGGTGATGAACCTCACATTCGCATGGCTACCGGGTCCCGCGGCGGCTGCGGCATTTGGCGCACTTCTCGTCACCGTGGCCCTTGGACTGATCGGCACGTTCACCGCGCTCGGCCATAAGCCCGCGACGGTACTCAGGAATTTGTGAGTCTTGCGACAAACCGTCGCGTAAAGATCCAAAGCTTTTAAGGCGTTAGGGACCGGTCACACGCTTGCACGGCGGCATGTTATACATAGGTCAAGTCGGCCGCGCGCATGGCAGTCCGTTCGGCGCACGGTGCACGGAAAGCAAAACGGACATAGCAGTTCGACAACCATGGGGGTTCCGACGATGTCGGACTACGAACGCAACGTTGCCACCGCGCAGTTTGGACAGACGATCGGCCGTGCCGGCTCGGTCGCGGTCGACGAAGGCCTGCGCGCCTACATGCTGCGCATCTATAACTTCATGGTGTTTGGTCTGGCCATCACCGGCCTGGCCGCACTCGGTATCTACATGCTTTCGGTGACGACCGACCCGTCCATCGCGGCTTTGAAGATGCGCGATGGCCTGATGCTGACTGCCTTCGGCAAGGCCCTGTTCGTGAGCCCGCTGAAATGGGTGGTCATGCTGGCGCCGCTGGCGATGGTGTTCCTGCTGAGCTTCGGCATCCAGCGCATGCGGCCGGCGACGGCGCAGATCGCATTCTGGATATTCGCGGCGCTGGTCGGCGTGTCGCTCGCCTCGATCTTCATGGTGTTCACGCACACCTCGATCGTGCGGGTGTTCTTCATCACCGCGGCATCGTTTGGCGCGCTCAGCCTATGGGGCTACACCACCCAGCGCGACCTGAGCGGCATGGGCTCGTTTCTGCTCATGGGGCTGTTCGGCATCATCTTGGCGAGCCTAGTGAACCTGTTCATGGCGAGCTCGGCGCTGCAATTCGCCATCTCGGTGATCGGCGTTCTGGTGTTCTCCGGCCTCACCGCCTGGGATACCCAGCGGCTGAAGACCGAATATCTCTATGGCGCGATGGACGGCGAGACCGCGGAGCGCTCCGCGATCGTCGGCGCGTTGTCGCTCTACCTCAACTTCATCAACCTGTTCACGCTGCTGCTGCAACTGCTCGGCCAGCGCGAAGAGTAACCGGGCGTGCTTGACGCCGATCAAGGCCTCGGCTCCGGCCGGGGCCTTTTTTCGTGGCCAAACAGGTACCTAAACATTTGGTAACCACCCCCGGCCATATCTGGCGAAGCAGCCTCCGGTGTACTAGATTACAGGCTAAGTGGCCTGCCGGCTTGACCGGCAGGCCCGGAGACCCGGCTCCGTCCGGGATCATAGAGGGAATTCCAATGTCGGACTTCGATCGGAACGTAGCGGCCCGCGGCGGCTTCGCCGACCGTGCCGCCGCAGTCGATGCGGGCCTGCGCACCTACATGCTCCGCGTCTACAACTACATGGGAGCCGCGGTGGCGCTCACCGGCGTCGTCTCGTGGCTCTGCTTTCAGAACGCGGTCGTCACCAACGAGGCCGGCGCCATCACCGGCCTGACGGCGTTCGGCCAGTTGATCCTCGGCGGGTATACGCCGATCGTCCTCATGCTTGCTACGCTGGGGCTGGTGTTCTTCATCAGCTTCCGCATCAACACGCTGCAATACTCCACGGCGCTCGGGCTCTTCATGCTCTATGCGGCGCTTCTGGGCGCCGCGCTGACGTCGATCTTCGTCGTCTATACCGGCGCCTCGATCACGCGGGTGTTCTTCATCTCGGCGACCTCATTCGGCGCTTTGAGCCTTTGGGGCTACACCACCCAGCGCGACCTGAGCGGCATGGGCTCGTTCCTCATTATGGGCCTGTTCGGACTGATCCTGGCTTCGCTGGTGAACCTGATCTGGCCGAGCGGTGCGCTGGCCTTCGCCATTTCCGTGATCGGCGTCGGCATATTCGCGGGCCTCACCGCCTACGACACCCAGCGCATCAAGGAGATGTACGACTCGATGGACGACGACGGCACCATGGGCCGCAAGGCCGTGATGGGCGCGCTGTCGCTGTACCTCGACTTCATCAACCTGTTCCTGATGATGCTGCGCCTGGTCGGCGACCGGCGCTAGGCCGCAGAGAACTGGCACATCGGAAGCGCCCCGGCCCCTCGCCGGGGCGTTTTCTTTCGTGCTTTGATGAGCGCATGCCGCCGGTATCCATCCGCCCCACCACGCAAGCCGATATTCCTGTCATCACGCGCATCTATGCGGAGGCCGTGATGAACGGCACGGCGTCGTTCGAGCTGGAGCCGCCGGACGAGGCGGAGATGGCGCGCCGGATGACGGCGCTGCTCGACGATGGCTTTCCCTATCTCGCGGCCGAGATCGGCGGCACACTCGCTGGCTACGCCTACGCTGGCCCCTATCGTCCGCGGCGGGCCTATCGCTTCAGCGTCGAGGATTCGATCTACGTCGATCCCGCCGCGCAGCGAAAGGGCGTCGGACGCGCGCTGCTCACGCGGCTGATCGAGGAGGCCGAGCGCAGGGGCTTCCGCCAGATGATCGCCGTCATCGGCGATTCCGCGCAAAACCCTTCGATCGAGATCCACCGCGCCCTGGGATTTCGCATGATCGGCGCGGTCGAGAATGTCGGCTTCAAGTTCGATCGCTGGCTCGACAGCGTGCTGATGCAGCGCGCGATCGGGCCCGGCGCGACGACGAAGCCGTAGCCCCTATTCACACCGCGACCAGGCTCGGCCCCTTGTCGAGCACGCGCAGCACGCGCTCGAGCTCATGCCCGCGCCGGACGATCAGGCCGGTCGCCGACACCACACTGTAGGCACCCTGGCGACGCGCAAGTTTCGGGTTTTTCTCGATGCGGTAGATCGGCACTTCCGATGAGCGGCGGAACACCGAGAACACCGCCCGATCCTTGAGGAAGTCGATCGCGTAATCGCGCCACTCGCCCGCGGCCACCATACGGCCGTAGAGGCCGAGAATGCGGTTGAGCTCGCGCCGGTCAAAGGTGACCTGGTTGCCGGGGGCGCCTGGCCCTGTGCCTCCCCCGAAAATCTCGCTCGGATCGGTCTCGCCGAACGTCATGCGGCGCCTCCCTTGCTGTCGTCCAGCAGTCATGATCGCCCCAGAAGCCAGTCACGGCAAGGGCTTGCATCGGGCTCTGGCCCCCGCGCGGCCGATCACGAATTCGTTAGTGAAATCATATTTCTGCCCAATTTCGGACAGGGCGCCGCCAAGCTGCCGAGTATGATGGCGACAGTTACCTATGGCCCGGTCTCGAAGAGCACCGGAATTCTCAGCCCCCCAGCCCCCCGGGGCTTGAAGAGGCCGGGCCAGTTTCTTCGCGTACGGTTCAATCCCCCAACGCTTCTAGGGCCGGCTTCACAGTCGGCCCTTTTTTCATGCGCACACACCGCCGTCATGCCCGCGCTTGTCGCGGCATGACGAACATCGGGGAAATGCTCGCGGAAAGAAATCAGGGCTCACTTCAGCGCGATCTGCGCCGCGCCGATCATCAGCTTGGGCGCGCTGGCGACGCCGCTCTGCACCATCACCGCGGCGGCATCGATATTGTTGCCGGACTGGACGTCCTTGAGCGGCACGTTGAAGGTTTCGGCCTTGCCAGTCCAATCGCCGAGCTTGATCCAGCGCCGCACCACGTTGGTGTAGGTGATGCTGCGGCCGCCGTTCTCACCGCGGCCGATCGAGACCGGGATCGACCGGGTGATCGGGCACAGCCAGATTTCTGCCTGCCCCTTTTCATCCTTGGACGCCGGCACCGTCACCGTCAGCTTGTCGCCGGCCTGCTCGATCTTCACCGCAAGCGTCAGCGGCGCGCTCTGGTCGCGCATCTGCCGGATCGCACGCTCGATCGCCGCCTTGTCGCTGCCGAGCACGTGAACCGCGCCGTCGATCACCGCCTGCGGCGTGTAGACCTGACGATCGCCGCGCGACTTGGCATAGGCGCGCTGACGGTTGCTGTGGCCGTTCAGCGCCAGCGTGTCCTTCCAGCCGAGATAATCCCAATAGTCCACCGCGAGGCTCACGGCGATGACCGACGGGTCCTTCGCGTATTCCTCAATCAGCTTGTCGGCGGCCGGGCAGGATGAGCAGCCCTGGCTGGTGAACAGCTCAATGACGGCGCGCGGCTCGGCCTGCGCGGATTGATTCACGAGCACGGCAAGGCAGCCGAGCGCGGGAAGAGTGAGGGCAAGCGAGGACGCTACCCGGAGGCAACCCATGGCAATCTCCCTACCCCCGTGCCCCGCCAAGCCTTTTAGATTCTGCGTGGGTGTCATACCGGGGAAGTAAATCACCCGCCACTCACTTCGCGGTGAGGGACGGGTGACGGAGATCATAGCCCAAGGATCTGGCCCGCGGTCTACGCCGCGAGATGACGCAGAACGTATTGCAGGATGCCGCCGTTCTTGAAGTATTCCAGCTCGTCGTAGGTTTCGATGCGGCAGATCAGCGGCACGCGCTTCAAGCCGCCGTCAGCCGCCACAATCTCCGCCATCATGCGCTGGCGCGGCTTGAGGTCGCCGTGCAGGCCGCGGATTGTGACCTGCTCGTCGCCCTTGAGCCCGAGCGTCTGCCAGGAGGTTCCTTCCTCGAAGCAGAGTGGGACCACGCCCATCCCGATCAGGTTAGAGCGATGGATGCGCTCGAACGACTGGGTGATGACCGCCCGGATGCCCAGCAGGGTCGAACCCTTGGCAGCCCAGTCGCGCGAGGAGCCGGTGCCGTATTCCTTGTTGGCAAACACGACGAGCGGCACGCCCTCGGCTTTGTACCTCATCGCCGCGTCGTACATCGTCATCTTCTGCCTCGACGGGTAGTGGATCGTCACGCCGCCCTCGACCCCCGGCACCATCTGGTTCTTGATGCGGATGTTGGCGAAGGTGCCGCGCATCATGACCTGATGGTTGCCGCGGCGCGTGCCGTACTGGTTGAAGTCCTTCGGGCGCACCTGATGGTCGCGCAGGTATTCGCCGGCGGGGCTCTCCTCCTTGATCGATCCGGCCGGCGAGATGTGATC
The DNA here is from genome assembly GCA_009694215.1 of Xanthobacteraceae bacterium. Lineage (GTDB taxonomy): Bacteria > Pseudomonadota > Alphaproteobacteria > Rhizobiales > Xanthobacteraceae > Z2-YC6860. The sequence goes on from SHVN01000024.1 coordinate 25,262, forward strand.
GGTCGTGATCGAGTCGAGGAACAGGCCGAGGACGCGGGCATCGACGATGTCCTCGATCGGATGCTGCTTCTTCTCCATGCCCTCGAAATACGGCGGGTTCTGCACGTAGGTCGAGCGGTCGTCCCAGGTGTAGGTAAGGCCGCCCTTGACAGCGATCTTGCCCCAAGCCGCGTCGCCCTTGAATACGTTGGCGTATTTCTTCTGGAACACCTGCCGAGTGATGCACTTGCGGATCACCGAGTTGATCTCGCGGCTGGTCGGCCAGATATCCTTGAGGAAGACCTTCTTGCCCTTCTTGTCGAGGCCGAGCGGCTGCTTGGCGATGTCGACATACATGGAGCCGGCGATCGCGTAGGCGACCACGAGCGGCGGCGAGGCGAGATAGTTGGCGCGAACGTCGGCGTTGACGCGGCCTTCGAAGTTGCGATTGCCCGAGAGCACCGCCGCGGCCACAAGGTCGTTCTTGTTGATCGCCTCGGAAATCTCCTCCGGCAGCGGCCCTGAATTGCCGATGCAGGTGGTGCAGCCGAAGCCGACCAGGTTGAAGCCGAGCGCGTCGAGATCCTTCTGCAGGCCCGACTTCTCGTAGTAGTCGGCGACCACCTGGGAGCCCGGCGCGAGCGAGGTTTTCACCCACGGCTTCACGGTGAGGCCCTTGGCGACCGCCTTGCGGGCCAGGAGGCCCGCGGCGACCATCACGCTCGGATTGGAGGTGTTGGTGCAGGAGGTGATCGCGGCGATCACCACGTCGCCATGCCCGAGATCGTGGGTGCGGCCCTCGACCTTCACGCGCTTGCTGCCGCCTGGCTTGTTGAAGTCCCGATCGAGCGAGGTGGCGAGCGAGGGATGCAGATCGAAGATATCCTTGCTGCCGTCGCCCGTACCCTTGTGGAATTCCTTGTCCATCGAGGTGATGAAGCTCGACTTGACCTCCTTGAGCGCGACGCGATCCTGCGGGCGCTTGGGGCCGGCGAGCGACGGCTCGATGCTGGCAAGCTCGAGCTTGAGCACATCGGTGAAGATCGGATCGAGGGTGGTCTTGGTGCGGAACATGCCCTGCGCGTTGGCGTAGGCCTCGACGAGCTCGATGCGCGGCTGCGCTCGGGCGGTGTCGGTCAAGTACGAGATCGTGTCGTCATCGATCGGGAAAAAGCCGCAGGTCGCACCGTACTCCGGCGCCATGTTGCCGATGGTGGCGCGGTCCGCGATGGTGAGGCCGCCGAGGCCGGGCCCGAAAAATTCGACGAACTTGCCCACCACGCCGCGCTTGCGCAGCATCTGCGTGACCGTGAGCACGAGATCGGTCGCCGTCATGCCCTCCTTGAGCTTGCCGGTAAGCTTTACGCCGATCACCTCGGGCAGGACCATCGAATAGGGCTGGCCGAGCATCGCGGCTTCCGCCTCGATGCCGCCGACGCCCCAGCCGAGCACAGAGAGCCCGTTCACCATCGTGGTGTGCGAGTCTGTGCCGACGACGGTGTCGGGATAGGCGATCTCCATCGTCTGCTCTTTGCCGTCGACCTTCACCTGGCCGGGCGCGGTCCACACCGTCTGCGAGAGATATTCGAGATTGACCTGATGGCAGATGCCGGTGCCTGGCGGCACCACGCGGAAATTTGCGAACGAGCGCGCCGCCCATTTCAGGAATTTGTAGCGCTCCTGATTCTGCTTGTACTCTTCCTCGACGTTCTTCTTGTACGAGTCCTTGTGTCCGAAGAAATTCACCGCGATCGAATGGTCGATCACGAGATCGACCGGCACCAGCGGATTGATTTTTTTCGCATCGCCGCCGAGCGCGTCCATCGCGTCGCGCATCGCCGCGAGATCGACAACCGCGGGAACGCCGGTGAAGTCCTGCATCAGCACGCGCGCCGGGCGAAATGGAACTTCGCGGTCGGAGGTTTTGTTCTTGAGCCACGTCGCGAAGGCCCGGATGTCCTCCTTGGTGACGGTTCGCCCGTCCTCGTTGCGCAGCATGTTCTCCAGCAGCACCTTCAGCGAGAAGGGCAGCCGGGAGATTCCCTTGAGGCCGTTCTTTTCAGCGATCGGCAGGCTGTAATAGGCGTAGGTCTTGCTGCCGACCTTGAGAGTCCTGCAGCACTTGAAACTATCGAGCGATGTCATGACTTCGGGTTCCATCCGCAACGACGCGGGAGCGATCAGCAACCCTGGTCTAAATGCCTGCCAGGACTAGCCTATAACCCCCGAGCCGCAAACGTGCGCGGATCGTTCAGCGCCGCGCGGCCTGTTGGTTTATAAGAGCTTTTTTCGCGCTCTGCTAGACAAACGAGAATAGCTCGAAGCTGGGGGACTGCGTTGCAGGCATATCGGGTAGGACGCGGGCCCCATGCCTGCGAGATGGGCAGAGATGCGGCTTGAGGGAAGCGGCCTCACCTGCGTCCGGGGCGGCCGCGAGGTCTTTGCAGGCCTTGGATTTTCGGTTGCCGGCGGGGAGGCCCTGCTGGTCACCGGGCGCAATGGCGCCGGCAAATCCTCGCTCCTGCGCATGATCGCGGGCCTAGTCCGGATCGCCGGGGGGCAGTTCGCCGTCACCGGCGTGGATGCCGAAAAGACCATCCCGGAGCAGGCCCACTATCTCGGCCATCTGGACGCGCTGAAACCGTCGCTCACTGTCGCGGAGAACCTGGGATTTTGGGCGCGCTATCTTGGCGGCGGCGCCCCCCCGCAAACGGCCCTCGCCACCGTCGGACTGGCCGCTCTGGCCGATCTGCCAGCCGCTTATCTGTCGGCCGGGCAGCGGCGCCGGCTGTCCATCGCGCGCCTCCTGGCCGTGCAGCGGCCGATCTGGCTTCTGGATGAGCCAACCTCGGCGCTGGACCGCGAGGCCCAGGACGCGCTCGCCGGCCTGATGCGGCAGCATCTTTCCGGGGGCGGGTTGATCGTGGCGGCGGCGCATGGGCCGATCGGGCTCGAGCGGGCGAAGGAATTGCGGGTCGGAGCGGACGCATGAGCCCGCTCCTGAATCCGCTCTTAGCGCTGTTCCTCCGCGACGTCCGCCTCGCCATCCGCGTCGGCGGCGGCGGCGGCATCGGCGTGCTGTTTTTCCTGATCGTGACGGTGCTCATGCCCTTCGCCATAGGCCCCGATCTGGCGTTGCTCGGCCGAATCGGCCCCGCGATCCTGTGGCTGGGCGCGCTGCTCGCCAGCCTTCTGACCCTGGACCGGCTGTTCGCCGCCGACCACGAGGACGGCTCGCTCGATCTCATCTCGATGAGCGAAACCCCGCTCGAACTGGCGATCGCAACCAAGGCCGCCGCGCACTGGCTCACCACCGGCCTGCCGCTCGTCATCGCGACGCCGTTCCTCGGCCTGTTCATGAACCTCGACGGCACCGCCAGCGCCGCCGTCGCGCTGACGCTGCTCGCCGGCACGCCGGCGCTGACCTTCGTCGGCCTGATCGGAGCGGCCCTGTCGGTGGCCTTACGGCGCGGCGGATTGCTGCTCGCGGTGCTGGTGCTGCCGCTTACCGTGCCGGTGCTGATCTTCGGCGTCGCGGCGTCGAACGCCGCCATCGTCGGTCCGGTGCCGTTCGGCACCCCGTTCACGATCCTGTGCGCGCTGACGCTTGTAAGCCTTGTCGTGGGCATCTTTGCCGCAGCGGCGGCCTTGCGGCAGGGAATGGAGTGACGCAATGGCTTGTTTCACCAAGGGCGCATCCGCCACATTGCGCTCAACATCGTTGCCTCAGGTGGTAGCCCCATGGCCCTGATCGACCTCGCCAATCCCACACGGTTCCTCTCGCTCGCCCGGCCGACGCTGCCGTGGCTGGCCGGGCTGACCGCCGCGGTCTTCGCGGTCGGGCTCGTTCTCACCCATGGCGCGCCGGACGACTACCAGCAGGGCGCAACCGTGAAGATCATGTTCATCCATGTGCCGTCGGCGTGGCTCGGCATGTTCGGCTGGACGCTGATGAGCGCGGCGGCGCTCGGCACCCTGGTCTGGCGCCATCCGCTGGCCGACGTCGCGGCCAAGGCCGCGGCTCCGATCGGCGCCGCTTTCACCTTCCTCTGCCTCGTCACCGGCTCGCTGTGGGGCCGGCCGATGTGGGGCACCTATTGGGTCTGGGATGCGCGGCTCACTTCGGTGCTGCTCCTGTTCCTGATGTATCTCGGCGTGATCGCGCTGTGGCGCACGGTCGAGGACCCCTCGCGCGCCGCCCGCGCCGCCGCGATCCTGACGCTCGTCGGCGCGATCAACCTGCCGATCATCAAGTGGTCGGTCGACTGGTGGAACACGCTGCACCAGCCGGCTTCGGTGGTGAAGCTCGGCGGGCCGGCGATCCATCCGACCATCCTCCTGCCGCTCATGGTGATGGCATTGGCCTTCACGCTGTTGTTTCTGACGCTGCACCTGGCCGCCATGCGCAACGAGATCTTGCGGCGGCGCGTGCGCACGCTGATGCTGATGCAAGCGCAGGCCGCGCCGGGAAGTGGATCATGAATCTTTTTTCCTCTCTGGGGCCTCACGCCGCCTTCATCGTCGCGGCCTATGCGGTGGCCGCGCTGACGGTCGCGGGCCTGATCGGCTGGATCTGGATCGATCACCGCGCGCAGAAACGCCGGCTGGCCCTGCTTGAAATGGGCGGCGTGACGCGCCGTTCCGATCGCGCCGCCGGGAGGCCCGCATGAGCGCCGCCTCACAGAGCCCGGCGCCGGTGCAACGGCGCCGCCTGATCGTGCTGCTACCGCTCGTGCTGTTCCTCGCGCTCGCGGCGCTCTTCCTATACCGGCTCGGCGCCGGCGATCCGTCGAAGCTGCCGTCCGCATTGATCGGCCGGCCGATGCCCAACACGCCGCTGCCGCCGCTCGCGGGTCTCTTGCGCGACGGCGCGCCGGTGCCCGGCATCGCCAGCGAGGGGTTCAAGGGCGCAGTGTCGCTGGTCAACGTGTGGGCGTCGTGGTGCGTGCCATGCCACGACGAGATGCCGCTGCTGATGCAGCTTGCCGACGACAAGCGCATCCGCGTCATCGGCATCAACCACAAGGACCAGCCGGAGAACGCGCGGCGCTTCATCGGCCGCTACGGCAATCCGTTCACGGCGGTCGGCGCCGACATGAACGGCCGCGCCTCGATCGACTGGGGCGTGTACGGCGTGCCCGAGACCTTCGTGATCGGGCGCGACGGCCGCGTCGCCTACAAGCTGGTCGGCCCGATCACCGCCGGAAATCTCGAAGCCGCGCTCAAGCCGCAGCTCGAGAAGGCGCTTGCCGCCACACCGTGACAGGCGTTTAGCCAACGCTCCGCAACCCGTATTCTTTGTTTTCCGGGCCCCGGGTAGGCCCGTATCCCCGTTTCCTTCTCCCCTCGCATGAGGGGATGGAGCGGCGAGGAAATAACAACACTGTCCCCAAAAAAGCAGAACTCTATTTGACGAAAAGTTGTGCGATCCACATTATTAGAAACATGAGCGGAACCGTGAAGGTGAAACCGCCGAACCATGTTCCAAATCCGACCTGGAGGCCCCGCTCTTGGAAACCAATTAAGATCGATTTTCCCATGAATAGCCACGGCATCGCGATGCCGACGATTAAAGCCATCCAATACCATTGCACGGCCGCCCCCAAAAATCCGATTGAGAAAATATCAGCAAAGGTTCCGCCCCGAAAGAGCTGCGCCCTTTGCAGCGAACGCCCATCATCTGGGCGGCCAGGGATAAGGCTTACAGGCTGTCGTGCGACATTGTGGTAGTTTAAAGTTATGACTGTTGGTGGGGACATGAAGCCGATGGCCCGGCGCGGAGGCGAAGGACAAGGCGCTCCGAGCGGGCTGAGGTCGGGTTGAGATCGTCGCACCCACCTTGTCAGCTCTGACGGCGAGGGCGCATGCTGCCCACCGGAAGCTGATCATCGGGAGGTGGAAATGTCTACTCGCTGGCTGCTCGTATTGAGCATCGTTTCCGGCATCGCTGTGGCTCTTCCCGCGGGCGGCGCGCCGCCCGCGGCCGCCGAGGATTACCCGGCGCGCAACGTCACCATCATCGTGCCGTTCACGCCGGCCGGCTCAACCGACATCCTGGCGCGGATGGCGGCGCTGGCCTGGGAGCAACGTCTCGGCAAGTCCTTCGTCGTTGAGAACCGCCCCGGCGCCGGCCAGCAGATCGGCGTCAACGCGGTCGCGAAAGCGGCGCCCGACGGCTACACGCTGCTGATGGCGACCAGTTCGGCGATGGCGATCAATCCGACGCTCTACAAGAAAATCGCCTACGACCCGGTGAAGGATTTCCAGCCGATCGCGATGATGGCGCATCTGCCGTTCATCCTGGTGGTCAACAATGACCTGCCGGTGAAGAGCCTCGCCGAATTCATCACCTACGCCAAAGCCAATCCGGGCAAGCTCAGCTACGGCTCCGGCGGCGTCGGCGCCTCGCATCATCTCTACGGCGAGTTGTTCAAGAGCCTGACCGGCATCCAGATGACGCACGTGCCGTACAAGGGCACCGTGCCGGCGCTCAACGACGTGATCGCCGGCCACATCCAGGTGCTGTTCTCCGATACGCCGCCGGCGCTGCCGCAGATCCAGGGTGGCAAGGTTCGCGCCCTCGGTGTCACCACGGCAAAGCGCATCGCGGCGGCGCCCGCCATCCCGCCGATCAACGACACCGTGCCGTTCGATTCTGCGCCGTGGCAGATGCTCAACGCGCCGGCCGGCACGCCGAAGCCGATCGTCGACCGGCTGCACAAGGAGATCGTGGCCTATATCGCCAGCGCCGACGGCCAGAAGAAGCTGGCCGACATGGGGCTGATGCCTGGCGCGCCGACCTCGCCGGCGGAGCTTTCGAAGTTCGTCGAGCGCGAGGTGGCGGCGTGGGGCAAGGTGGTGCAGAAGGCCGGCGCCGCGGGCATCGAGTGACGATGCGCTGATGTGGCGCTGACGTTGCTGCGCGCGCTGGGCAAGCTGCTTTTCGCGCAAAGCTGCGTGAGGCGTATCAAGGGAAGTGCGCAGTCACCGGTTGCAATGTCCCCGAAGTGCTAGAAGCGGCGCACATCCAAGTCAAAAAGAATGTAGACCTGAACCACCTTAGCAACGGCCTTTTGTTACGCGCCGACATTCATGCGCTTTTCGATGGCGGGTTGATTGCGATCTCCAAAGATGGCTCACGTTTGGAGATTAGCACTACAATTGCAAACAGCCCTTATGCCTCCTTGAACGGCACGGCCATTTTCAGGCCGAAGTCTGGCGTCCCATCCAAAGAGAACATACTCCATCACCGTCGTCGTTCCGGGTTTTCAGTGTAAGCGGCCTATGCAACTGCCAACTTCGCGCCTTAAGCGCGGTGCCCCAAAAGGTGCCCCGAGATACATCGTATCGCCCAACTAATTGGTAATACTGGCATAAGATGCATACGCGCGCCGGGGCTCCACCGCGGCGCCATTGTCGGGCGCCGCGCCTTGCCCCGTCATCCGACGCCGCTTAAGACGACGCCCTCAATGAGCGAGGCTGCGGCAAATATAGGGGCGCCGGAGCGAGCGGGGATAAGTTCTTTTTGTGAGCAAATTCGCGAATACAAAAGCCGTACCTCACCACCGGTGACAGAGTGCCCCG